>NZ_CP041146.1:918333-1224444 GCF_006494775.1 Nocardioides humi | reverse complement strand
CTCCGCGCCCCAGGGCCCGGTCCTCCCCGCCGGCGCCGCCAGCACCGTGCAGAGCCTGGTCGCGCCGTCCGTCTCCGGCAGCCCGAGGGTCGGCCGGCTCGCCGGGGTCCACCCCGGCGTGTGGAGCCCGGCGCCCGACGAGGTGACCCTGGAGTGGTTCCGCTCGGGCTCGACCGACCCGATCGGGACCGGCACCGTGATCGTCGTCCCGGCGGAGGCCGAGGGCGAGACGCTGACGGTCCGCGCGACGGCCGCCAAGGCCGGCTACACCGCCGGCGAGGCGACCTCCGCCCCCAGCGACGTCGTCGGCGAGGGCACCCTCGAGGCCGCCTCCGACCCGGCGATCTACGGGACGCCGATGGCCGGCGCCACGGTCGTCGCCTACGAGGGCCTCTGGCCGGCGAGTCCCGACGGATTCGGCTACCGCTGGTTCGCCGAGGGCTCCGACGAGCCCATCGGGACCGGCAAGGAGCTGGTCGTCCCGGCCGACGCCGCCGGCAAGGAGCTCACCGTCGAGGTGACGGCGACCAAGGCGGGCTACGCCGACGCGGTCGTCACCTCCGCGCCGGTGACGGTCGAGGAGACCGGCTCCACCCAGGTCGCGAACCTGCTCGAGCCCCGGGTCCTCACCGACCCGCCCAAGGTCGGCGAGCTCGCCTACGCCCACGTCGGCGTCTGGAGCCCGCAGCCCGACGACGTCCAGGTGCAGTGGTTCCGCTCCGGCTCGACCGACCCGATCGGCACCGGCATCGCGATCGTCGTGCCGTCGGCCGCCCAGGGCGAGACCCTGTCGGTGAAGGTCACCGTCTCCAAGGCCGGGTACGCCGACGGCACGCTCACCTCGGAGCAGAGCGCGACGGTCGGAGCGGGCACGGTCCAGGCCCTCGTGCCCCCGCAGGTCCCGGCCGCCGCGAAGGTCGGCGACACGATCGTCGCGCACGTCGGCGTGTGGAGTCCCGGGCCCGACAGCGTCGAGGTCCGGTGGTTCCGCTCCGGCTCGACCGACCCGATCGGCACCGGCAACGCGATCGTCGTCCCCGCCGAGGCGCTCGGCGAGACCCTGACGGTCGAGGTCACCGCGACCAGGGCCGGCTTCACCGAGGGCCGGCTGACCTCGGCGCCGAGCAGCCCCGTGACCGAGGGGGTCCAGGCCAACCTGGTCCAGCCGGCGATCCTCGGCGCCCCCGTCGCGGGCGCCACGGTCCAGGCATGGGAGGGCATCTGGTCCGTCGTCGCCGACAGCTACACCTACCGGTGGCTCGCGGCCGGGAGCGCGCAGCCCATCGGCACCGGCAAGCAGCTCGTGATCCCCGCCGACGCGGTGGGGAAGGCGATCACCGTCGAGGTGACCGCCCACAAGAGCGGGTACGCCGACGAGGTGGTCAGCTCCGGATCGATCACCGTCTCGACGTCGGCGGCGTGCACGACCGCGACGTCCGCGGTGGACACGGCCACGGCCGCGCAGGCCCAGGCCGCGGCCGAGGTCAGCGCCGCGCAGGCGAAGGTCGCGAAGCTCAAAGCCAAGAAGAAGGCGGCCAAGGCGGCGGGCAAGAAGGCCAAGGTCGCCAAGGTCAAGGCCAAGCTCGCGGTGGCCAAGGCGGCGAGGAAGGCGGCCGTCACGAGCCTCGCCGACGCCGCCGTCGGTCTCGCCTCGGCCCAGACGGCGGTGGGCCAGAACTGCTCCTGACCGGCTGAGCGCCGAAGGCTCTCCTCGACGTCGCACGCCGTTGCCCGGGGGTTCACCGACCGTTCGCCCGTCCTCGTGATCGTGCGGGACGACACGACGATCCCGCTGGAGCTCGGACCGGCGCCGACCCCCGAGGAAATCTCCCGTGCGCTCATCCCGCCGGCTCACCGGCCTTCTCGCCGTGGCCACCGCCCTGGTCCCGGTCCCGCTCGTCCTCTCCGTCGCCGCCCCCGCCCACGCGGCGGCGCCCGACGTCCAGATCACCGAGTGGGAGTACAACGGCTCGGAGTTCGTCGAGCTGACCAACACCGGCACCGAGGCGGTCGACCTGACCGGCTGGTCGTTCGACGACAGCAGCCGCACGCCCGGCTCCTTCCCGATCGGCGGCCTCGGCACCCTCGCCCCGGGGGAGTCCGGCGTCATCAGCGAGGTCGCCGCGCCCGCCTTCCGCGCCGAGTGGGACCTCCCCGTCGGCGTGAAGGTCGTCGGCGGCAACGACCAGAACCTCGGCCGCGCCGACGAGATGAACATCTACGACGCGGACGGCCAGCTCGTCGACCGGCTGACGTACGACGACCAGGCCGGTCTCGGCCCGCGCACCGACGTCGCCAGCGCCTGGGCCCCGGACGAGGCGGCGCTGGCCGCCGGCGACGCCACGGGCTGGACCCTCGCGACGGCGGGCGACGCCGAGGGCTCCTGGACCTCCGCCGGCGGCTTCGTCGGCTCGCCGGGCACCTCGACCTTCGGCGGCGCCACGAACGTGCGGATCACCGAGTGGGAGTACAACGGCTCGGAGTTCTTCGAGATCACGAACCTCGGCGCCGGCCCGGCCAGCCTCGCCGGCTGGTCCTACACCGACAGCGCGCGGGTCCCCGGCGCGGTCGCCCTCGGCTCCCTGGGCGTGCTCGCCCGCGGCGAGTCCGCGGTGGTGAGCGAGGCCGGCGCCGTCGACTTCCGCGCCGAATGGGACCTCCCGGCCTCGATCAAGGTCCTCGGCAACAACAGCGTCAACCTCGGCCGCAGCGACGAGATCAACATCCACGACGCCGCCGGCGCGCTCGTCGACCGGCTGACGTACAACGACCAGGCCGGGCTGGGGCCGCGCACCGACACCGCGAGCGCCTGGGTCCCGGAGGCGGCGCTGGGCGCCAACGACGCGGCCGCGTGGGTGCGGTCCACGGTCGCCGACGCCGAGGGCTCCTGGGCCTCGACCGGCGGCTTCGTCGGCTCGCCCGGCACCAGCACGCTCGGCAACAACCCGCCGGGCAAGCCGGAGGGCTCCGGCGAGGAGCCGGACCCGAGCGACGTGAGGCTCAACGAGATCGAGTCCAACGGCGACGTCGTCGGCGACTGGGTCGAGATCACCAATGTCGGCGACACCGCGATCGACGTGTCGGGCTGGAAGGTCCGCGACGTCGGCGACGACCACCCGTTCGCGGTGATCCCGTCCGGTACGACGCTGGCGCCCGGCGGCTTCTTCGCGCTCTACACCGAGTTCCCGCCGCCCGGCTTCGGCCTCGGCGTCGACGACACGGTCACCCTCTTCCTCCCCGACGGCAGCACCGTCGTCGACACCTACAGCTGGTCCGGCGGCCACGCCGCCACGACGTACGGCCGCTGCCCCGACGGCACCGGCGAGTGGCAGGTGACCACCGTCCCGACGCGGGGCGCGGCGAACGCGTGCAGCCCGATCCGGGTCAACGAGATCGAGTCCGACGACCCCGGCGAGGGCCCGGACTGGGTCGAGCTGGTCAACCTCTCCGACGACGCGATCGACGTCGCCGGCTGGGTGATCAAGGACAACGGCGACGCTGCGCCGACCACCCTGCCGACCGGCACCGTCGTCCCGGCGCACAGCCACCTCGTCGTCGACGACCTCGCCGCCGGGCTCGGCGGCAACGACGCGGTCCGGCTGTTCGACCCGTCGGAGAAGCTGATCGACTCCTACGCCTGGACCTCGCACGCCACGCAGAGCTACGGCCGCTGCAAGGACGGCGTCGGCGCGTTCGTCGACAACGTCACGCCCACGCCCGGCGCGACCAACAGCTGCCCCGGCCCGGACACCCAGCCGTGGCCCGGCTCCCAGAGCGTCGCCGTCGCGGACCTCGCGGAGACCTTCAACCAGGACGCCAGCGGCGTGGTCTTCGACCCGGCCGACCCGAACGCCCTCTGGGTCGCGCAGAACAAGGCCGGCACGCTCACCAAGCTGGTCAAGGACGGCAGCACCTGGGTCCCGGCCGCCGGCTGGTCGCCCGGCCGGAACCCGCGCTACCACGACGGCACCGGCGCGCCCGACACCGAGGGCATCACCTTCGGCCCCGACGGAGCGGTCTACCTCGCCGCCGAGCGCGACAACGACGTCAGCGGCGTCAGCAAGAACACCGTGCTCCGCTACGAGCCCGGCACGTCGATGAACGCCACCGACGAGTGGGACCTCAACCCGATCCTCCCGACGGTCGGGGCGAACCTCGGCCTCGAGGGCATCACCTGGATCCCGGACTCCGCCCTGACCGCCGGCGGCCTGATCGACGCGAGCACCACCGAGGCCTACGACCCGGCCGACTACCCGCACCACGGCAGCGGCCTGTACGTCGTCGCGGTCGAGGGCACCGGCCTGCTCTACGTCCTCGCGCTCGACCAGACCGCCGCCGTCCAGGAGACCGCCCACCTGATCGCGACCGCCGACCCGCAGCTGCGGACCAACGCCGGCCCGCCGGGCGTGATGGACGTCGTGTGGGAGCCGGAGGCCGAGCAGCTGTGGGCCGTGTGCGACGACAGCTGCGACGGCGTCACCGTCACCCTCGAGCTGGCCGACGGCGGGTTCGGCGTCACCGCGGCGTACGACCGTCCCGTGGGCATGCCGAACCTCAACAACGAGGGCTTCGCGATCGCGCCGCAGTCGACCTGCGTCGCGGGGGAGCGAGAGGTCGTGTGGGCCGACGACGGCGACACCGACGGCCACTCGCTGCGCAGCGGCACGCTCCCGTGCGAGACGCCGGTCGGGACCTTCGACAACACGACCCCGCCGACCGTGACGGGCACGCCCCTCGTCGGGTCCGTGCTCACCGCGGGAGCCGGCACCTGGACGCCCGCCCCGGACTCCGTCGACCGCCAGTGGCTCGCCGACGGTGCGCCCATCGGCGGCGCGACCGGACCGACGTTCACGCCCACCGTGGCCGAGATCGGGCGCGCGATCAGCGTCCGCGAGACCGTGCACGCCACCGGGTACGCCGACGGCGAGGCCACCAGCGTCGCCACCGCCCCGGTCGTGGGCGTGGGCCTCCCGGCGCCGGCCGTGGTCAAGGGACAGCCGGTCGTCACCGCCAAGGCCAAGCCGAAGAAGGTCCGGGCCGGGAAGCGGGCGAAGCTGGTCGTCACCGTGACCGCGCCCGCCGGCACCCCGGTCACCGGCACGGTCACGATCAACGGCCCCGGCGTGAAGAGGACGACGGCCGAGGTCCGCAACGGCAAGGTCACCTTCCGCCTCAAGGCGTTCCGGACCGCCGGGAAGCGGAAGGTCCGGATCACCTACGCCGGCAGCGACCTCCTCCTCCCCGTGAGCACGGTGGTGAAGGTCAAGGTCAGGAAGCGCTGACCCCGGGCAGCACGACGCCCCGGCCGTGAGGCGCGGCCGGGGCGTCGTGCGGTGTCGTCGTGCCAGGCCCGGAGGAGAGCCGGGCCCGGAGGAGAGCGTCAGTCGAGGACGCCGGGCGCGGCGCCCTCGTCGTCGATCCACTCCTGTCCGTCGTCGAACAGATCGCGGTCCTCGCCGTCACGCTCGTCGCGCTTCCGGCGCCCGGCCGTGCCGGCCGCAGCCGCGCCGCCGCGGCCGCCGGACCCCCGTCCTCCGGCGCCACCGCCGCGCCGGCCGACGCCCGCCCCACCGGTGCGTCCGCCGGCGCGGCTGACCGGGCTGCCGGGAGTGGCGGCGCCACCGCGCCCCAGCGAGCCCGGCGCCCCGGCCCGGGTGGTCGAGCCGATCGCCCCGACGCTCCCGCTGAGACCGCGGCCGCTGAGCAGTCCCCGGATGCCGCGCACCAGCCCGGGGGCGCCGAAGACGCCCGCCGCCGTGACGCCCCCGATCACGCCGGGCGCGCCCTGGCTGAGGCCGAGTCCGGTCCCGCCGGGGCCGGACTGGTCGGGCAGCTCGAGGTCGGGGTCGAGGGTGGAGATCGGCGGCGGCCGCACCGCCGGTCCCGCGCCGGCCGCGGCACCGGGGTCGGCCGACGGGTCGTCGACCCCCGGGACGTGCTGGCCGGTGTCGTCGGAGATCCAGGTGCCCGTCGGGACCGATCCGTGGCGGACCGGCGGGACGTGGCCGCCGCCGGTGTCCGTGTCGTCGTCCTGGCCGCCGCCGTCGTCGTCGACGGGCTCGCCCTCGACCTTCGACAGGGCGGTGTACGCCTCGTCGTACCTCTCCAGGAGCCGCGCGACCTTCTTGCGAGCCTCCTCGTCGGCGTTGCCGTAGGCGGTCACCGTGTGGTTGTAGGCGTTGACCTCGCTGGCGTGCTGCTTGAGAGCGGTGACGTCGTCGGCGATGTCGCCGGTGGACGGGGGTGCGGCGGGCGGCGTGTCGGCGGGAGCGTCCGGCGCCTTGTCGGCGGCCGTCTCGGCCGACTTCATCGCCGTCGCGGCGTGCTCCAGGGCAGTGGCGACGTCGGCCATCTCCTGCTGCCGGCCGTTGATCCGCGCCACGGCGCCGTCGAAGACGGCCATCGCCTCGCTGCCCGTCTCGCGCTCGCCGAAGCCCTTCACCAGGGCCTCCTTGCCGTCGTTGAGTGCCGTCTGGATCGTGCCGAGCGCCGTGGCGGTCGCCTCCCAGGCGAGCTTCGACGCGGCGACGTCCTTGCTCGACATGCCCGCGGTGCGGTGGAGCAGGTCGTTGAGGTGCTGGCCGGTCATCAGGCTTCTCCTCCGGTGCCGTCGGTGCTGTCGTCGGAGGCGGGGACGGGCGGGGGCTCGTCGCCGTACCAGCCGAGGTCGAGGTCGCCGGCACGGGCCAGGAGGATGCGGAGGTCGGTCTCCGCCTGCTCGTCGGCGCCGCCGATCGCCTTCTTCGCGAGGTCGATCGCCTCCTGGAAGGTGAGCAGGTCGGTCTGCATGTCCTCGAGCGACTTCACGATCACGCCGTGTGCCCGGGTGTGCTCCTTGGCCAGCCGGGTGGACTCGGTGCCCTGGCCGAAGGACGAGGCGGGGATCGAGCCGTCGGAGGTGAACTTCTGGTCCTTGATCACCTCGATCTGCTCCCCGAGGGTCTCGAGGATCTTGTTGACCTCGGTCTCGACGAGCAGCAGATCCCGCAGGGCGGTGACCCCGACGATCAGTGCGGGGTTGAAGATCGGGATCGGGATGAGCGGGAGGGGTGCGGTCATGGGCTGGTTCCTTGATGGTCCCGAGGACAAGCGGCACGCAGGCGGCTACCCACCCTGCGGCCGGCCCAAACGGCCACCACCGGAGCGACACTAGTAGCGTGTCGGATTGCCGGCGTGGTGTGCAGAGAGGGAGTCGGATGGTGTCTCGGGTGGTCCGGTCGCTGCCGGCCGCGGCCCTGGCGCTGGCGCTCGCCGGCTGCTCCGACGACGAGCCGTCAGGAGGCCCCGGCGTCGCGACTCCGCCGACCACGCCGTCGACGACGTCCGCTGCCCCCGCGACCCCGTCGGTGACCCCGGCCAGCGGCCAGGAGATCTCCAACGACACGGTGAGCATGCGGCTGACCGACGATCCCGACTGGCAGGTCGCCCGGTTCTCGACGACGGTGACCGGTGGCCTGCTCCGTGAGGACGGATCGATGTCGGCCAGCGTCTCGGACATCCGGTCGACGGGCGACGATGAGTTGGACAGCCTCGCGGCCGCCGCCGAGAAGACCTGGTCCGACGACGACCCCGCCCCGCTCCGTGTGGCGAACCGGGAGATCGACGGTGTGGACTGCTACGTGCTCGAGGCAAGCAACGACGACAGACGCCGCTACATCGTCGGCGGCGACCATGACGGGTTCACCTTCAGCATCGACTTCAAGGTGCCGGTGGCCTGGACGGACGGCGACCAGCTGATCGAGGAGATGCTCGCGTCGGTCGACATCAGGGACCACTGACGCGACGCCCCTAGCGACCCCGCCGTGGTCGGTGGCCGGCAGGAGGTCGGCGTTGCCGGCGAAGGCCACGGTGAACCCGTCGGCGTTGACGTAGGCGGGCATCGCCGGCGGCACCTTGCACTTGGCGAACCCGTCAGCGTCGGTGACGGCCCGGCAGATCTCCAGGTAGCCGCCGGAGACCGTGGTGTTCGTCGAGAACACCAGGGCCTGGCCCGCGACCGGCCCGTTGCCCGGACCGCGCAGCGTGGCCGCCACCTCGCGCACCGTGAACAGCTGCGAGTTGATCACCCTGAGGTCGTCCAGGTGGGTAGCCGCGCGCTGCACGACCTGGCTCAGCGCCGGGGAGGTGCTGGCCGAGCGCGTGCCGTCACCGGAGTACGACGCCGACAGCGCGTAGGTCCCCGCGGCCAGGCCGTCGACGTCGAGGGTCGCCTGCTGGTGCCCGTCGACCGTGGCGAGGGGTGCGGTGCCGATGACGTCGTCGCCGGCGAGGAAGGTGACCGTCCCGGTGGGCTTCCCCGGAGTCGGCACCGCGTCGCCCACCGTCGCGGTCAGCGTCACCCGGTCGCCGTACGACGACGGGTTGGCGCTGGACGCGATCCCGGTCACCGTGACGCCGGACCCGACCACCTGGGCGATCGACTCCGCCGACCCCTCGAAGGTCACGCTGCCACCGTAGGTCGCCCGGATCTCGTGGGTGCCGGGCGCCAGCGCCGCCGTCGTGTACGACGCCGTGCCGGTGTCGGCCTCGGCGGCCGGTGCCAGGCTCGCCGCGCCGAGCAGGACGCCGCCGTCCCAGAACTGCACGACGCCCGTGGGCGTGCCGGTGGCCGGGGCGACCGCGCGGACCGTGGCGGTGAACGTCACCGCCTGGCCCTGGTCGGACTCGGCGTCGTCGGAGGCGAGCTCCGTGGCGGTGCCGCCCTTGCCGACGGTCTGGCCGTTGCCCTGGTCGAGCAGGCCGGTGCTGCCCACGAACCGCGGCTCACCGCTGTAGACCGCCGAGATCCGGTAGGTGCCAGGGGCCAGGTCGGTGAACTCGGCACTGGTCGCCGAGCCGTCCACCAGCGGCACCGGTGCGCCGAGCGACGCGCCGTTGACCTTGAACTGGACCGTGCCGACGGGATCGCCGGCACCCGGCGCCACCGGGCTCACCGCCGCGGTGAAGCGGACCGCGCCGCCCGGCTGGGACGGGTTGGCCGAGGAGGACACGACGGTCGAGGTCTGGGCCCGCTGGACCTTCTGCGCGACCGAGCCGAAGCTGCTCGTGAAGCTGTCGTCGCCGTCGTAGGTGGCGACGACGGCGTGCTGGCCGACGGCGAGGGCGTCGACGGTGATCGACGCGATCCCGCCGGTCGCCGAGCCGACCGGCGCGCTGCCGAGCACGGTGTCGCCGTCGGTGAAGGTCACGGTGCCCGACGGCGAGCCGGCGCCCGGGGCGACCACGTCGACGGTCGCGGTGAACGTCACCGGCTGGCCGACGACCGCGACGGGCGCGCTGCTGGTGACCGTGGTCCTCGTCGCCGCCCTGTTGACCGTGTGGCTCACGGCCGCGGAGGTGCTGGTGACGAAGCTCGGGTCGGCGCTGAAGTACCGCGCCCGGACCTGGTGGCTGCCGCGGGCCAGGGTGCTCGTGGCGAGCTCGGCGACCCCGTCGTCGAGGGGGACGAACGCCCCCGGCTGGCCGTCGATCTCGAACTGGACGACGCCGTCCGGGCTGCCGGTGGCCGGGGCGACCGGGGTGACCGTCGCCCGGACGGTCACCGACTGGCCGACGACCGACGGGCTGGGGGAGACGCTCACGACCGTCGTGGTGGGGGCCGCGGCCACCTGCTGCTCGAGCGAGTCCGAGGCGCCGGCGAAGCGGTCGTCGCCCTCGTAGCTGGCGGTGATCAGGTGGTCCCCGGCGTCCAGCCGCACCGGCGCCGACACCGCGCTGCCGCCGCTGAGCGCGACCGGGGAGCCGATCTCCTCGCCGTCGGCGAAGAACCGGACCGTCCCGCTCGGGTCGCCGGTGCCGGGGCCGACCACGTCGACGTCGGCGGTGAAGGTGAGCGGCTCGCCCGCGACCGCGGCCGGGTTGGAGGTGCTCAGCGCCACCGTGGTGGCGGCGCGGTCGACGCCGTGGCTGATCTCCGCCGAGGAGCTGGCGGCGAAGTCCCCGTTGCCGTTGTACGTCGCCTGCACGGTGTGGTTGCCCGGTTGCAGGTTGCCGATGGTCAGCGTGGCGGTGTCGCCGGCCAGCGGCACGGCGGTGCCGTACGGGTCGCCGTCGACGTTGAACTGCACGCCGCCCGCCGGGTCGCCGACGCCGGGTGCGACGACGCCGACCGTGGCCGTGAAGGTCACCGCCTGGCCGCTGACAGTGGGGGAGCCGGTGCTGGTGAGCACGGTGCTGCTCGGCGCCTTGCCGACGGTGAGCTGCCGCGTCGTCGCGGTGCTGGCGCCCACGTCGGCGTCCCCGCTGTAGCGAGCGCCGATCGTGTGCGTGCCGGTGCTCAGCGACGAGGTCGCCGGGGACGAGGCCGATCCGCCGGAGACCGGCGCCGGGGCGCCGAGGTCGGCGCCGTCGACGGTGAACTGGACCGTGCCCGACGGCGTGCTGGTGCCGTTGTCGGCCGCGACCTGCGCGGTGAAGGACACCGCCTGGCCGTGGACGACGTCGGCGGGCGGCACCAGCGTCGTCGTGCTGGGGTTCTTCTGCACCTCGAACGGCGTCGACGCCGAGGAGCCCTCGTAGTACGCCGTCTCGGCGAACGCCGCCGTCACCGTGGCCGACCGCGGCGGCCCGGAGACGGGCAGGATCGCCGTGGCGACGCCGCTCGCGTCGGTGGTCGCGTTGACCGACGTACCGTCCGACAGCGAGAAGGTGACCGGCCGGCCCGGCAGGACCGACGACGACAGGTGGGGGTCGGTCAGCGTCGCCCGCACCGTCGCCGAGGTGTTCTGCGCGGCCTCGGTGGCGCCGGTGTAGGCGAGCTGGGTGATGTTCTCGATCGTCACCGACCGCTCGGTCGTCCTGGTGTTGTTGGAGCAGAGGATCGTGCCGGTGCGGTTCCGCTCGACCGCCCGCGCGGTGTAGGCCCCGTTGGGGTACGCGTGGGTGTCGAAGGTGAGGCTCTTCGCACCCTCGCCGCCCTGGACGCTCTCGATGACGGCGACGTTCGAGGAGTCGACCAGCAGCAGCGTCGTCTGCGGGCCGCTGCCGTTGACGCACAGGCTGCCGTTGCTCGCCCCGCTCGCGGACAGGGTGGCGTTGCCCCGCAGGACCGCACCCGCGGCCGGGGCGGTGATGTCGGCCGAGGCCGGCGAGACGAGGGCGACGGGGATCCCGATCGCCAGGGTGGCGGCCGCGAGGGCCGCGATCGTGCGCCGCACAGAGGTTCCTTTCATCGGAGCGGGCCTCACTTCAGGAGGGCGCCGCGCGCCGTGGAGGAGAGGTGGTCGGCGTCACCCGCGTAGGTGACCGTGTAGCCGCCGTTGAGGGTGAGGAGCAGGATCTGGGCGGCCGCGTTGCAGACGGCGAACCCGGACTCATTGGTAGTCGTGGTGCACACCGGCTTGGTGCCGACCCGGAACTCCAGCGGTACGCCGGCGAGCGGGCTGCCGCCCGCGGTGACGGTCGCACGCAGCTGGCCGAGCGGCAGCAGGAGCGGTGTCAGCGACACCACCGCCGGTGTGGCCTCGATCGCGGTCGGCCGCTGGGCCACCGACACGCTCCGGGTACCGGACGCGCCGGCCCCGAAGCGGCTGCTGCCGGCGTACTCCGCCCTGATGGCGTGGCTGCCCGCCGCCAGCCCGGAGACCGTCACGGTCGCCACTCCGGTGGCGTCCGCGCCCGGCGCCAGGCTGGCCGTGGCGAGGACCTGCCCGTTCTCGGTGAAGGTCACCGTTCCGGTCGGGGAGCCCAGCCGGCCCTCGGCCGGGGTCACGGTGGCGGTGAGGGTCACCGGGTCGCCGTACACCGCGAAGTCGCGGTCCACGGCGAGCGCGGTCGCCGTCGCGATGGTGCCCACCTGCTGGGTCAGCTCCGCGGTGCCGGCGCCGTAGCGCGGGTCGCCGGAGTAGAGGACCGTCACCGTGTGGCTGCCGGGCGCCAGGTCGCCGACCGCGGCGCTGGTCGCGCCGCCGTCGACGAGGGCGACCGCGGTGCCGAGCGGCCGGCCGTCGACGGAGAACTGGACGAAGCCGGTCGGCGCGACCTCCGCCCCCGACGTGACCTCGGCCGAGAACCGCACGTCCTCGCCGACCCCGGACGACGGGGCCGAGGAGCTGAGGGACACCTCCGCCGTCCCGGTCGTCACCGACTGGGCGAGGATGTCGCCGCTGCCGGCGAACCCGGGCGCGCCCACGAAGCTCGCGATGACCGTGTGGTCGCCCGGCTCCGCCGACGCGATCGGCGGGCTGACCGCCTCGCCGTCCTCCACCGCGACGGGATCGCCGAGGTCCTGGCCGTCGACCGAGAACTGCACGGTGCCGGCCGGGGACCCGTCCTCGGCGGCGACGCCGGCGCGGAAGGTCACCGTGTCGCCGTACGCCGACGGGTTGGCGCTCGAGGTGAGGGTGGTCGTGGTCGCCACGATCGCGGTGCCCGGGATCACCGTGTGCGCGACGGCCTCCGACTCGCTGGCGCGGTAGTCGGTGTCGCCGGCGTAGCGGGCGGTGACCTGGTGGGTGCCCGGCGGGAGGTCGTCGACGTCGAGGGTGGCGACGCTGCCCGAGGGGAGACCGCGAGCGGGACGGCGCCGAGCGACTCGCTGCCGGCGTAGAAGGTGACCGTGCCGGTGGGCGCGCCGGAGCCGGGGCTGACGGCGGCGACGGCCGCGGTCAGCCGGACGTTCTCGTCCTGCACCGACGGCGACGGGGTGGCCTGCACGGCGGTGGTGGTGTCGGCCGGGTCGACGACCTGGTCGATCTGGTCCGCACCGCCCAGGTACTGGCCGTTCCCGGCGTAGCGGGCCTCGACCGTGTGGGTCCCGGCGCCGAGGGACGTCAGCGGCGGGAACACGGCCACGCCGTTGTCGAGCGCGACCGGGCTGCCGGCCTCGCTGCCGTCGACGAGCAGCTGGACCGAGCCCGCGGGTGTGCCGCCCCCCGGGGCCTGGACCGCGACGGTGGTGGTGTAGCTGACCGCCTCGCCGCTGACCGTGTGGCCGGCCGAGGCGTCCAGGGTCACCGTGACCGACGCCTTCGCGACGTTCACGGTGCGCGGGGAGGCCGCGCTGGCGCCGTACACGTCGTCGCCGGTGTAGGTCGCGACGACCGCGTTGCCGCCGACGGCGAGGTCGTCGACCACCACCGAGGCGTTGCCGTCGGAGCCGAGGCCGGCGCGCGCGACCTCGGTGCCGTCGACGGTGAAGACCACGTCGCCGGTCGGGGTGCCGGCGCCGGTGGAGACCACGGCCGACAGGGTGACCGGCTGGCCGTGGACGGCGCTGCTCGGGGACACCGAGGACGCCGTGCTGGTCGCCAGCAGCGGCTCGCGGACCCGGAAGTCGACCGCGGCCGAGGTGCTCGCGGCGTTGTCGGCCGAGCCGCTGTAGACGGCGGTGACGGTGTGGTTGCCGAGGCCCAGGGTGGACAGCGCGGCGCTGGTCGCCTGGCCGTCGCTCAGGGCCACGGCGCCGCCGAAGTCGGAGCCGTCGACCTTGAACTGGACCGTGCCGGTGGGGGTGGCGCCGTGCGTCGGCGTCACGTTCGCGGTGAACCGGACCGGGTCGCCGACGGTGACCACGCTCGGGTCGGCGGCGACGGTCGTGGCGGTCGCGATCCTCCCGATGGTGAACGCCGACGTCGCGGACGCCGCCGCCAGGTCGGCGCTGCCGGCGTACGACGCCGTGAGGGTCGCGTCGCGCGGCGGACCGGCGAGGGCGATGGTGGTCTCGGCGACGCCGCCGGCGTTCGTCGTCGCGGTCGCGGAGGCGTCGCCGCCGAGGGCGAAGGTGATCGTGCGTCCCGCGACGTCGCCGCCGGCGAGGTCGGTGAGGGTCGCGCGCAGGGTGGCGGTGCTGCCCTGCGGCGCGGCGAGGTCCCCGCTGTAGGTCAGGGTGCTGCAGTTGACCGGGGTGACGACGAGGGTGGCGGCGCTGCTCGCCCCGCCGGCGCTCACCAGCACGCCCCAGCTGCCGCGCACCCCGCTCTTCTGCAGGCCGTCGGCCTGGGTGGGCGCGGTCAGCGTGGCGGAGTAGTTGCCGCCGCTGGTCGTGGTGGTGGTCGTGGTGACGAGCTGGCCCAGGCTCACCGGCGACCGGTCGAGGGAGACCGTGACGGGCACGCCGGCGGCGCCGGTGCTCAGCCGGCCGGCGACGGTGACGTCACCACCAGCGCAGCTCAGCGACGGGGTGATCGTCTCGGTGACGGTCGTCGACGCCGCGGGAGTGGAGGCGCCGGAGAGCTTGCGGTCCAGGACGAGCGTGGCGCCGTCGAGCGGGAGCTTGAGGTACTCCTGCGCGTCGTTGCGCTGCGCCGCCGACCACCAGTGGGTGCTCACGGTCGAGGAGTCCGCGCTCTGCGCGTGGACGCGCTTGGTCGCGAACGTGCCGGCCGGCACCGTGACGTTCGCGTTGGTGACGCTCGCCGGCGCGTCGACGTCGAAGGTGCCCTCGAAGGGAGCCCCGCCGCTGCCGAAGCTGCCGGCGTCGTACGTGAAGCCGCCGGTGTAGTCCACGCCGAGGTCGTTGAGCCAGCTCTGGCCGGCGTCGACCGGGTAGGCGATCCCGCGCCAGCCGCCGACGGGATCCATCTGCAGGTCGATCGCGGCGGTGATGTTCGCCGAGATGATGGCGACGGTGGCCCGGGCCCGGAGGTCCTGGTGCTGCTGCTCCCGGAGCAGGGCGAGGTCGGAGCGGCGGACGTAGCGGGTGCCGCTCACGGAGCCGGAGAAGCTGCCGAGGCTGGCGTTGCCGATGCCGTCCACGGCGGCCGTGCCGCTGCCGCCGGTGATCGTGCCGGTGATGTCGAGCCGGTAGGCACTCTGCCCCTGGAAGGTCTCGATCCCGGCGACCGTGTAGGTCACGTTCTCGTTGATCGTGACGTCCGCCTCGGGAGCCGTGTAGCGGAAGGAGGTCTGGTAGGTCCACGACCAGCCGGTGCTCCAGGTGGCGACGTCGTCGCCCGCGGCCTGGGCGGCCCGGACGGGCGCCGCGGTGGCGACCAGGCCCGCGACGACGGTCGCGAGGACGCTGAGCCAGGCCAGTCGTCGTCGGACGTCGCGGGCCGCGCGGCGGCGGCCTCCGGGCATGAGGGTGCTGTCGATCGGCGCAGGGAGCATGCGTCACCGTCCCGTGAGGAGGGGATGCCACCCGAGAGGAACGGGCACGGGAGCCCATGTGGCGGAGGGAGTGTGCGGGATTCAAGCAGGTTGTGACCGCACGCACATCCGTTTTCTGAAAAGGGTTCACGTTTTCTTCGCCGGGAGCGGGATCGGGGACGGCGGTTCGCCCCGTTCCGTGCCGAGCCGTAACCTTGCTCCTCGTGGCAGGAACCGACTACGACGCCGAGATCAAGCAGCTGACTGCGACGATGCGCACCATCGAGCAGGTCCTCGACCTGCCCAGGATGGAGCAGGAGATCGCCGACCTCGGCGTCCAGGTCGCCGCCCCCGACCTGTGGGACGACCAGGCCAACGCCACCCGCGTCACCGGCCGGCTCTCCTCGCTGCAGGGACAGGTCGAGCGCTTCCGCGGCCTCCAGCAGCGCATCGACGACCTCGCGGTGCTCGCCGAGCTCGCCGCCGAGGAGGGCGACGACGACACCCTCGCGGAGGCCGAGGCCGAGCTCGGGAAGATCAAGCAGTCCGTCGAGGGGCTCGAGGTCCGCACCCTCCTGTCCGGCGAGTACGACGAGCGCGAGGCGATCGTCACCATCCGCTCCGGCGCCGGCGGCGTGGACGCTGCGGACTTCGCCGAGATGCTGATGCGCATGTACACCCGCTGGGCCGAGCGCAACAAGTACCCCGTCGAGGTCTACGACGTCTCCTACGCCGAGGAGGCCGGCATCAAGTCGGCCGAGTTCGCCATCCACGCCCCCTACGCCTACGGCACCCTGTCCGTCGAGGTCGGCACCCACCGCCTGGTCCGGATCAGCCCGTTCGACAACCAGGGCCGCCGCCAGACCTCCTTCGCCGCCGTCGAGGTGGTGCCCCAGCTCGAGCAGACCGACGAGATCGAGGTCGACGAGAACGACATCCGCACGGACGTCTTCCGGTCGGGTGGCCCCGGCGGCCAGTCGGTCAACACCACCGACTCCGCGGTCCGGCTGACCCACATCCCCACCGGCATCGTGGTCTCCTGCCAGAACGAGAAGTCGCAGCTGCAGAACAAGGCCGCCGCGATGATCGTCCTCAAGGCCAAGCTCCTCGCGAAGAAGAAGGCCGAGGAGGCCGCGCTCAAGAAGGACCTCAAGGGCGACGTCGCCGCCAGCTGGGGCGACCAGATGCGCAACTACGTCCTCAACCCGTACCAGATCGTCAAGGACCTGCGCACCGGCTACGAGACCGGCAACCCCCAGCCGGTCTTCGACGGCGACATCGACGGCTTCCTCGAGGCCGGCATCCGCTGGCGCCGGGGCGCCGAGCAGACCGCCGAGAGCAACTAGGGAGTCTCGGCCGGCGGCGTACCGCTCGGCTCCGGCTCACCCGGCTCCGTCGGAGGCGTCTCGGGCTCCTCGGGCGTGGCGCAGTCGCCGGGCTCGGAGCCGTCCGTTCCGTCCGTTCCGTCGGCGGGGTCCGTCGGGTCGGTGTCCTTCGGGTCCGCCGACGGGTCGTCGCCGGGGGCCGGGCAGGTGGCCGGCGGGTTCGGCGACGACGGCTCGTCCGGCTGCGCGCCGGCCGGCGGGGTCGGCGTCCGCACCGGCACCGGCTGCTGCTTCTCCTGGCGCAGGGCGTCGACGCTCTCCGCCCGTGCGGCCGCGACGGGCGCGGCGGGGTCGTCGGCCGGCTCCGCGATCACCCGGGCCGGTACGACGGTGGGCGGATCGGCCGGCCAGGGCTCCATGGCCCGGTAGGCCCGCGCGGCGGCGCGGACGCGCTCGGCGAACTTCGGGTGGGCGTTCATCGCGGCGAGGGCGGTGGTCCGGCCGGCCTTGTCGCCGAGGTCGGCGCCGGTGCTGCACAGGAGCACGGCGGTGGCGAGCGCGGCGTCGTCGATGTCCTGGGGGTTGCGGGTGCCGTCGGCGTCGCCGTCGACGCCGACGGTGGCCCACGCGGTGGGGGACAGGCCCATGGGCCCGACGGTCCGGTCGTACTGGGCGTCGAGGTCGAGCGCGCCGGCGTCGGTGTCGGACTGCTTGCGGCGGTTCTCGTCGCGGACCACGGGTCCGATGATCGCCGGCGTCGCGACGCCCTGGTCGTCGAGGTTCGAGGGTCCGATCCGGCCGTGGCGGCTCACGACGTGGCCGATGCCGGCGAGCAGGGTCCAGGAGAGGTGGCAGTCGGGGCTCGCGGTCGCCATCACGGCCTCGGCCCGCTGGTAGGCGCTGATCGCGGCCGCCGGGACGGCGTCCGGTCCGGTGCCGGCGGGACGCGCCTTCTGCAGCGCGAAGCGCACCGACGCGCCGGACGCGGCTCGGATCTCGGCGGGGACCGGCGCCGGGTCGCTGGTGGCCGGCGCGGTCCGGGCCGCCACCGGCGGCTGCTCGGGCGGCGGACCCGTCGGGACGGGCGCGCTGGCGCTCAGGGTGAGGGACGCCGCCGTGACCGAGGCGAGCGTGACGGTGCTCGCGCCGATCAGGCTGACGAAGGTGGCACGTCCGCCGTACGTCGCGCCGAGGCGGCGGCTGAGGGGGGTGCCGTTGGTTTCGCGTGCCACAGAGGGCCCTTTCGTGTGGTTCCCCGTGGTGGCGCGTCTCGCTCGGGGAAGGTCCATCCAACGCCTGCGAAGGGCGTCATTCAAGGAAGGCGTGCCGAATTCCCCAATAGTTCGGACATCGGTCATCCGATCGGCCGGGGGATCCGCGACCACGCACGGTGCAGTGGGTCAGTCCCGCTCGGCCTCCGCTGCGTCGAAGATCACCTCGGCGACGGCGAACGCCAGCACCGCCCCGAGCGCGCCGACGACGTCGCCGTCGGCGAGCAGCACGACCGCGATCGCGGCGCCACCGGCGCGCCACGCCCAGCGCGGGACCGCGAACCGGCTCGATCGCCGGCCCCGATCGGTGTCGAGCCTCTCCTGCACAAAGACAGTAAACTAGATCGACTTAATCATGGGAAGGCCGGCCCCCGCCCGGACCCCGGGGACGGGCCCGGTCAGCGGGCCCGGGCCGCCGCCGAGCGCGGGCTGAGCGGTCCCCAGCCGAGGTCGTTGCGGGCCTTGACCCGGACCGCCCAGCGCCCCTTGCGCGGCAGCACGAGCTCGGTGCCGGCCGCGGCGCCGGGCGGGACGGCCGTCCTCCGCCGGGCGACGACGCGGCCGCGGGCGTCGAGCCGCAGCGCCTTGACCACATAGCCCGTGATGGCGCCGCCGCTGGTCACGGGCGCCTCCCAGGCGACCCGGACGGTCACCTGGCCCCCGCGGGCGCCCTTGCGTACGGCGGGCGCGCGCGGCGCCCCGGGCGCGAGGCCGCGGCCCCGGCGACCTCCGGGATGTCGCCGTCGGCGGGGTCCAGCGGGACCTCGGTCGGCGGGGGGACCGGGGCGCCGGTGCCGCCGGCGCAGCCGCTCATGAGGAGCTGGTAGGTGCCGACGCTGCCGTAGCCGTCGTACCCGCCGCCGCTCCACGCGCTGCTCCCGCCGGCGCCGGAGCCGCCCCCAGACACCGCCAGGTAGTAGGGCCCGCCGGCGAGGGGCACGCTCAGCGCTGCGCCCATCCCGCTGAGCGTCCCCGTGGGGGTCCGGCTGGTCGCGGGAGCGTCGGCGGCGATCAGGCCCCCGGAGGCGTCGCGCAGCTCGAGGACCAGGTCGAGGTTCGGTCCGATCGCGGCGGGCGAGGCGGCGGCGGAGAGCGTGCCGGTGCAGTCGGTGAGGGCGTACCAGTCGCTGTCGGTGGGGCTCGAGATCACGCCCCTGCCGTCGGGCAGGGTCGTCAGCGCCGCCGCGGTCGCGGGGGTGCTGCCCGCCTCGTCGGCGCGGGGCGGCAGTCCGTGCGCGGCCATCACGGCGAGGTCGTCCTCGTGGTTGTTGCCGCCGGGGTAGTCGCCCTTCGACCACTGCGTGACGGCGGAGGAGTACGGGCTGCCCATCAGCGGCCCCCAGAGCGCGCTCCCGGCGTAGTACCCGCTGCCGCCGGTCCCGTCGTGCGCGAGCCCCAGGGTGTGCCCGGCCTCGTGCGAGGCGGCCTCGGCGAGGTGCTTGGCCTTGTTCCCCAGAGCGTTGGGGAACACCCAGGCCGGGCTGCGCGTCTCGCCGAGGGTGATCGCGTCGAAGGTGCCGATCCAGGCGATGCCGCCGCAGCCGCCGTTGCACAGCTGGGCCTGGACCGAGCTGTCGTTCGTGAACGCCACCCGGGTGCCGTACGTCGGGTCGCCGGCCGACGAGCGCCACAGCGCGCCGATCGGCGGCTCCTGCGTGGTGACGTCGACGTCCCAGGGGGAGAAGTCCTCCGCGACCCGGGCCCAGACCTCGCGGATCACCGCCTGCTCGCTGTCGGAGAAGAAGGGGGACGCGTCCATCGACCAGCCGCCGAAGAGCAGGCTGGTCAGGCCCTGCAGCAGCCACGAGTTGCTGCCGAGCAGGCTGCCGCCGTCGAAGTCGAGGTAGATGGTCCGGGCGGCGCCGGGCCGGCTGTGCAGGGTGAAGGTGTCGGCGAGCGCGGCGTCCGCCAGGGCCTCGGCCACGCGCGGCCCGGCCTCCTCGGCGTCGTCCGGCTCGGTCTCCTCGGCGGGCGGGTGCCACTCGTCGACGGCGAACAGGGTGCCGTCGGCCGCCACGTCGACGGACGGGTCCTCCGCGAGCAGGCGCTGCTCGGCGGCGGTCAGCCCGGGGACGCCGGGGTCGGGCTCGGCGGCGGCCGCCGGGTGGGCGAGCATCCCGACGGCGAGGGTCAGTCCGGCGAGGCCGGTCCCCGCGCGCAGGAGGTGCATGGGCGCCCGATCGGCGCCGGCGCGGCGCCCCTGAGCGGATGCCGGTCAAGTCGGGACCATGGTCCTCGCAGGTCCGTCAGGTGAGCGGCACCGACGCCGCCTGCGCGACCGCCACGCACCAGCGTCCGGCCCGGTCGACGAGCTCGTCCTGCGGTACGCCGGCGGGCAGGGTGAGGCTGCACGCCAGCCACGCGTCGCCGAAGAGCCCGCGGAAGGACACCGTCTGCGTGTCGTCGCCGGCGCACAGGACGCCGGTCGACGGGGCGCCGTACGCCGGTGCGCCGGGCAGCGCCGCGCAGGCCTCGGTCGCCGACGCCTCGACCATCCGCTGCGCCGCCTCGGCGGTGACGGGCGGGGCGAAGACCCAGCCGCGGGCCTCGACCGCCGTACCGGTGTCCGCGTCGGTCGCCTCGCTGGGGGAGAAGCGGCAGCCGTACTCGTGCGCGACGTCGCCGCCGGGGAAGGCGTCGGACTGCTCGCCGTTGTCGTAGGCGGCGAGGGTCGCCTCCTCCTCGAGCGCCTCCTGCACCGCGGCGTCGGGCACCAGGTCGCAGAACGGCGCGCGCTGGACCACCGCCGTGGTCGTGTCGAACTCCGTCAGCGGCGTGCCCTGGTAGGCGGCGGGCTCGCGGGTGAGGGTGGCGTCCCCCGACATGGCCACGCCGACGGCGATCGGCACGAGCGTGAGCAGCGCTGAGAAGAGCAGCGCACGCAGGACCGTCGGCACGCAGGTCACCCTACCGACGCGGTGCGCGGCACCGGCGACGTGACGTGCCTCTCCATCGCCACGACGCACCGGGCAACGCCTCCGCCGGTCGTCTTCGGGCGTGGCGTACCGTCAGGCTGGTGGTCATCCCCGGAACCTCGTCGTGTGTCCCGCGCCCCGAGCACGCACCTGGCTGCGTCGGCGTCGCTCGGAAGACAACCCGGTATGCCGTCGCTCCGCCGCCTTGCCAGGCACGCACTCGGGGGCCACTTCGTTCAGACCCGCTCCACCCCCGACGAGCCTCCGGAGACGACCACCGGTGATTCGCTTCGAGAAGGTCACCAAGCGCTACCCCGGTCCCGGCCGGCCGGCGCTCGACCAGGTCACCCTCGACATCGACAAGGGCGAGTTCGTCTACCTCGTCGGCACGTCGGGCTCCGGCAAGTCCACCGCGCTGCGGCTGGTGCTGCGCGAGCTGAGGCCGACCACCGGGCGCGTGCACGTCGCCGGCAAGGAGATCAACCGGATGGCCGGCTGGAAGGTGCCCCGGCTGCGGCGCCAGATCGGCACCGTGTTCCAGGACTTCCGGCTGCTGCCCAACAAGACCGTCGCGGAGAACGTCGCCTTCGCCCAGCAGGTGATCGGCAAGTCGCGCCGCGAGATCGGCAAGGTGGTGCCCGAGACCCTCGAGCTGGTGGGCCTGAAGGACAAGGGCGACCGGATGCCCGACGAGCTCTCCGGCGGCGAGCAGCAGCGGGTGGCCATCGCCCGCGCGTTCGTCAACCGGCCGATGATCCTGATCGCCGATGAGCCGACCGGCAACCTCGACCCGGCCACCTCCGTCGGGATCATGAACCTCCTGGGCGACATCAACGGCACCGGTACGACGGTCGTGATGGCCACCCACGACCACGGCATCGTCGACCAGTTCACCAAGCGGGTGATCGAGCTGGACCACGGCAAGGTCGTGCGCGACGAGGCGTCCGGCAGCTACGGCTTCCAGCACTGAGCTCGACCCACCACAGCAACGAGAGAGTCTCCGATCCATGCAGCTGCGCTACGTCTTCACCGAGCTCCGCACGGGCCTGCGACGCAACCTGTCGATGCACCTGGCGGTGATCCTCACGCTGTTCGTGTCGCTGTCGCTGGCGGGCATCGGCATCCTGGTCCAGCGCGAGGCCACCGTCGCCCGCGACAGCCTGGGCGACGAGCTCAAGATCCTGGTCAACCTCTGCACCGACGACGACCCCTCCCACAGCCCGAACTGCGCGAGCGGTGAGGTCACCGCCGACCAGCAGCAGCGGATCGAGAAGGAGATCGACGACAGCGACGAGGTCGCCTCCTCGACCTTCCAGTCCAAGGAGGAGGGCTACCAGCGCGCGTACGAGCAGGCCAAACGCAGCAACACCGAGGCGGCCTTCGAGGGCCCCGACCCGGTGGTGACGGTCGAGCGCTGGCCGGCGGCGTACTGGGTGACCCTGAAGACCCCGAGCGGGCCGACGGCATCATCAGCGCCCTCGAGGGCCTCGACGGCGTGTCGGTCATCAAGGACCAGCGCAAGGCGCTGGGCCAGATCTTCGGGATCATGACGGTGCTCAAGTACGGCTCCTGGATCGGCGCCGGCTTCCTGCTCTTCGCGGCCCTGCTGCAGGTCACGAACACCATCCGCCTGGCCGCCCTGGCGCGCCGGCGCGAGATCGGGATCATGCGGCTGGTCGGCGCGTCGACGCTCTACATCGCCCTGCCCTTCCTCCTGGAGGCCCTGGTCGCCGCGATCGTCGGCGTCGCCCTCGCGGCCGGCGTACTCGCCGCGTTCCAGTACTGGGGGGTGGAGCGGGCGCTGGCCGACCACGTCCAGTTCCTGCCGTGGGTCGACTGGGGCGACTACGCCCAGGCGCTGATCGGGCTGTTCCCGCCGGGCATCGTCATCCTCGGCCCGGCGCTCACGCTGATCCCGACACTCCTGCTGACCCGCAAATACGTCAAAGTCTGACCCGCGGCGACTACGGTCGCCTTGTTCACTTCCCCGAACATCGATTGGTCTGACTGTGCGCTTCTTCCCCAGCGCCCTGTGGCTGCGCCGTGCCCTGCCCGACCTGCGCGACAGGCTGCCCGTGTGGGCCCACCCCCAGTGGCTGGTGACCGCGGTCGCCGTCGTCATCGCCATCGCCGGGCTCGCGGTCCCCCTGGCCCACGCCGACGACCGTGACGACCTCAAGGACAAGCAGAACCAGGTCCGTGGCGAGATCGCCGGCGTCAAGGGCGACATCCACGAGGCCAGCAAGAAGGTCGCGAAGATCGCCAAGCGGCTGAAGAAGGCCAAGGCGGAGCTCGGCGACGCCCGCACCCGGCTCGCGTCCGTCCGGGCCGACCTCGCCACCGCGCAGGCCGCCGCGGCCACGCTCGCCACCCAGCTCACCGAGGCCGAGGGCCGGCTGACGGTGGCCAGGACCGCGCTGGCGCAGGCCCGCGCCGAGGTCGCGGTCCAGCGGGAGGCGAGCCGCGACACGCTCATCGGCATCGCGACCCGGGGGGACAGCAGGCTGGCCCTCCTGTCGGCGTACGCCGATGCCGGCACGATCGAGGACGTGCTGATGGGCGAGACCACCAACGAGGTGGTCGTCGGCCGCCAGAACGACGCGCTGGTCGCGCTCAACGCCGCCGAGGACGCGATGGAGCAGCAGCGGACCGAGGTCCGCGCCGCGCGCGACCAGGTCGCCGACGCGAAGAAGGCCGCCGACGACAACGTCGCCACGGTCACCGCGCTCGTGAACCGGGCCGCGGCGACCGAGACCGAGATCGCCGGGCTGGTCACGCACACCAAGGGCGTGCGCAAGGAGGTCGTCGCCGCCCGCGAGGCCGACCGCAAGGCTCTGCGCCGGCTGGAGAAGCGCGAGGCCAAGATCAAGGCCAAGATCATCGAGCTCTCGAAGAAGCAGGGCGGCAGCTACAACGGCGACACCAACGGCCTGCTCGCCCGTCCGGGCCCCGGGCGCGTCACCTCGCCGTACGGCTACCGGATCCACCCGATCTACGGGTACTGGGGCCTCCACAACGGCACCGACTTCGGCACCGGCTGCGGCGCCGCGCTGTGGGCCGGCGAGTCCGGCACCGTGATCAACGAGTACTACGACGAGGTCTACGGCAACCGGCTCTACCTCGCGATCGGCAAGGTCAACGGCGCCGACATCGTCCTGGTCTACAACCACCTCAGCAAGTACGCCGTGGGTGAGGGCGCGAAGGTCAAGCGCGGCCAGGTCGTCGGGTACTCCGGCAGCACCGGCTGGTCCACCGGCTGCCACCTCCACTTCATCGTGATGCGCAACGGCGACACCGTCGACCCGATGACGTACCTGTAGAAACCGCATTGCGCGGTCCTGAGAGAATCGGTCTCATGGCCAAGTCGTCGGGCAAGTCGGGTGCGAAGAAGGAGGACGCGAGCGGGCGCAAGCTCGTCGCGTCCAACAAGAAGGCGCGCCACGACTACCACATCGAGGACACCTTCGAGGCCGGCATGGTGCTCCAGGGCACCGAGGTGAAGTCGCTGCGGCTGGGCCGCGCGAGCCTGGTCGACGGCTTCGTCGACATCGACGGCGGCGAGGCGTGGCTGCACGGCGTCCACATCCCCGAGTACGCCCAGGGCACCTGGACCAACCACGCCGCCCGCCGCAAGCGCAAGCTGCTCCTGCACCGCGACGAGATCGACAAGATCGAGCGCAAGGTCAGCGAGAAGGGGCACACCGTCATCCCGCTGGCGCTCTACTTCGTCAAGGGCCGCGCCAAGGTCGAGATCGGGCTCGCCAAGGGCAAGAAGAGCTGGGACAAGCGCCAGGCCATCGCCGAGCGCACCGCCGACCGGGAGAAGGAAGAGGCGATCGGGCGCCGGCTCAAGGGCATGCGTGACTGATCTCGCGCAGGAGGCGGGCGAGGTCCGGTCCTTCTGGCAGGGACTCGGGCTGCCGGGGCTGATGGACCTCCACGTCCACTTCCTCCCGCCGCCGATCGAGCGCGCGGTGTGGCGCGAGTTCGACAACGGCGGCGAGCTGATCGGCCGCGACTGGCCGATCCGCTACCGGTTCGACGCCGCCACCCGGCTCCGGCTGCTGCGGGACTTCGGCGTGCGCCGGTTCCCCACGCTGCCCTACGCCCACAAGCCCGGCGTCGCCGACTACCTCAACGACTGGAGCCGCGCCTTCGCCGCCGACGTGCCCGAGGCGCTGTGGACCGCGACCCTCTACCCCGAGCCCGAGGCGCCGTCGTACGTCGAGCGGCTGGTCCGCGACGGCGTCGCGCTCTTCAAGGTCCACTCCCAGGTCGGCCGCTTCCACGTCGACGACCCGCTGCTCGACGACGTGTGGGGCACGCTGGCGGACAGCGGCACGCCCGTCGTCGCGCACGTCGGCTCCGGCCCGGTCGGCACGCCGTACACCGGACCCGCCGCGACGACCCGGCTGCTGCGCCGCTTCCCCCGTCTCCGGGTCCTCGTCGCGCACCTCGGCACCCCCGAGACCGCCGACTTCCTCGACCTCGCCGAGCGGTACGACGGCGTCCACCTCGACACCTCGATGGCGCTGGCACCGTTCTTCACCGACCCGTACGGCGGGCAGGGCGGCCTCGCCCCCGACCTCGTCCCACGGCTGGCCGCGCTGCAGGACCGCGTCGTCTACGGCTCCGACTTCCCGACCCTGCCGTTCCGCTACGCCGACCAGCTCGGCTGGCTCGCCGATCTCGGGCTGGGGGAGGACTGGCTGCGTGACGTGTGCTGGCGCAACGCCGTCCGGCTGCTCGGGCACACGATCTCGGGAGACGAGGCACCATGACGCCGTGAACGACGGGATCGACGCCGGCTCGACAAGATCGACCACCCCGGCCGTCTGAGCGGGCCACCGAAACCTGGTGGGGAATGTCGTGGGGTACCGGTAGTGTTGGACAGGTACAACTCAAGAGGGGCTGATCGGTTTCGACTTGGGACGTTTGTTCCAGGGGAAGCGGGTCGAGAAGCCAGCGTCATCTCGTAAACGATCGCTGGAAACCAATAACTGCCAACGCTAAGCGCAGTTCCTTCGCTCTCGCCGCCTGACGCGGTGATCGAAGCGTCTGACCGGGCATCCGTCTCCGTCCCGGACCCAGGCGTCATCCAGGAGACTTGCTGACCAGTTGCCGTCAGGGCGGCTGATCGGGACTCAAACCTGACTGGGCCTGTCGGCGACGTGTTCGTGCGAGCGCCGGGGCCGAGAAAACGCCAGCACGGACTGCACCCGGAGAAGACCTGGCTCGGCGCTCGAGGACCGGGGTTCGATTCCCCGCAGCTCCACCATCCGATCGAAGTTCCAACCCTGCCCCCGATCACGGGGGCAGGGTTGCTTCGTTGTGGTCCACGAGGACCGTGCCTTGTTCCCGTCTCGCGGTGTGAGGCAGACGACCCCTTCAAGGTGAGGATGCGGATGCAGAAGTGCACGACCGCTTCGCCGAGGGCCGGACAGCGGCGTACGGGCCTTCCCGCTACCAGACGCCGCGTCGTCTCTTCGTCAGCTTGTCCGCGATCCGCTCGGCGAGCTCGACTTCGAGCAGCGGTCGGGAAGTAGGACGGCGCGCCACGCATGCACCAGCTCTGCAGCAGGCCCTTGCCCTCGGCGACGGCCTGGTCCATCCGCTCCCGGGTGACGCTCTGCACCCGGGCGTGCAGGGCCAACAGCGCCGACCCGGGGCGATCGCATCGCCTCTCGAGACCCTCACCGCCACCAAGGCAGGGTATCGAGGGCCGTCACGACCCGTTCGCCCTGCTGGGGGCCTGTCCCCTCTCCCACGCGGACCACAGGGCGGCGTACCCGCCGTGGGCCGCGACCAGCTCGGCGTGCGTCCCCGTCTCGGCGATACGACCCTGCTCCAGGACGACGATCCGGTCGCAGGCCGCGGCCTGGGAGAGCCGGTGGGCGATCACGATTCCGGTTCGGCCGGCGAGGACCGCGAGGACGGCCCGGTCCAGCTGCTCGGCGTGCGCGGAGCCGGCCTCGGCGGTGGCTTCGTCGAGGATCGCGAGATCCGGGTCGGCGAGCAGCACGCGAGCGAGGGCGAGCTGTTGGGCCTGTGCGTCGGTGAGCGGGTGCCCGCCGGTGCCGACCCTCGTGTCGAGGGCGTCCGGAAGCAGGTCGAGCAGGCGAGCCGCGCCGGTGGCGTCGAGTGCCGCGAGGAGGTCGCGGTCGGTGGCCCCGGACGCGGCGAGGGTGAGGTTCTCGCGCACGGTCCCGGCGAACACGTGCACCTCCTGGGTGATCACCGCGACGTGGTCGGGTCGTGTCACGGTCCCGGCGTCGGGTGGGTGGATGCCGGCGACCACGGCCGCGAGCGTGGTCTTCCCCGCTCCCGAGGCGCCGACGACGGCGACGTGCTGCCCGGTCGGCAGGTCCAGGGTGATGTCGTCGAGCACGCGCGGGCCGCCGTCGTACCTGAACGTGACGTCGCGGAGCCGGACGGCGGTGCCTGCCTCCACCGTCGCCGTCGGCTCGCCCGCAGACTCCGGAAGGGTGACGACACCGATCATGCGGCTCAGCGATGCGAGCGCCGACTGGAGGGTGTCGATGACGAACAGCAGCTGGCTGACCGGTCCGAGCAGACGCAGCACGAGCAGCATCGCGGTGGTGACGCCGCCGACGGTCGACGCTCCGTGGTCGATGAGGACGAAGCCGACGACGAGCACGGAGGCGAGGCTCAGGCACTCGCCGAGGTTGAGGCGGGCGTTGAGCATGCTCTGCACGGTCCGGGCGCGCAGCGCCTGCACCGCGACGCCCCAGGAGTCCGTCATGACCGCGCGATGCCGCTGCTGGGCGAGCCCGAAGCCGAGCACGGTGGCGTAGCCGCGCTGCGACTCGAGGATCTGCTGGGCACGCGCGCTCATCGCCGCCCGCTCGGCGCGGTACACCCGCGGACCGGTGCGCAGGTACCACCGCATGGCGAGTGCATAGACGGGCAGTACGACGGCGAAGGCGGCGGCGTAGGGCCATTCCAGCGCTGCGAGCCCGCCCAGCGACACGACGATGGTGAAGGCGGTGACGGTGAGCACCGGGATCACGGCGGGGGCGGCGTCGGCCACGGCGGTGACGTCGTCGCTGGACCGGGAGATCAGGTCTCCGGTGCCGGCGCGTTCGACGAGGTGCTGGGGGAGCGTCAGGGCGCGGCCCACGAGCCGCTCGCGGAGCGCGGCGAGGATGGTGTGGTAGACGCGGGTGGCGAGCAGGATCGTCAGCGCGGTGCCCGCTGCGCCGAGGACCGCCGAGAGCGCCATGACGGCCGTGATCGTCAGCACGGTGCCGGGGTCTGCGGTGCCCGCCTGCACCCGGTCGACGAGGAAGCCGATCGCCGCCGGCGGGATCAGGTCGACGCCGGTGCTGGCGATGCCCAGCGCCCCCACCGCGACGAGTCGGAGCCGGTGCCCGCGGCTGAGCCGCCAGACCTCGACGGCGGTCTCGCGACCGTCCGCGACCGGCAGCCCGCCCTCGGGCGGCGCGGCCCCGGTCGCCGCTGCACCGCTCACCGCGCCGTCCTCGCGGGCACGGGCACGTCGTCCAGCAGGTCGACGACCCGGTCGCAGCAGCCGAGAAGCGCCGGGGAGGAGGAGATCAGCAGGGTCGAGCGGCCCGTGCGTACGGCGCGCAGCCGGCCCGCGATCGCCTGCTCCGTGACGGAGTCGACCGCGGTGGTCGGGTCGTGCAGCACGAGCACCGGCGCGTCGCTCGCCAGGGCGCGGGCGAGCGCGACCCGCTGGCGCTGACCGCCGGAGAGCCGGTTGCCGCCCTCGCCGACCGGGACCTCGAGGTCGGCTGCGAAGTCGTCGCACGCGGCGGCTCGCACCGCGGCGTCCACCCGCTCGGGCGCGCCCGCGGTCACGGCGACGTTGTCGCGGAGCGTGCCGCTGAACAGCGTGGCGCGGTGCGGGGCGACGACGAGCCGGGAGCGGTACGCGACCGGGGACAGCTCCCGCGCGGCGATCCCGTCGAGCCGCGCCTCGACGCAGGCCTCGGCCTCGCCCTCGGACCATGGGTCCAGCAGCGCCTCGACGACCCGGGCGGCGGTGCGGTCGTCGGCGCGCACGCCCACGAGCTCGCCGGGCTCCACCCGGACCGTCACGCCGGGCCCGGATGCGTGGGGCACGAACAGGTCCAGCGCCGGCAGTGCCGCGACCTCCCGCCGGGTCGCGTCGTCCGGTCCGGGTGCTGAGGTCGCGTTGTCCCGCAGCACGTCGAGGACGCGCGCGGACGAGGCGAGGGCGCCGGCGAGGTTGGGGATCGAGGTGCTTGCGATCGCCTGGATCTGCGGCAGCAGGGCCTGGGTGAGGCCGACGGCGGCGATCAGCCCGCCGACGCTCAGCTGCCCGTCCACGGCGAACCAGCCGGCCAGTCCCATCACCCCGGCGACGAAGGTGCCGCTGACCACGCCCGAGCCCAGGAGGAACCTCCCCAGCAGCCCCGCATTGCGCCGTGCGCCGACGAGGGTCACCTGGCTCGCCTGCCGGTACCGCCTCGTCGCCTCGGCCTCGGCCCGCACGCCCTTGATCACCCGGTAGCCGGCGACCAGGTCCGTGGCCTGCCCGACCGTGGCGGCCAGCAGTCCCTGGTACGCGCGGGTGTCCCGGGCGAGCCGCTCGCTGAGCACGCCCATCGACCAGACCGCGACCGGCGCCCCGATCAGCACCACGAGCCCGAGCAGCCAGTGCGTCGCCAACAGCGAGGCCGCGATGAACCCGATGGCGGTGATCCTCGAGACCGGGATGATCACCAGGATCACCGCGTTGGACAGGCGCGTGACGTCGTTCGTCATCACCGAGACCACGCCGCCCTCCGGCGCGTGGGCAGTGCCGCCGACCGGGTGCAGCACGCCGGTCGAGAGGGTGGCACGGAGTCGGTGCTGCAGCAGCTGCACCGCATAGCCGGTCAGCCGCAGCGAGAGCTTGGCCGCCGACGTCAGCGCGACGTACAGGGTCACCAGCGCAGCCAGCCACAGCACCAGCTGTCCCGCGTCCCCGGTCGCCAGCGCCCGGTCGATCGCGAGCCCCATCACCACCGGAACCGCCGACTCGCCGACCTGCCACACGATCGCCAGCAGCATCGCGGGGACGGTGATCCGCCTCGCCGAGAGCATCACGCGCACCAGGAGCCGACCCGGCGTGAGCCCCGACGCGGCCTCGAACGGCTGCGCCCCGAGTGGCTCGGCGGGGGCGTGCAGGAGCACGGGCAACCAGCGGGTCAGGGGGCCTCGGCCGAGTCCGGTCGGGTCGGCGTCCGAGAAGCTCGAGGGCATCGTGGGATCACTCCGCCTCGGGAGGGAAGCACCAGCGCAGGGCATCGGCGAAGAGCCCCCGCCACCATGCGTAGTCGTGCCCGCCGGCGAATTCTCGGTAGAGGGTGTCGTAGCCCTTCCCGGTGAGCACCTGGTCCAGCCAGCGGCTGTGGGTGTTCGAGCCCTCCAGCTCGCCGACGTCGTGGAAGATGCGGACGGGCGCCGGCTCCGCGGCCAGGGAGTCGGCGATCAGCGTCGGTACGGGAACGCGGCGCAGCAGCTCACCCGCCCCGGTGCCCCACGTCAGGTCGGGGTGGTACCCGCACGACGGCGACTGGAGGACGGCGTTGCCGAAGGTCTCCGGGTGGTGCAGCGCCGTCCATCCGGCACACAGGCCGCCGTAGCTCTCGCCGGCCAGCGCGATGTCGGCGGAGTCCCGCGAGAGCGGGTACCGGCGGTGGAGCCACGGCAGCAGCTCCTCGACCAGCATGCGGGAGAACGCCGGGTTGCAGAGCAGCTCGTCGTAGCGCTGCATCCCGAGCTGGTCGACGAGGACCACCGCGCACGGCCGGATGGCGCCGGCCTCGACCAGGGCGTCGCGAACGCTCGGCGCGCTGTGGTCGGGTGTGCCGTCGAGCTGGATCACGAAGGGCAGCGCGCTCTCGCCGGAGAGCTCTCCCGGGGGCATCGAGACCCAGATCCGGCGCTCGTTGCCCAGGAGCTCGCTCGCCAGCGTCGCGACCTCCAGGGCCGGCGTTGGCCTCCTCTCGGCCTGGTCGAGCCAGGGCAGCGGATCCGCATCGGGCAGTGCGGCCACCGACGACCCGGAGAACCTCGCCTCCGGGTACGCCGAGAACCTCGGCGGCGGGTTGAACGGGTCCGGGACCTGTTCCTCCTCACCCGTCGACCCCCGCCGGGTGAACACGTACGAGAAGCGCAGGTCGGAGCGCATCCGCAGCGTGAGAGCGCGGAACGATGTCCCGGCCACCGCCGCGAACTCCGTGTCGATCGTGTTGCGGCCGATGCGGGGGCCGATGACGACCGAGAGGGTGACCGCCGTGTCGTCCCCGGGCTCGTCGACGAAGGTCACCTCCACCTCGCCCGCCGAGACCCGCTCGACGAGCGGGGTGCCTGTCTCCTCGAGATGCCGCCTGAATCTCTCGGGACTCCACTCACCGGCCGTCAGTCTCTCGATGCTGCTCGCGCTCATGCCTTCCGGTCCTCCCGTCGGGGTCGTTCGCGCCCGAGTGGCACCACCTGGGGACTGCCGGCCGCCGGATCGGGCACCACCAGGCAGCGCAGACCGAACACCTCCTCGACCAGCTCGACAGTGACGACCTCGTCCGGCGTGCCCTCGGCGACGACCCGGCCGTCCTTCATGGCGATCAGGTGGGTGCCGTAGCGCGCAGCGTGGTTCAGGTCGTGCAGGACGGCGACCAGGGTGTGGCCGACGTGGTGCAGGTCGGTGAAGAGCTCCAGCAGCTCGATCTGGTGGGCGATGTCGAGGAAGGTGGTCGGCTCGTCCAGCAGCAGGATGTCGGTGTGCTGCGCGAGCGCCATCGCCACCCACACCCGCTGGCGCTGCCCGCCCGACAGCTCGTCCACGAGGCGCCCGGAGAGCTCGGTGACCGCGGTCTGGTCCATCGCCCTGAGCACTGCCTGCTCGTCGGCCTCGGTCCACTGCCGCATGAACCCCTGGTAGGGGAATCGGCCGCGGGCCACCAGGTCGGCCACGGTGATCCCGTCGGGCGCGATCGACGTCTGCGGCAGCAGGCCGACCCTGCGGGCCACCTCCTTGGTCTTGAAGGAGGTGATGTCGGCACCGTCGAGCACGACCTGCCCGGCTGACGGCTTCAGCAGCCGGGAGAGGCCGCGCAGCAGGGTGGACTTGCCGCACGCGTTCGGGCCGACGATGACCGTGAACGACTCGTCGGGGATCGCCACCGAGAGGTGCTCGGAGATGATCCGCTTGTCGTAGCCGATCGTCGCCGACTCCACCCGGAGGCGCGGGACGTCGGTCGTGGTTGCGCTCACAGGCGTCTCCTGGCTTCGGTGAACAGCAGGTATCCGAGGTAGCCGCCGCCGAGCATGACGGTGATCATCCCGACGGGCAGCGGGGTGGGGGCGACGTGCTGGGCGACGTAGTCCGCCGCCAGGCACAGCAACGCGCCGACGAAGGCGGCGGGAGCGAGGGTGATCCCCCCGGTGCGGGCGAGCCGGCGTCCGATCTGCGGTGCGACCAGCGAGATGAAGGCGATCGGGCCGGATGCGGCCGTGACGGTCGCGGTCAGCGCCACGCCCACCACGATCAGGCCGAGCCGGGCCGGCGAGACCCGCACCCCCTGGGACGCGGCCGCGTCGTCGCCGAGCTCCAGCTGGCGCATCGGCCGGCTCGACATGCCCGCCAGCAGCAGGAGTACGGCGATGCAGGAGCCGCCGAGGACCACCTGGTTCCAGGACACGCCGTTGAGCGACCCGGCCCCCCACGCAGCCGCGGCCATCGCCTGCTCCAGCTCCGCCTTGAGGATCAGCCAGATGTTGAGCGACTCCAGCGTCGCCGAGACTCCGATGCCGACGACGATCAGCCGGAATCCCTGCACTCCGCGGCGGTAGGCGAGCAGATAGACCGCGACAGCCGTGGCCATCCCGCCCAGCAGCGCTCCGCCGACCAGCTGCAGATAGCTGCCGTTGACGACCAGGATCACGACCAGCGCACCGGTGTAGGAGCCCTGGGAGAATCCGATGAGACCGGGGTCCGCCAGCGGGTTGCGCAGGAGCGACTGGAACACGGCCCCGCTCACCCCCAGCGCGGCACCGAACACCAGCGCCGCAACCACGCGGGGCAGCCTCCACTCGACCACGATGTCGTGGACCAGCCCGGTCTCGCCGCCGGTCAGCGCGGAGACCACCTGGCCGGCGCTCAGCTGATAGGAGCCGGTCATCAGCGCGAGCACCGCCAGGCCGGCCGCCGCGACCGCGAGTGCTGTGCAGACGAGGACCGATCGCCGCTCGAGCCGTACAGCGATCCGCCGGCGCCGCAGCACCAGCACCCGCCGTCCGAAGTCCACCGCGCTCACAGCCCGCTCGCCCTCTTCCGCCGCGCGAGCGCGATCAGCACGGGCGCGCCCACGAAGGCGGTGACGACGCCGACGGGGACCTCGCTCGGGTGCATGACGACGCGGCCGAGGATGTCGGAGGCCAGCAGCAGGATCGGGCCGAGAAGGACGCTGTAGGCGAAGATCCAGCGCTGGTGCGGGCCGACGATCCAGCGAGCGACGTGCGGGACCATGAGTCCGACGAACGCGATGGGGCCGGCGATCGCGGTGGCGCCTCCGGCGAGCAGGGTGAGCGCGATGACCGCGAGGACGCGGGTACGTGCCAGCCGGACACCCTGGGCGACGGCCAGCTCGTCGCCCAGGGCCATGGCGTTGAGCGGGCCCGCCACCGCGAACGCCAGGACGATCGCCACGGCGAAGAACGGCAGGATCGGCCAGACGATCTCCAGCGGCCGCCCCAGGATCGACCCGGCGTTCCAGGACCGCATCGCGTCGAAGGCCTCCGGGTTGGTCAGCTGGAGCGCCTCCCGGGCGCCCCCGAGCACCGCGCCGATGCAGATTCCGGCCAGCACCATCGCCACCGGCGACTGACCCTGCCGGGTCGACCCGAGGGCGAGCACCATGATCGTCACGACCAGTGCCCCGGCGAAGGCGAACCACATGTAGTCACCGATGTCGCGGACGCCGAGCAGTCCCACGGCGACCGTCACCGCGAACGACGCGCCCGCGTTGACGCCGAGGATGCCCGGCTCGGCCAGTGGATTGCGGGTCAGCGCCTGCATCAACGCACCGGAGAGCCCGAGCGCGGCGCCCACCGCGAGGCCGGCGACGGTCCGCGGCAGCCGGTAGTCGCGGATCGCGAACTGGTCGATGTCGGCGGATGGACGGAACAGGGCGTCCCACACCACCGACGGCGCGATCGCGGTCGACCCGATCATCACGCTCAGCACCAGCAGGACCAGCAGCGCCACGAGCGCGACGACCAGCCCGATCAGACGCCGGCGCGGCCCGGGCACCTTCACGGTGCCCGGGCCGTCGCGGCGCAGTGCGAGAGCTGTCACTCCTTGGCGGGCAGGGTGGCCAGAGCGGCGTCGAGCGAGTCCAGGTACTGCAGGACGGGCCCGTAGGAGTTGTTGCCGGGGCAGAAGACGCCGAGCGCGCGACCGGAGCCCACGGCAGGCAGCGCCTTCCAGGTGTTGGTCTCGACCACCGGCGCGAAGGGCTCCGTCGGCCGGCCCTCGGCGTCGACGGGGTAGGTGATCACGTCGTACTCGGACAGCTCCGCGAGCTGCTCGAACGGCAGGGAGGTCCAGCCCAGGGGGTCCTCGCCCTCGGCGGCCCTCGGGAAGTCCATGCCGATGTCGTCCTGGGCGATCTCGACGCAGCCGAAGTCCGCGATGGAGAACGTCCCGGGATCGGAGCTCGCCCAGCGGTCGAGATTGACGAACGAGGTGTCGTCGATGATCTCGCCGTAGGTCTCCTGGATCCGGGTGATCTTGTCCTCGAACTCGGCCTTCTGCTCGCCGAGCCCGTCCGTCAGGTTGCCGGCCTGCGCAAGTCCGTCGGCGAAGGCCTTCCACTCGGTGCCGAGCCCCCAGAAGACCGTCGGGGCGATCGACCCCAGCTGCTTCTCGAGCGGCTCGAACTCGCTCTCGGGGAACTGGGCCAGGATGAGGTCCGGCTCCAGGCCGGCGAGCTGCTCCAGGTCGATCTGGTCGGCGCTGGCGCCGAGGCTCGTGCCCGCCTCGAACGTGGTCCTCTGGTCCTCGGGAATGAGGCCGAGCTCGGAGGCGGACACGTCGGTGACGCCCACCGGCTCGCCGCCCATGTCGATGAACGGGAGCGTCGTGTTGCCGATCGTGACGACCCGCTGCGGGTCGACGGGAACCTCGATCGTCCCGTTGTCGGCCGTGACGCTGTGCGTCTCGCCCGCCTTGTCGCCGGCGGCGTCGCCGTCACTGCCGCAGGCGGCGAGGACGAGCGCGGCGCTCAGGAGTACGGCGGCTGCGGCCGAGCCGCGTCGTCTCGGTGTCGTGGTCATGGGTGTGCTCTTCCTTCTGCTCGTCATCGGGTTCATCGGGGTCGCCGGGAGATGCAGCCGTCGCGGGAAGGTCGTCACTGCTCGGTCTCGAGCGTCGCCAGGGCTCGCTCGAGGCCTTCCAGATACTGGGCGGCGAAGCCGAACGACCTGCCCCACGGGCAGTAGATCCCCTGCGCGCGGCCGGACGTCACCGCCGGGAGCGCCTTCCAGGAGTTGGTCTCCAGCACGGGGACGATGGCCTCCGACGGCTGGCCGTCGATGGCTGCGGGGTACAGGATCAGGTCACTCTCGGCCAGGCTGCCGATCTGCTCGAACGACACCGAGAACTCGGCCGGAGCGAAGTCGACGATGCCCTCGTCGCGGACGACCTCGGCGCACAGCGAGCCGTTGATGCTGAACTTGCCGGCATCCTCCGACTCCCAGCGGTAGGCCTCGGTGATCTTCGCGGTCTTCAGGGTGTCGCCGTGCTCCTGCTGGATCCTGGTGACCACGTCGTCGTAGCTCGCCTTCTGCTCGTCGAACGCGTCCGTCTCGCCGGTCGCCTCCGCCAGGGCGGTGGCGCGGAACTTCCAGTCGCTGTCGAAGCCCAGGTGGACGGTCGGTGCGATCGAGGTCAGCTTGTCCTCGAGCTTCTCGTAGTCGCTCTCGGGCACCGCGATGACGATGAGGTCCGGCTCCAGCTTCGCGAGCTTCTCGTAGTCGGCCTCGCCGCCGTTCACGCCCACGTTCGTCGCGGCGTCGTAGGCGGCCCGCTGGTCGGACGGGAGGTCGGCCAGCGCACTGCTGTCCAGGTCGGTGACCGCGATCGGCTCGCCGCCGAGGTCGAGGTACGGCAGGACCGCGTTGCCGAGAACCGCGACCCGCTGCGGGTCGACGGGAACCTCGACCGTCCCGTTGTCGGCCTCGACGCTGCGCGTCTCGCCGGTCGCGTCGTCGGCGTCGCCGTCGCTGCCGCAGGCGCTGAGGACGAGCGCGGAGCCCAGCAGGGCCGCGGTCAGGGCCGCGCCGCGGCGTCTCAGGGGTGTCATGGTCATGGATGTGTGCTTCCTTCTCTTCAGCATGGGGATGAGGTCAGTGGGTGTCGGCAGGCACGAGCTCGTGGACAGTGGTGCCCCAGCCGACGGTGTGGGTCGCGCTGCGGACGAGACCTGCTCCGGCGATGACGGCGTCGAGCTCGGTGGCGGTGCGCAGTCCGGAGCCGTGGACGGTGAGGGCGAGCAGGTCGGCCTCGCCGTCGTGCTCGTCGAGGTCGTCGGTGTCGAAGACCTCCTCGATCAGCAGCACCCGTCCGCCCGGCAGGACGCTCTCGGACGCGCGGCGCAGCGCGTGGGCGGCGTCGGCGTCGGGCAGCGACGTGAGCGCGCGGCTGACGAGCACGGCGTCCGAGGCCGGGCCGGGCTCGAAGACGGACTGCTCGACCACATGGACGCGGGCGTGCTGCTGCTCGTCGGGGATCGTGGCGGGCAGGTCGCGGCGCAGCCAGTCGGCCTGGGCGGGCAGCGCGCAGATCGTGACCCGGAGGTCCGGGTGGACGTTGACGAACTCGCCGGCCTGGGCGCCGGCGCCGTCGGAGTGGATCACCAGGTGCTCGACGCCCTTCAGGAGGTCCGAGGTGGCGATCGACACCGCCAGCGCGGACTGGAGCTCGGCGAGGCGCTCCAGGTAGCGGTCCTCGTAGTCCTGCTCGGCTCGTGCGTCGGCGTACGTCCGGCCCGTGACGGAGGCGTACGACGCCCGGCCGGTGCGGATCGCCTCGGTGAGCCCGTGGATGCCGAGCATCTCCCGGCCCAGCGCGCCGGCCGGGTGCAGGTAGTCCGCCATGAACTCGACGGTCAGGACCTCTCCCATGGGCGCGAGGCCGTAGTGGCCCGGCTCGGTCTCGGTCACGACGTCCAGCGCGTGCAGGTAGCGCAGCAGCTTGCCCAGCGCCCGCTCGTCGGCGCCGGCCCGGGCGGCCAGGTCCGCCACGCTGCTCACACCCCGGGAGATCAGCTCGGCGACGTCCAGCTCGACGGCGGTGCGGATCGCGATCGGCGCGATCAGCTCGGTCAGCTCATGGAGCCGGTCGAACGGCGTGATCGACCTCTCGGGGTCGGGCACCGCCTCGTCGGTCTCCAGGGCGACGACCTCGCCGCGCCGCCAGTACCCGGTGAACTCGATGTCCTGCTTCGCCATGCCGCGGTCCTCGACCAGGTGCCGGCGCAGGTCCCGTACGGCGGTCCGCTCGCCCGCGATCCACGCGAACGGGCGGCCGTCCCACCAGGTGGCGCTCCGGACCGCGTCGACGAGCAGCGTCGTCGTACCCGCCTCGGCGCCGTCGCGCACCAGCCAGGTCACCTGGACGTGCGGCAGCGCCCGCAGCTCCAGCCGGTGGGCTTCCTCGGCGACCTCGATGAACACCTGCGCCCGCGCGTCGTCGGGCAGCTCGTCGAGCAGGCGGGCGATCGCGGGGATCATGGTGTCGTCGCCGGCCGCGAGCAGCCAGTCCGCCACCGGGAACGCCTTCGAGCTGCTGGGACCGGTGACGTGGATGCGGTCGCCCGGCTGGGCGCGGTGGGCCCAGGTCGTGCCGACCCCGATGCCGTGCTCGACGAAGTCGACATCCAGCTCGCCGGTCTCCGGGCTCCAGCGGCGGACGGTGTACTCCCGCGACAGTGGCCGCGGGTCCCGGGGCGTGCTCAGGCCGCTCTCCTGCTGTACCGGCAGCACCGGCTCGCTCTGGCCCGGGTACGGGAAGTAGAGCGCGATGTCGTCGTCGAAGCCCGGCGAGTCGAACGCCGGCTGCGGGAGGCCGTTCGCCGAGGTGAACGCGCGCAGCTGCTCGCCGGACAGGGTGACGCGTCGCATCCCCGGCGTCAGGTCCACCACCCGGACGACCTCGACCTCCCGCAGGGTCAGGGGGTGCACGGTGAGCCGGCGTGAGGTCTTCGGCATGTCGGGCGCAGCCCTTTCGGATCGCTTCGAGGGGAGGGGGCCGCGCGCCACCGTCGGCAGGAGGGCCGCTGCTAAGGTTAGGTAATCCTCACTCTCGTCGGGGTGCGCAGACTGCCGCATACTTAGGATGTGATCCATCCGCCCTCGCTTGCCGCCCCGAGCGATCCGCCGCCGATCCCGGGGGCCCGCGCGGACGAGACCGGCATGCCGCGCCGCCCGATGCTGCTCTGGGTGCGCACCGGCACCGCCCACATCCACCTCGACGACGCCGCGCCGTACCGGCTCGGCCGCGGACAGGGGATCTGGATCCCGGCCGACGGCTGGCGCGACCGCGTGATCGCCACCGAACCGGGCACCGTCGCCTTCCCCCTCTCGCCCCAGGCCACCATCGGATCCGGCGCACCGAGCACGCCCACCGGGTTCGAGGTCCCCGACGACTGGCAGGACTGGCTGATCCAGCACTTCAACCTCCAGGTCACCCCGTACAGCGCGCACGGCTATCCCGGGAGCGCCATCGCCGACCTGCTGCGCCCCGCGCGGCGCCACCGCCACGAGACCGACCCTGCGACGACCCTCTCGCCGCCTCCGGTGCCGAAGGCCCGGGGCGCCCGGGCACTGGCCGAGGAGCTGCTGCGCGACCCCGCCCTCGACCTCACCGTCGAGCAGTGGGGGACCCGCGTGCTGTGCAGCGCGCGCAGCCTGCGCCGGGCCTTCGTCGCCGACACCGGCCTCACCTTCGAGCAGTGGCGACTCGGCTGCCGGCTCGGCGCGGCCGTCGAGCTCCTGGCGGCCGGCTACGACGTCGACCAGGTGGCCACCCGGGTCGGCTTCGCGAGCCGCAACGGCCTGACCCGTGCGTTCAAACAGCGGTTCGGGCAGACGCCACGCGAGTTCGGCAGGGAGGTGCGGAGCCAGGTCACCGCAGGGGACCCGTCCACGCTCGGCGAGCGGGCGACCGCGGCCCGGCAGACCGACGCGATGGTCAGCATGGTGGGCCCCGGCGTCGCCCGCGCCGCGCCGGACCTGCTCCCCGCGACGCGCACGCCCCCGCATGCCAACGACGCCCACGTGCTCACCTGGGTGTATCGCGGCAGCGGATATCTGGACATCGGTGACCGGCGGTACGAGCGGGAGCGAGGCGTCGCGACCTGGATCCCCGCCGGCGCGGACCATGTCACGGTCCTGCGGGAGAACTCCGTCTCGCTGCCGCTCGGCAACGCCGGCCCGGGCGACCTCCAGCTGACCGCGCCGCTGCAGGTGCGGTTCTCGCCTTCCTGGGACGACTACCTGATGTTCTGCTCCGTCAGCGCACGGTCCCGGCTGCGACCCGACGGCTACGACTCCCGCCACATCCTCGGCCTGTTCGCCGAGCAGGTCGCCGCCCAGCGCGCGCTGTCGGTGCCGATGCCCACCGATCCGCGTGCGCGCGCGGCCGCCATGGACTACCTGCGCACCATCGGCACCTCCGGGGGATCGCCCGCCCTCGGCGTACCCTCCGAGGTGCACCGGGCCTTCCGCGACGAGACGGACATGACGTTCTCCCGCTGGCGCTACGCCGCCCGCATGCGCGTCGCGCGCGACCTGCTGGTGGGCGGCGCCAAGCCCAGCGCCGTCGCCCGCCGCGTCGGCTACGCCCACCTGCCGACCTTCAGTGCCGCCTTCTCCCGCTTCCACGGACTCTCGCCGCGCGAGTACCAGGAGCGTGAGGCCGAGCGCGCCTGACCGAGGTCTCGCACGCCAGCGGCCGGACCTGGTCCGGACTCAGCCCTCGGACAGGTACACCAGCACCGCCCGCACCCGCCGGTGCACAGCGGGGTCGTCGGGGCCGAGGTCGAGCTTGGTGAGCACGGCGGTGATGTGTTTCTCCACCGCCCGCTCGGAGAGCACCAGCCGGGCGGCGATGGCGGTGTTGGAGAGCCCGGCGGCGATCAGCGCGAGCACCTCGGTCTCCCGCGGGGTCAGCCGCGCGAGGGGCGAGCGCTCGCGGGCGACCCGGGCCTGGACCAGGGCGTCGACGACCCGGGGGTCGAGCACGGAGCCGCCGGTGGTGACCGCCTCGATCGCCTGCCGCAGCTGGCCGATGTCGCCGACCCGCTCCTTGAGCAGGTACGCCCGGCGGGCGGCCGACGGCTCGAACAGCCGGAGCGCCCAGTCGGGCTCGACGTACTGCGAGAGGACGACGATCCCCAGGTCCGGGTGGGTGGTGGCCAGCCGCTCGGCGGCGCGGATGCCCTCGTCGCCCTGGTCCGGAGGCATCCGTACGTCGGTCACCAGCACGTCGGGACGATGCCGGTCGACGACCGCAAGCAGCTCGGGGAGGGACGTCGCCGTCGCCACCAGCTCGAGGTCGGGCTGGGTGTCCAGCAGGAGCCGCAGCCCCTCCCGGATCAGGTAGCTGTCCTCGGCAGCGACGACGCGGATCATCGAGGGCACCCTACCGGCGGCGCGTCGCCGCCGGTGCCGACCGGCTCCGCGGCCACCTCGCCGTCACCGTCAGGCCCCGGCCGGCACCCTGGTGGCGCCGAGGTCCTCCGACGCCGACGACCGCCGCAGCAGCGCGAGCCCGATCGGCACCAGGCCGAGCACCATCGTCACGTCGCAGACGACGGCGAGCGCGTCGAGGGCGGCGGGGCGGGCGGAGACGAACAGGACGCCGGCGAGGGCGGTGACGGCGCCGGCCCATCGGGGTGCGATCGCGGTGCGCCACACGAAGACGCCGGCGACGACGAGCGCGGCGGGCGCGCACCAGCCCCACGGCAGGAACGCGAGCAGGCCGATCGCGTCGCCGCCGGAGTCGGCGGCCTCCATGAAGTCGTTGCCGAAGTGGTCCCGGTGCAGCGCGTTGAGGTTGAAGGCGGCTCCGCCGACCATGGCCGGGATGGCGAGCACCAGCAGGGCGAGGGCGCCGCGGGGAGCGACCGGCTCCAGCGCGCGGGAGATCCCGACCAGCGCCCAGCCGAGCAGGATGACCGACCAGATGCCGATGGTGCCGCCGAGGACGCCGTTGTTGATGCCCTCCCCGGCCGAGATGTAGGCGACATCGCTGAGCAGGAACACGACGGGCGCGAGGATCACGGCCACCGCCGTGAAGCGCCGGCCGGGGTGGGAAGCGGGTGTGGTCATGACGACCTCCGGTGAGTGGGAGTGGGACGGTCCACCCAGCGTCCGGCCGGCGCCGGCCGGATCCCACCGGGCCGGCCCGTGGACCGGGGTGCGGCCAGCCGCACCACGGCGGTACGGCGCGACCGGCTACCGCCCCCGCCCGCGCGGGTCGATACTCGGCTCGTGGACACGTCGGCGCGATCCCGGCGCCCGGTCACCGTCGCCGCCGCGGTCATCAGCGCGGTGGCGGTCGTCGCCGTGGCGTCCCTGTGGGTGCGCGGACGGTCGCTGGACGTGCAGTACGGCCTCTTCGTCTTCCACAACGCACCGCCGGCGCTGCTGCTGTCCTGGCTCGGGCGCCTGGTGGTCGTGCGCCGGCCCGGCAACCGGATCGGCCCGATCCTGCTGGTGATCGCGGGCCTGGGCGCGGCGCACTGCGCGGTCGCGGCGCTCGCCGACGTCGCCATCGTGCGCTGGGGGTATGTCGCCGCGATCACCGGCGACCACCCCTGATCCCCGCGGAGATGCCCCTGTCCGCCTCGGTCCCGTTCTGGATCATGAACTGGCTGTGGCTGCCGCAGGTCGTGCTGCTGCTCACCGTGCTGCCCGCGATCTTCCCCGACGGCTCGCTGCCGGGGCCGCGCTGGCGGGTGGTCCCGTGGCTGGCCGGCGCGGGCGGCCTGGTCTTCGGGCTCGGGTTGGTGCTCGACGCGTGGCCGACCGGGGCGTGGGGCACGGGGGAGACCCCGGAGGCGGTGGGGACGTTGCTGGGCCTCGGGCTGCTGGTCACCGGTGCCGCGACCTTCCTCGCCGTGGCGGCCCTCGTCGTCCGCTGGCGGCACGCCGCGCCGGCGCAGCGGGCGCCGTACCACGTCGTCGGCAGCGTGTTCGGCGTGGTGGCCGTGCTGTGGGTCGCGGCCTACCCGTGGCCGCGGCTGTGGACCCCGGCGGTGCTCGTGGGGATCCAGGTGCTGCTGCTCGCCTACGCGCTGGCCGCCGCGCGGTTCCGGGTCCACGACCTCGAGCCGGTGCTCGCCCGCAGCGCCGTCGCCACCGGCCTCTCGCTCGCCGTCACCGCCGCGTTCGTCGCCGTCGTCCTCGCCGTGGGCGTCGTGGCCGCCCGGCTCTCCGATGCGCCCGTCCTGCCCTGGATCGCGGTCGGCATCGTCGCCGTCGCCGCCGATCCGGTACGACGATGGGCCCGCCGCCGCATCGACCGGCTGGTGTTCCGGCTGGCCGACGACCGCACGGTCGTGGTCTCGGAGATCGCCGCCCACGCGGGCGAGGACGCCGCCGAGCAGCTGCTCCGCCGGGTGGTCGACGCCCTGCACCGCAGCACCGGCGCGGCCCGGGTCGAGGCCCGCCTCTCCGCCGAGGGCCTCCAGGGGGCGCCCGAGGCCGCGGCGGGCCCGGTCGCCGCCTACCGGACCTGCCTGGCGGAGCCGATCCTCAGCAACGGCGAGCAGCTCGGCGAGCTCCGCCTGCTGACGGACCTGCCCGGCGATCTGGCTCCCGGCGCGGCCGAGGTGCTCGCCGACGTCGCCCGGGTGGCCGGGACCGCGCTGCACAACAGCCGCCTCTCGAGCGCCCTGGCCGCCCAGCTGGACGACCTGCAGGCCTCACGCCGGCGCCTGGTCGAGGCGCACGACACCGCCCGCCGCAGTGTCGAGCGCGACCTGCACGACGGCGCGCAGGCCCAGCTCGTGGCGCTCCGGCTGCGACTGGCGGTCCTGCAGACCCAGGCCGACGCGGGTCTCGACCCCCTCGCGCTGCGCGACGGACTGGCCGGGGTCGCCGACGAGATCGACGCGACGGTCGAGACCCTGCGCACCCTGGCCCGCGGGCTCCAGCCGCCGATCCTCGCGCAGGACGGCGTCGCCGCCGCGCTCCGCTCCAGCGCCCGCGGGCTTCCCCTGCCGGTCACGGTGGCGGTCGACGGCTTCGGGAGGTACGACGCCGCGGTCGAGACCGCGCTCTACTTCGTCTGCCTGGAGGCGCTCCAGAACGCCGTCCGGCACGGCGACGCGGCGACGGCCGCCGTGATGCTGCGCGACGAGGGCGACGTCGTCTCGTTCACGGTCAGCGACGACGGCCGCGGGTTCGACCCCGTCGTACCCCGCGCCGGCGGCTCCGGCCTCACCAACGTGGCCGATCGCCTGGGCGCTCTGGGCGGCACGCTCGAGCTGGACAGCTCACCGGGCTCCGGGTGCCGGGTGCACGGCCGGGTGCCGATCGGCTGACTCGGGGCAGCTCAGCCGCCGAGGGCGGCGTCGACCGCCGCGTCGACCGGCAGGCCCCCGCCGATCAGGTGCCACTGGTGCCCGACGGTGTCCGGCCGGTCCAGGACGGCGGCGACGACCGCGGCCACGTCGGCCCGGGTGACGTCCTCGTGGGGGAGGTCCGCCCCCAGCGCGATCCGGTCGGTGGCGGGGGCGTCGGTGAGCCGGCCGGGGCGGAGGATGGTCCAGTCCAGGCCGGAGTCGCGCAGGGCGAGGTCGGCGTCCCGCTTCGCCACGAGGTAGGCCTTCCAGGCCTCGCTGGCGTCGTCCGCCACCGGCTGGTCGACCATCGCGGAGACCTGGACGAAGCGGCGGATGCCGAGGCGCTGCGCGGCCTCGATGGACTTCAGCGACCCCTCGAGGTCGACCGTGCGCTTGCGGCCGGCGTTGCCGTCGGGGCCGCCGCCGGCGCTGAACACCACCGCGTCGCACCCCTCGAACGCCGCCACGAAGTCGTCGGCCGTCGAGCTCTCGATGTCGAGCAGTCGCAGCTCGGCGCCCAGGGCCTCGAGCGCGGGGCGGTACTCCTCGCGACGGGCGAGGGCCACCGGGAGGTGGCCGCCCGCGACGAGCAGGGGGTGCAGCAGACGGGCGATCTGGCCATGGCCTCCGACGACAGCGACGCGCATGCCCCAACCTAGCCTCGATCCCTGGAAGGCCGCCTACTACGCGACACCACAGCGGCGCGCTGGCGGCGTTGCCGACGCTCGAAAGACGCCCAGTCTGCCTTCGCGCCGAGGTCTGAACGAAGTGGCCTTTGCCATCACACCCCTGTGGTGCCGCTCGCTACGACGTCCCTCCACGGATCGAGGGCTACGCGGCGGCGATCGCCCGCCCGGCCTCGCGTCCCGAGAAGATGCAGCCGCCGAGGAAGGTGCCCTCCAGCGAGCCCTGTCCGTGCACGCCGCCCCCGCCGAAGCCGGCGACCTCGCCCGCGGCCCACAGGCCGGGGACCGGCTGGCCGTCGGCGCCCATGACCTGGCCCTTGAGGTTGGTCTGCAGCCCGCCGAGCGTCTTGCGGGTGAGGATGTTGCAGCGGATCGCGATGAGGGGAGCGTGCTGCTTGTCGAGGAGCCGGTGCGGCTGCGCCGTACGGACCAGGGAGTCGGCCAGCGTCTTCTGCGCGTTGCGGATGCCCATCACCTGGACGTCCTTGGTGAAGGGGTTGTCCACCTCCCGGTCGCGGGCGACGATCTGGCGCCGCAGCTCGGCCGCGTCGATCAGGTCCGTCCCCACCAGCCGGTTCATCCCGGCGGCGAGGTCGTCGAGGTTGTCGGCGACCACGAAGTCCTCGCCGTTGTCGAGGAAGTCCCTGACCTCCTTCTGCATGCCGTTGATCGTCCGCTCCAGCAGGAAGCCGGCCATGTTCTTGGCCGTGAGATAGCGGTTCTGCTCGGAGCCGGAGAGCACGAACTCCTTCTCGATGATCGTCTTGTCGAGCACGAACCACGAGTAGTCGAAGCCGGACGCGCGGATCATCCGCAGCTGCTCCAGCGAGTCGTAGCCGGGGATCCCGGGCGTGGGGAACCGCCGGCCGTTGCCGTCGAACCAGAACGACGACGGGCCGGGGATGATCCGGATGCCGTGCCCGGGCCAGATCGGGTTCCAGTTGCGCATGCCCTCGACGTAGTGCCACATCCGGTCGGCGTTGACGACCCGGCCGCCGGCCTGCTCGGTGATGCCGATCATCCGGCCGTCGACGTGGGCGGGCACGCCGGTCACCATGCTGGCGGGCGGCGTGCCGAGGCGGGCGGGCCAGTTCTGGCGCACCAGGTCCTGGTTGCCGCCGATGCCCCCGGAGGTGACCAGGACGTGCCCGGCGGTGAGCTCGAAGTCGCCGACGACCTCGCGCGAGGTCTGCACGCCGCGCGGGGCGCTGGTCGGGACCAGCCGTTTCCCGCGGACGCCGACGACGCGGCCGCCCTCGACCACGACCTCGTCGACGCGGTGCCGGAACCGGAAGCCGATCAGGCCCTGGGCGTACGCCGCGCGCACCTTCTTCTCGAACGGGGCGACCACCGCCGGGCCGGTGCCGAGGGTGAGGTGGAAGCGCGGGACGGAGTTGCCGGCGCCGTCGGCGAGCTGTCCGCCGCGCTCGGCCCAGCCGACGAGCGGCACCCAGCCCATGCCGAGCGAGGCGAGCCAGGCCCGCTTCTCGTGGTGGGCGAACTCGAGATAGGCCTCGGCCCACTTGGCCGCCCAGTAGTCCTGCCCCAGCGGGTCGGTGACGCCCCGGCCGAACTGCGCGGTGCCGAACCAGTCCTGGCGGGCGAGGTCGAGGCTGTCCTTGATGCCGTTGAGCTTCTGCTCGGTGCTGTCGACGAAGAACAGCCCGCCCAGCGACCAGTGCGCCTGGCCGCCGATCGACTGCTCGCCCTCCTGGTCGAGGAGCAGCACCCGCTTGCCCTTGGCGGCGATCTCGCTCGCCGCCACCAGCCCGGCGAGGCCGTGGCCGACGACGATCACGTCGGCGGAGGTGCCGCTCTCCTGCCAGGGCGCGGCCCGGGCCGGCGTACCCAGGGCCGCAGTGAGGCCCACGGCGCCGGCGGCGGTCAGGCCCGCCCTGGCGGCGGTACGACGGGTGATCTCGGGGTCGAGCGCAGATGCCATGCCCGGCTCAACGGCCGTCCGTGAGCGAGGTCACTCAGGGGCGCACGGTCAGCGTCTGCGCGATGGTGCCGAGCGGGCCGTTCTCGTCGTGCATCTTCGAGCTGGTGACGCCGATGCCGCCGGGGCCGTAGGACTGGGTGGTGTCGAGCCCCAGCCAGCCCTCGGCGGGGGCATGGAGGAAGTGGGCGGTCAGGTCGAGGTTGGGGAAGGCCACCCGGGTCGGGTCGGTGCGCACCGCGATCCCGTTGGTGACGTCCACTAGCCCCGCGACGGCGGCGAGCCGGCTGACCGGCTCGTCCGCGACGAGCTCGTGCGGCGTGCGGACCCACACCATCGACCGGCCGGGGCCCAGGTCCTTGCGGCGCACCTCGATCGAGGAGATGAACCCGCTCGGCCACAGCCCGGCCATGTCCCAGGGCTCCATCTCGTCGGCCGGCGGGATCGACGGCAGGTCGGTGCCGGCGAGCGGCGCGGTGTCGTAGGGCTCGACCAGCCACGCCCGCAGGAGTACGACGGCCCGGCCGCCGTACCGCGCCGTGGCCTGCACCAGCTCGATCGTGCGGCCCGGCCGGAGCACCTCGACCTCGACGTCGATCGCCTCGATCGGCACCGTGCCGAGGATGTCGTAGGACAGCCGGCTCACCACGAGCCCGTCGGAGCGCCGCCGGTCGCGGTCGCGCTCGACCTCGTGGGCGAGCACGCCGAGGGCGGGCGCGATGTGCTGGGTCGCGCGGTCCCAGGCGCCGCCCACGTGCTCGGTGGGGTGAAGGTGTGCGGTGCGGTCCGGTGCCAGTACGCCACCGCGCCATTCTCCCCGGCGGCCCGCGGGCCGCCGTACCCCCTATCGGAGGGGTGGAGCATCATGAGGTCATGGCCACCTCGCTCGCCGTCGTCGTCGCCGCGACCTTCGTGTGGCTCGGCATGGTCCTGGCGATCTCGTTCATCGAGGCGCCGGTGAAGTTCCGCGCGCCTGACGTCACCCTCCGGATCGGTCTCGGCATCGGGCGGCTGGTGTTCCGGGCGCTCAACGCGTGCGAGGTGGTGCTCGCGGTGGTCGTGGTCGCCGGGCTGGTCGCCGGCTCGCCCGAGCGGGGTCCCGCGGTGGCGCTCGGCCTCGCGGTGGCGGTCCTCGCCGTCCAGCTGCTGCTGGTCCGCCCGGCGCTGACCCGGCGCTCGGACGCCGTGCTGGCCGCGCCCGAGGGCGTCGAGGGGCCGGGCTCCCGCGCCCACCTGTGGTACGTCGGCGCCGAGGTCGTCAAGGTCGTGGCCCTCCTCGTCGGCGGCATCCTGCTGCTCGGCTGACGTTCACCCGCTCCTCCCCGGCGGGCCACTTGCGGCTGGTCGGCTCGGGGACATGACATCTCGGACAAGTCCCGCACGGCGGGCGCTGCTCATCCTCGCCTCCACCGCCGTCGCGCTCGGCGTGGCCGCCGTCCCCGCCCACGCCGACCGGGGCCATGGCCACGACCACGACCACGGCCCGCACCCGGCCGCCGCGCCGCTCGTGATCGCCCACCGCGGCGCGTCGGGCTACCGGCCCGAGCACACCCTGGCGGCGTACCGCCTGGCCATCCGGATGGGCGCCGACTACGTCGAGCCCGACCTGGTCTCCACGAGGGACGGCGTGCTGGTCGCGCGCCACGAGAACGAGATCAGCGGCACCACGGACGTCGCGGCGCACCCGGAGCTCGCCGACCGGCGCACCACCAAGACCATCGACGGCGTCGCGGTCACCGGCTGGTTCACCGAGGACCTCACCCTCGCCGAGCTCAAGACGCTGCGCGCCAAGGAGCGGCTGCCGGAGGTCCGGCCCGGCAACACCCGCTACGACGGCCGGTTCCAGATCCCCACCCTGGAGGAGGTCGTCGACCTGGTGAGGCGGGAGTCGCGCCGCCGCGGCCGCGTCATCGGCATCGCGCCGGAGACCAAGCACCCGACGTACTTCGACTCGATCGGGCTCTCGCTCGAGGAGCCGCTGGTGCGCACCCTGCGCCGCCACGGCCTGGACCGGAGGAACGCCGAGGTGGTCATCCAGTCCTTCGAGAGCGGCAACCTGCGCGAGCTCGCCCGGATGACCCGGGTCCCGCTGGTGCAGCTCGTCGAGCGGCCCGAGCAGGTCGCGCCGGCGCAACTGGCCGACATCGCGACGTACGCCGCCTGGGTGGGGCCGACCAAGGACCTGGTCCTGCCCCGCGACGCCGGCGGTGCGATCGGCGCGCCCAGCACGCTCGTCCGCGACGCGCACCGCGCCGGGTTGAAGGTGGTGACCTGGACGATGCGGGTGGAGAACCAGTTCCTGCCCGCCAACCACCGGCTCGGCACCGATCCCAACGCGAAGGGCGACCTGGCCGGCGAGATCGCGGCCTTCCTCGACGCCGGCGTCGACGCGCTCTTCTCCGACAATCCCGACATCGCGGTCGCCGCGCGCGACCGCTGGGTGCGGAAGGCGCGGCGCGCGGCCTGACCACTAGATTCGGCGGCATGGCGGACTGTGTCTTCTGCTCCATCGTCGCCGGCGAGACCGAGGCCGACGTCGTCCTCGACGAGCCCGACCTCCTCGCGTTCCTCGACCGGCGGCCGGTGTTCAAGGGCCACGTGCTGCTGGTCCCGCGCGAGCACGTCGTCACGCTGCCCGACCTCCCGGCCGGGCAGCGTGACGGCTTCCTGGCCGCGGCGCAGCGGCTCGCCACCGCCGTCGTCGAGGGACTGGGCGCGCAGGGCAGCTTCGTGGCGATGAACAACGTGGTCAGCCAGTCGGTGCCGCACCTGCACCTGCACGTCGTACCCCGGACCAAGGGCGACGGGCTCCGTGGCTTCTTCTGGCCGCGCACGAAGTACGCCGACGGCGAGTCCGCGGAGTACGCCGCCCGTCTGCGCGCCGCGCTGGGGTCGTAGGCTGCGGCCGGATCGTGACCACTGACGTGAGAGGTAAGCACATGGGTCGTTTCGACGGGCGAGTCGCCGTCATCACCGGAGCCGCGCGCGGGATCGGGTTCGGCACCGCCACCCGCTACGCCGAGGAGGGCGCGTCGGTCGCGATCGTCGACCTCGACGAGTCCGCCGCGGCCGAGGCCGCCGCCAGGCTGCCGCTGACCGAGGGCGCCAAGGCCATCGGCGTCGGCGCCAACGTCTCCGACGGCGCGTCGGTCGAGGCCGCCATCGGGCGGGTCGTGGCCGAGCTGGGCGGCATCCACATCCTGGTCAACAACGCGGGCATCACGCGGGACAACCTGCTGTTCAAGATGACCGAGGAGGACTGGGACCTGGTCATGGGGGTGCACCTGAAGGGTGCGTTCTTGATGACCAAGGCGGCGCAGACGCATTTCGTGGAGCAGAAGTACGGCAAGGTCGTGAACATCTCGAGCATCTCCGCGCTCGGCAACCGCGGCCAGGCCAACTACTCGGCTGCGAAGATGGGCGTGCAGGGGTTCACTCGGACCCTGGGCATCGAGCTCGGCCCGTTCGGGATCAACGTCAACGCGGTGGCGCCGGGGTTCATCGCCACCGAGATGACCGACGCCACCGCGGCGCGGCTGAAGATGGACGTCGAGGAGTTCCGCCGTCTCAACGCCGAGGCCAACCCGGTGCGTCGGGTCGGGTTCCCCGAGGACATCGCGGCGGCGGTGACCTTCCTGTCGAGCGACGAGGCGTCGTACATCACCGGCCAGACGCTCTACGTCGACGGCGGCATCTCCCTCGGCACCTGACGCGCCCGGCACGTGCGCTGGCGGCGTTGGCGGCGCTTGACGACCGCTTCGCTTTTGAGGTCGCCAGCGCGCCGCCGCCTTGCCATCACACGCGCCGGACGCGTCAGGACGGGGCGGGTCGGACTCACTCGAACCAGAAGCCGGCGGTGGCGAGCTCGGTGACCTCGTCGAGTGAGAGCGGGGGCGCCTCGGCGATCACCTCCGGCCTTCCCGCTTCGGGGTCGGGGCTGTTGAAGGCGGCGACGTCGATCATCCAGCCGTCGGGGCTGCAGATCGCGGCCCAATTGCCCATGAAGCCGCTGGTGTCGGAGCCGTCGCCGCCGTCGCCGGAGCGCGGCCACAGCCAGGACCCGTCGGGGAGCTGACGGCCGTCGGGCCCACAGTCCCTCTTCGGCGAGTACGCCGTCCGCTCGGCCAGACAGACCGGGTCGACGGCGCACTTCTGCTCGCGCTTTCGAGAGACCCACGAGATGCAGGCCATCTCGGGGGTGACCTTGGGGCTCGGTGCCACGTTGCGGATGGCCTGGTTCCACGTCGCCTTGTCCGCGTCGACCAGGGACGCATCGCAGCCCTCGGGCTTCAGACCCGGATCCAGGGACCGCGCCCAGGCCTCGGGGTCGACGCTCCCGTCACTGATGCTGACCTGCACCGCCGCGCCGTCCAGGAGAAGGCTGATCTCCAGCCCGGGCTGGACGGGCGAGTCCGGCTCGTCGGCGCGCGGCATCGTCGTGACATCGGTGACCTCGCCGTCGGGCAGGTGGTCGAGCAGGCGCTGCACCAGCACGTCGTCAGGGGGGAGGGGGCGCTGGTTCTCCGGCGTGAGCGCGCCGGGCGACGTCGTCGCCACGGCCGGGTCACGACCGGTCCGGTCGCCGGTGCCGAGCCCGGACTGCCAGGCGAGGCCTCCCACGGTGAGGGCGGTGACGGTGCCGAGGGTCGCGGCGGTCAGCATGCGGCGCCGCCGCAGTCGTCGGTGGCCACGGCGCGCCCCGTCGGCGACCAGGGCGGCGGTGTCGGGGTCGAGCCGGTCGGCGGCTCGTTCCAGCACGGTCGTGAGGTCGTGCTCGTTCATCGCAGTGCCTCCTTCCGCATCCGCGCGAGTGCGCGCATGCTCCGATTGCGGACAGCTCCGGGGGTGAGGCCGAGGGCGTCGGCCACCTGCTCGACGGACAGGTCGTCGAGATAGCGCAGCACCACGACGGCCCGGTCGGTCGGCGACAGGTCTGCCAGCGCTTCGACGAGCGCGACCCTCAGGTCGGTCGTCGCGGCGTGGTCGCCGCCGGCCGCCTCGAGGCCCGGCAGGTCGGCGTACGGCGTCTCGGTGCTGCTGCGCCGCCGGCGCCCGCTGATGAAGGTGCGGGTCAGCACGGTCTGCGCGTACGCCGCCGGGTTGTCGAGGCGCGGCCCGATCCGGCGGTGCATCCGCACGTACACCTTCGCCAGCGTCTCCTGGACCAGGTCCTCGGCCTCCGCACGGTGGCCGCAGAGCAGCCACGCCGCGCGGTAGAGCGGCGCCGCCTCGGCGCGGGCGAAGGCGTCGAAGGACTCGGGCACGGGCTCGATCATGTCTCTCCCGGGGGAACGGTGTGCTTTCCCGGTACGACGCAGCCCGCGCTCGTCGTGTCACAGCCGCGACACGCGGGCCCGGCTCCGACCTCTCGGTCCGGCGTGGGTCAGACTTGCCGCGTGCGTCCTTCGATCCTCCGCAGTGCCCTGCCCGCCTCGCTCGTCGTGCTGAGCCTCGTGCTCGCCGGGTGCGGGGGCGGTGACGACGGCGAGAAGAAGTCGAGCGGGGAGCCGACGGCGGAGGTGACGCCGGAGGAGCCGGCGACCTGGCCGCTGACCGGGCTGGAGGCGGAGGACGGGCAGTCCGTCGCGCTGGACCACCCCGTGGTCGTGACCAAGATCGACAACTCGCCGGCGAGCTCGCCGCAGATCGGGCTCAGCAAGGCCGACCTCGTGGTCGAGGAGCTCGTGGAGGGCGGGATCACCCGCCTCGCGGCGTTCTACTACTCGCAGCTGCCCGGCGACATCGGACCGGTCCGATCGATGCGGGCCAGCGACATCGGCATCGTGTCGCCGGCGGGCGGCGTGATCGCGACGAGCGGCGCCGCGGCCCCGACGATCGAGCGGATCAACCGCAACAAGATCAAGTACTTCAGCGAGGGCGGCCCCGGCTTCTACCGCAAGAGCGGCCGGCACGCGCCGTACAACCTCTTCACCGACCTCGAGAAGGTCGGCAAGGCGGCCGAGGACGGCAAGGACGAGCGGCCGGTGGACTACCTGCCGTGGGGGACCGCGGAGGACTTCGCCGGGGGTACGCCGGCGCCGACCCTCTCGGCGCACTTCGGCAGCCGCACGACCAACTGGCGCTTCGAGAACGGCACGTACACCAACACCAACTCCAACGCCGCCGAGGGCGACCACTTCGTGCCCGACACCGTGCTGGTGCTGCGGGTCAAGGTCGTCGACGCGGGCTACCGCGACCCGGCGGGCAACTTCGTGCCGGAGAGCAAGTTCGAGGGCACGGGCGCGGCGCAGGTGTTCCACAACGGCGAGGTCGTCGAGGGCACCTGGTCCAAGGACAAGATCGACTCCCCACTGACCCTGGCCACCGCGGACGGCGCCGAGCTGAAGGTCCCCGCGGGCAAGGTCTGGATCGAGCTGGTGCCGGTCGACGCCGACAACGGCTCGGTCACCGTCGGCGAGTAGCCGCTACTCGCCCTCCTCGGCGGCGTCGGTCCCGTCGGCGCCGAGGAAGGCGCTCGGCATCGAGATGCCCTGCTCGACCAGGCTCTGGACGCCGGCGAGCAGGAAGCCGATCGCGCCCTCCACCCGGCGGGCGGCGGCCTCCGGGTCGTCGGCCGTGGCGACGGACTCGCCGGCCGACGACATGGCGCCGAAGAAGATCCGCGCGAAGGTCTGCAGCATGTCCTCGTCGAGGTCCCACGAGCCCGCGTCCAGCGTGGCGCGGACGATCTCGACGATATTGGCGAAGGTCGAGCGCTCCTCCTGCTCGCGGTACCGCTCGTAGCCGAGCACCGCCGGGCCGTCCTGGATCACGATCCGGCGGTACCGCACCTCCTGGACGACGTCGAGGAAGGAGCGCAGCCCCTCGAGGGCCTTGCGCCACGGGTCCTTCTCGCCGCGCAGCGACTTCTGGATCCGCTTGGCGGCCTCCTGCTCGACCCGCTCGAAGACCGACTCGAACAGCGCCTGCTTGCCCGAGAAGTGGTGGTAGAGCGCGCCCTTGGTGACGCGCGCACCGGACACGATCGCGTCGAGCGAGGTCGCGGCGTACCCCTTCTCGGCGAACAGCTGCTCGGCGACGTCGACGAGGGCTCGCTTGGTCGAGGCGGAGTACGCCGCCCGCCGGGACGCCCCGGGAACGCCGGGGACGGGGACCTTGGGGACGAGTTTCGACACCGATGCCTTCGCCACCGGTTCAGCATAGGCGCGCCGTGACACCGGTCACGTCGGCGGGTGGGCGGGATCACGGTGTCGCACCGTTGGGCATACCGCCGGTCTGGTCCATACTCGTAGTACGTACCAGCGGTATGTGGAATACCCCGAGTTCACAGCCGCCGATCGAACGAGGAGTGCTGACCATGACCTGGAAGGCCTTTCACAACCGGGGCGAGACCCTCCGCTCCGTCATCGCGACCTCCGCGGTCCGCCGCGACGGCATCCTGCCCATGGACGTCGACGGCGTGTCCGCGACGTTCCGCGACGAGCTCGACCTGCTCGCCGCCCTGATCCTGAAGTGGCACACCCGCCTGTCCGGCCAGATCGAGCGGATGCTCGCGCACCAGCCGATGGACCTCCACGAGGCCGTCGCGATCGCGTGGAGCAACACCGCCCACGAGCTGCCCGGCGTCCGGATGATCATCGACCACTACCGCGCCCACCCCGTCGACGACGCGATGGCGTCGGCGATGGCCGCCTCCAGCTTCAAGGAGCACTACCTGCTCGCCGTGATGGCCGGCCGCACCAGCCTCGGGGACGACGCCGCCGACCGGATCGGCGCCGAGATCGAGGAGCGGGCCCGCCTGCTCCACCGCGGCATCCCCGTCATCGCCCCCGACACGGCGTACGCCGAGCCCGAGGCGCCCCGCGGCTCGCTGCTCGAGCGGCTCCGCGCGGTCGTCGCCGCCTGATCCTCTCTGAGTGCGGCCCCGGCCCGACGCGACTCCCTCCCATCTCGCGTCGGGCGGGGGCCGCTTTGCCCTTTCAGGGGGATGATGGGGGCATGTCCAGCGAGCTGACCGCCGGACGCCTCCTGCTGGCGTCGCCCGACCTGCTCGACCCCAACTTCGTCGACACCGTCGTGCTCCTCCTCGACGTCAACGAGGAGGGTGCCCTCGGCGTCGTCCTCAACCGGCCCACGGCGCTGCCGGTCTCGGAGGTGCTGGGGGAGTGGGGCGAGGTGGTCGAGGAGCCCGAGGTGCTCTTCCAGGGCGGACCCGTCGCGACCGACGGCGCGCTGGCGGTCGCCCTCGCCGCGCCGGGCGGCGAGCAGGCCGCGGGCTTCCGGCCGGTCTGGGACCGGCTCGGCCTGCTCGACCTCGACACCCCACGCGAGCTCGTCGACGGCAGCGTCGACCGGCTGCGGATCTTCGCGGGGTACGCCGGCTGGGGTGCCGGCCAGCTCCAGGCGGAGATCGCGGAGGGCAGCTGGTACGTCGTGCCGGGGCGGGTCGAGGACGTCTTCGGCGAGGACAGCCGCGACCTGCGCCGCCAGGTGCTCCGCCGCCAGCCCGGCGATCTCGCGCTCCACGCCACCCGGCCGGCCGACCCGGAGCTGAACTGAGCCCGAGCCTGAAGCGCCTGAGCCTGAGGCCGGGGTGCCGCCACCGCCCCGGCGGTCCATGAAGGTTCTCTCATCTCGCTCTCACCGGCCTGTCATCCCTGCCCGGGAGCCTCGGTCCGTACCCGGATCAGGAAGGAGGGGAAGGACATGGCCCGTTCAGGACTCCTCAAGGCCGTCGCGCCGGCCAGGATCTCGGCCCGCCGCGGCAGCGACAGCTCCGACGACCGCCGCCGCCGTCGCAAGAAGCGCCGTCGCCGTCGTCGCAACCGGCGCACCAGCCGCAGCAGCTAGGGCGCGGGCCCGGAGCGCTCCCACACGCTCCGGGCCCGGCCCAGGTCCGCCCATCGTGAGAGAGGCGAGGGATGTCCGCGGGGAGCGAGCAGGCCGACATCGGCCTGAGGCGGCGCATCGGCGCGTCGTTGCGGCCGGAGGAGGACGCGGCGCCGCTGGTCGAGCACGCCCGGGGGATGACCCTGCGCCAGGTGGTCCGGCGGTTCTGGCCGCGCCTGCGGCCGCTGCGCGGGTGGCTGCTGCTCGGCGTGGTCCTGATGATGGTCGTCCCCCTCGTCGAGATCGCCGAGATCCTGCTGTTCGAGCGGCTGGTGGACGACGTGCTGGTGCCCGCCGAGTGGCGCCCGCTGCTCTGGCTCGCGGTCGTGTACGTCGGCCTCAACCTGGCGTCGGCGGTGGCCTCGGGTCTCGACGACATCGTCGCGACCTGGGTCTCGCAGCGCTTCCTGCTCGACCTGCGGACCGACTCCTTCCGCCACGTCCTCTCCCTCCCGCTCCACGTCCACGAGCGCCGCCGCCTCGGCGACGTCCTCTCGCGGCTGACCTCCGACGTCGCCGCGGTCGAGGCCTTCCTCGTGGGCAACCTGAGCGCCGCCCTCGACTCCGGGCTGCGCCTGGTCCTCTTCACCGGCGCCCTCGTCCACCTGCAGTGGGAGCTGGCACTGGCCTCGTTCGTGGTGGTCCCCGCCCTGTGGTGGATCTCGACCCGCTTCGCGGCCTTCGTACGACGTCTCGCCCGGGAGCGCCGCCGCCGCGCGGGCTCGCTCTCGGCGGTCACCGAGGAGCACCTCGCCCACGGCGCGCTGGTCCAGGCCTACAACCGCGAGGAGCAGACGGTCGCGGCGTACCACCGGCAGAACCGGGCCATCTTCGGCGCGGAGATGGCGGGCGCCCGGGTCCGCAGCCTCTTCCTGCCGCTCGTCGACCTGACCGAGCTCGCCGGGACCCTGGTCGTGGTCGCCCTCGGGTCTGGGCGCTGCACACCGACCGGCTCACCCTCGGCGGCCTGCTGGCGTTCCTGGCCCTGCTCGCCCAGTGCCACAAGCCGGTCCGCGAGCTCGCCGACCTGATCCCCTCCCTGTACGCCGCCTCGGCGGGCGTGGAGCGCATCGTGGAGCTGCTCGACGAGCCGCCGCCCACCGACCGTCCCGGCGCCCGGCCGCTCTCCGCGCCGGTCGGCCGGGTCCGGCTGGACCGGGTGAGCGTGACCTACCCGGGCGCGGCCGCGCCGGCGCTGCGCGAGGTCAGCCTGGACGTCGAGCCCGGCGAGATCGTCGCGCTGTCCGGCCCCAGCGGCGCGGGCAAGTCGACCGTCGTACGGCTGCTGACCCGGCACCTCGACGCCGACGAGGGGCAGGTGCTGCTGGACGGCCACCCGGTCGAGGAGCTCACCATCGCGTCGGTGCGCGACGCGATCACGGTCGTGCTCCAGGAGACCCTGCTGATGGACGCCACCATCCACGACAACGTCGCCTTCGGCCGTCCGGGTGCGAGTCGCGCGGAGGTGGAGGCCGCGGCGCGCGCGGCCGACGCCCACGAGTTCGTCTCGGCCCTTCCCGGCGGGTACGACGCCCGCGTGGGCCAGCGGGGGCGGTCGCTGTCCGGCGGTCAGCGCCAACGGGTCGCGTTGGCGCGGGCGCTGCTGCGGGGCTCGCCGGTCCTGGTGCTCGACGAGCCGACGACCGGACTGGACGCGGCGACCGCGCGGCGGGTGCTGGAGCCGGTGCGCGCCGCGGCGACGGGCCGCAGCGTGCTCCTGGTCAGCCACGACCCGGTGGCCCTGGCCTTCGCGGACCGGGTCGTGCATCTCGAGGGTGGCAAGGTTCTCGACGAGGAGGTGGCGCGATGAGCCGCTGGGGGAGCGGGCGTGGCCGGGGCTCGGCGGGCGTCGTACCGGTGGGCGAGGAGGTGCTGCCCGGCTACCCGGTCGTCGCCCTGCTCGCGCACGGGCGCCGGGTCGACACCTACGACGTGCACTCGCGGGAGCGGGACTGCCGGTGCGTGGTGAAGATCCTGCGCCCCGACCGACGCGGCGACCAGCGCGTGCGGGACGCGGTGATCCAGGAGGGCCGGCTGGTCTGCGCGCTGACCCATCCGCACCTGGTCCGCGGCTACGAGGTCCACGAGGAGCCGCCCGCCGTGGTCCTCGAGACCCTGGGCGGCGCGACCCTGGCGGCCCTGGTCGACGACGGACCGCTCACGGTCGGCGACGCCTCGCTCCTCGGGCTGCAGCTGATCTCCGCGCTGTCGTACCTCCACGGGAGGGGCTGGCTCCACCTCGACGTCAAGCCGGCCAACGTCGTGATCGACAACGGGCGCGCGGTCCTGATCGACCTCTCCCTGGCCGGGCGTCCCGGCGTCGGCCGCCGTGGTGCGGGCACGCGGGGCTACCTGGCCCCGGAGCAGGCGCGCGGCGTCGGCCTGGGGCCGGCCACCGACGTCTGGGGCTTGGGCATCACCCTGGTGGAGGCGCTCACCGAGCTGATGCCGTACGGCGACGAGGCGACCTGGGACTCCCGGCGCCGGATCCCGGTCCTGCACCGCCGCGCTGCCCGGCTCCCGCGCCGGCTCCTCGCGGACGTGCCCGGCCTGCCGGCGGAGACGGATGCGGCGCTGCGCGGCTGCCTCGCCGAGGACCCGGCCGACCGGCCGACGCTGGCGGAGCTCCGGGGCTGCCTCGCGGCGACGTCGCCAGTTTGAGACATTGATGTCTCATGTGAGACAGTGAAGTCTCACTCAAGGAGGCCTCATGTCCACCCGGGACACGGTGCTGGTCGCAGCCCAGCGCCTGCTCACCACCCAGCCCACCGCCTCGATGGCGGAGATCGCGGCGGCCGCCGGCGTCGGCCGGGCGACGGTGCACCGCCACTTCGCCAACCGCGAGGAGCTGCTGCACGAGATCGGCGCCCGCTCCCTCGACCGCTGGGCGGAGAGCCTGGTGGCGGCCGGCGTCGCCGAGGCCGCGGCCTCGGCCGACCCGGCGCGGATCCGCGCCGGCCTGGACGACGTCCTCGCGCGCTTCGTCGCCGACCTCGAGGACTTCGGCGTCGCGCTGACCGACCCGACCGTCGTCAACTCGCCCGCCCTGCAGGAGCGCTGCCAGGCGCTGTTCGCCGAGGAGGTCGCCCTGTACGCCGCCGCGCAGGCCGCGGGCGTGCTGCGCGCCGACGTGCCGGCCCGCTGGCTGGGCCACTCCGTCTACGGCCTGCTGGTCGCCGTCCGCGACGCCCTCCTCGCCGGGGACATCGCCCGCCGCGACGCCGAGGCCCTGGTCCGCTCCACCTTCCTCGACGGTGGTGCCGCGCGATGACCGCCACCCTGCCCACGCAGGCTGCCGTGACCGGCGGCGACCGCCGGCGCTGGGGCGGCCTGGCCGTGCTCGCGGCCAGCCTGCTCGTGGTCGTGATGGACATGACCGTCCTCAACGTCGCGCTGCCCGACCTCACCGAGGACCTCCACGCCGGGGCGCTGGCCCAGCTGTGGATCGTCGACGTCTACTCCCTGGTCCTCGCGGGCCTGCTCGTCCCCGTCGCGGCGCTCGCCGACCGCTGGGGCCGGCGCCGGATGCTGCTCACCGGCTTCGCCATCTTCGCCGTCGCCTCGCTCGCCGCGCTGATCGCGCAGAGCCCGGGCGACGTCATCGCGGTCCGCGCGCTGCTCGGCATCGGCGGCGCGATGATCATGCCGGCCACGCTCTCCCTGATCCGCGCGCTGTTCCCGGACGCCCGCGAGCGCGCCTTCGCGCTCGGCCTCTGGGCCGCGACCGCCGCGGTCGGCGGCGCCGTGGGCCCGATCGTCGGCGGCGCGCTGCTCAGCGCGTTCAGCTGGCACGCCGCCTTCCTCGTCAACGTGCCGCTGATGGTGGTCGCGCTCGTGGCCGGCGTCCTGTTGCTGCCGGAGAGCCGCTCGGATCGGCCCGGCCGGGTCGACGCGCTCGGCGTGCTGCTCTCGGTCGGCGGCATGGTGGCCGCGGTCTACGGCGTCAAGCACCTCGGCAAGGGCGACCTCGACGTCCCCACGCTGCTCGTGCTGGGCGCCGGCCTCGCGCTGCTCACCGGCTTCGTGCGGCGCTGCCTGGCGCAGGACGAGCCGATGCTCGCCGTACGCCTGTTCGCGAACCCGGTCTTCCGCTCCGGCGTCGCCACCGCACTGGTGAGCAGCACCGCGATGATCGCGCTGCTGTTCGTCGGCTCGCAGTGGCTGCAGCTGGTCCAGGGCTGGAGCCCGCTCCTCGCGGGCGTCGCGCTGCTCCCCATGGCCGTCGGCGGCCTGATCGGCCCGCCGCTGGCGCCCGCCGTCGCGGCCCGCCTCGGCGCGCGGAACGTCATCGTCGCCGGGCTCGTCGTGCTCGCCGCCGGCCTGCTCACGCTCTGGCTGCTCCCGCGCCCGATGCCGTACGCCGGCATCGCGCTCGCCCTGCTCCTCGTCGGCTTCGGCACGGCCGCCCTCGGCCTCGCCTCCGCCCTCATCATGGGCGCCGCCCCGGCCCACCACGCCGGCTCGGCGGCCGCGGTCGAGGAGATGTCGTACGAGATCGGCGGCGTGCTCGGCATCGCCGTGCTCGGCAGCCTCGCCGGCGTCGTCTACCGCCACGGCCTGCCCGCCGGTGCGCCGGACGCCGCCGTGGAGTCGATCGCCGGTGCCCTCGGCACCCCCGTCGAGCCGGCCGCGCTCGCGTCGTACACCGACGCGTTCGGGATGGTCGGCCTCGCCGGGGCCGTCGTCACCCTGCTCGTCGCGGTCCTGGTGTGGCGGGGGCTTCCTGCGGACGTCGACGTGTCGGGTGGGCACTGACGGACGCGGTAGCCTCCCGGGCGGCGGCCTCGGCCTCCTCCTTGGCGACCTCCTCTTCCTCGGTCACCACGGGCACCCCGAGCGACGCGGCGAGGTGGTCGACGACCCTCTGCTGTGCGGCGGGAGCGCCCTCGTGGTCGAGGGAGACCATGACCGAGTAGGCGGGCAGGAAGCGATGCGGGTAGACGTCGACCAGGACGTCGTCGCCGAGCTCGAGCGCGTCGAGAGCGGACTCGACGTCCGCCACGCTGGCGCCGCCTCCGACCAGGACGTACCGCTCGTTCAGGCTCATGCCCACCACGATATCGCGGTCGTGCCCGTGGCCGAGCCGACGAGGACGACCAGCTGGTCGAGGTCCACGCCGAGGCGCGTGACGACCAGTGTGATGTTCTCGGCGGCGTCGTCGGCCGTGAGGTCGGTTCGCCGGGCGTCTCGCTGCCGCCGACGAGCGCATCCGGGGCCTTGCGCTTCCTGAGCGGACGCAGCGAGACGACCGGGCCGGCGCCGCGCTCGACGAGCCAGTCGGCGATGGCGACCTCGTGCGGCTCGAAGAACTCGTAGGGGTCGCCCTCGGGGCGCAGCCGGAGCGTCGTGGCGTCCGCGGCCGTGATGAGCTCGCCCTGGACGGACTCTCCGCCCGGCGTGGCCAGGACGCGCCGGTCGAAGGGGAGGACCGGATGGTCCACGGGCTCGGCGGACGCCATGGCGCCACCCTGCCGGGAACGCCCGACTCGTGTCGGGCTCATCCACAGGCACCCGCACGCCGGGGCAGGCCGGAGCGAGGCCAGCGACTAGACTGCGCCACGTGACCACGATCGGCTTCTCGACAGAAACGGACGTCCGCGAGGACCGCCGTACCGTCCCGACCGACGAGGGCGACCACGAGCGTTTCTCCCACTACGTGGAGAAGGACAAGCTCACCGAGGCGATGGTCATGGGCACGCCGGTCGTGGCCCTGTGCGGGAAGGTCTGGGTGCCGAGCCGGGCGCCGGAGAAGTTCCCGGTCTGCCCGGAGTGCAAGGAGATCTGGGAGGGCCTCGGCGACGACAAGCCGGGCGACGGCTCGGGCGGCTCGGGCGGCTCCGGCGGAGGGTCCGGTCCCGACGCATGAGCTCGCTCGGTCCGGCGTGGCCGGAGCGGGCAGCCTGGGGCACGGCGCCGTCGCTGCGTGCCTGGCAGTCCGCTGCGCTCACCGACTACCTCGCCCGCAACCCGCGTGACTTCCTCACCGTGGCGACGCCCGGCGCGGGCAAGACCACCTTCGCGCTGACGGTCGCCGCGGAGCTGCTCGGGCGGCGGATGGTCGACCGGCTGATCATCGTCGCGCCCACCGAGCACCTCAAGCTGCAGTGGGCCGAGGCGGCGGCGCGCGCGGGCCTGCCGATCGACCCGACGTACTCCGCCGGCTCGGGCAAGATCTCCAGCGACTACGTCGGCGTCGCGGTGACCTACGCCGGCGTCGGCGTCAACCCGCTCGCGATGCGGATCCGCACCGAGCGGTTCAAGACCCTGGTGATCCTCGACGAGGTCCACCACGCCGGCGACTCGCTGAGCTGGGGCGAGGGGGTGCGGGAGGCCTTCGAGCCGGCGGCGCGCCGCCTGGCGCTGACGGGCACGCCGTTCCGCTCCGACATCAACCCGATCCCGTTCGTCACCTACGCGCCCGGCGAGGGCGGCGTGCCGACGTCGGTGGCCGACTACACCTACGGGTACGCCGAGGCGCTGGCCGACCACGTCGTGCGGCCGGTGCTCTTCCTCGCCTACTCCGGCCAGATGAGCTGGCGCACCCGCGCGGGCGACGAGGTCGCCGCGTCGCTGGGGGAGCCGCTCACCAAGGACATGACCTCGCAGGCGCTGCGCACCGCGCTCGACCCCAGCGGCTCGTGGATCCCGTCGGTCCTCGCCGCCGCCGACAAGCGGCTGGAGGAGGTGCGCCGCCACATCCCCGACGCGGGCGGGCTGGTGATCGCCTCCGACCAGGACGGCGCCCGCGCCTACGCCAAGCTGCTCAAGGCGATCACCGGCGAGCCCGCGACCGTCGTGCTCTCCGACGAGAAGGCGTCGTCGAAGAAGATCTCGGAGTTCAGCGAGAACGACCGGCGCTGGATGGTCGCGGTCCGGATGGTGTCCGAGGGCGTCGACGTCCCGCGGCTCGCGGTCGGGGTGTGGGCGACCACCACCTCGACGCCGCTGTTCTTCGCGCAGGCGGTCGGCCGCTTCGTGCGGGCCCGCAAGCGCGGCGAGATCGCGTCGGTGTTCCTGCCGTCGGTGCCGAACCTGCTCACCTTCGCCGCCGAGCTCGAGGCCCAGCGCGACCACGTGCTCAAGCGCAAGGTGAGCAGCGACGGCGACATCTTCGCGGCCGAGGACGACCTGCTCGCCCAGGCCAACGCCGGGGAGGCCGCGTCCGACGAGCTGGAGGCGCTGCCCTTCGAGGCGCTCGGCTCCGAGGCCCGCTTCGACCACGCCCTGTACGACGGCGCGCAGTTCGGCCACGAGGGCGAGGTCCACGTGGGCTCCGACGAGGAGATGGACTTCCTCGGCATCCCCGGCCTGCTCGAGCCGGACCAGGTCAGCGCGCTGCTCCAGCAGCGGCAGGCCGACCGTCGTCGTACCCGGCGCCCGGAGGCCGGAGCCGGCGAGCGGGCGGCCGACACGGTCGCCGAGGTGACCACCCACGAGCACCTCGGCCTGCTGCGGCGCGAGCTGAACTCGCTCGTCGCGTCCTGGCACCACCGCACCGGGCAGGCGCACGGCATCACCCATGCCGCCCTGCGCAAGGAGTGCGGGGGACCGGCCGCCGCGGTCGCGAACGCCGACCAGCTGCAGAAGCGGATCGACCGGATCCGCGAGTGGGCGGTGCGGAAGACGTCCTGACCCGACGGGTCTATGCGCCCGTCAGGCCGGTGGCCGCGAGCCGGTCGGCGAGCCAGGCCTCGACATCGTCGAGAGCCGCGCGGGCCATCGGCGTCGGATGGGCCGTGAAGCCGTGGGGCGAGGCCGGGTAGACGCGCAGGTCGACGTCGACCCCGGCACCCGAGAGGCGCGCGGCCATGGCGAGGTTGTCGTGCAGCAGGACGTCCTCGGCGCCGACGACCATGAGGAGCGGAGGCAGCCCGGCGAGCTCGGCGTAGACCGGGGAGAGGTCCGGGTGGGTGCGATCGGGAGCGGTCCCCGCGTAGGCCCGGAGGAAGTACTCGTCGGCGATCAGGCGGCCCGCGGGGGTCCGGGCGCTGAGGTCGTAGGTGCCGAACTGAAGGACGGCGCCGGCGACCGCGCGGACGCCTCGGTCGCGCAGGCGCAGCAGGGTGGTGACGGCCAGGGTCGCGCCGGCGGAGAAGCCGGACACGGCCAGCCGGGTGGTGCCGAACCGCTCCGCCGCGTGGTCGACCAGCCAGCGCGCCGCGGTCTCGCAGTCGTCGGGCGCGGCGGGCCAGGGATGCTCCGGGGCCAGGCGGTGGTCCACGCCGACGACCACGACGCCCAGTGCCTCGGCGAGGGCGCGAGCGCGGGCATCGTCGGCCTCGCCCGATCCCAGGTAGAAGCCGCCGCCATGGAGATGGAGGAGGACGCCCGCGGCCGGCCCGCCGCTGGGAACGTGCAGCCGCACCGGCACCTCGTGATCGTCCACCCGGACGACCTCCGTGACCGCGGCGTGCCGCGATGGTGCGGGTGCCGCACGGCCCGCGCGGAGCGCACGCAGCTCCTCCTCGCTGCGGGGACCGCGCCCGGGCTCCCGCTGGGCGTAGAAGGCGCGCGAGGCGTCGACGAGCGGCAGCAGGCGCGGGTCGATCAGGTGGGCGAGGCCGAGCCTCATGCCGGGCGGCCGGCCTCGAACGGCTTCACGCCCGGACCCGGTCGCGTGGCGACCCGGCGCGGGTCGTCGACGTGGTGGCCCGCGGCGCAGCGGACCTCGACGTGCACCGGCTCCTCGCAGTCGCGGTGGACGAACACCGTCGGCGGGCCGCCGGGGTCGGCGAGGTGGCGGTCGCCCCAGTGGCTGATGGCCAGCAGGACCGGCTGGAGCTCGAGGCCCTTCGCGGTGAGCCGGTACTCGTGGCGCGTCCGGGCGCCGTCCTCGCGGTAGGGCACCTTGCGCAGGATGCCCTGCTCGACCAGCGTCGCGAGCCGGTCGGCCAGCATCTGGCGGGGGATCGCGGCGTGCCGGCGGATGTCGTCGAAGCGTCGTACGCCGAGGAAGACCTCGCGCAGCACCACGACCGTCCACCGCTCGCCCAGGATCGCCATCGCCCGACCGAGGGTGCAGTTGTCGACCGACCAGGCGAGCGCCGACGGGGTGTCCATCGGACCAGCATAGGCGACCCAGGTCTCATTGACAGACCCAGCCTGGCGCTGGTCTGATGGCCCCATGACTGAGTCCGCGACCAAGACCCAGCCCGTCGACCCTGCTGCGCTCGACGGGTTCGAGCAGCTCCGGGCGATCCGCGACGGCCTGATCCCCGGGGCGCCGATCGCGGAGACGCTCGGCTTCGCCGCCATGGACGTCCCCGAGCGCGGGACGGCGGTCTTCGAGCTGGACCCCGAGCTGCGCCACTACAACCCGATCGGCAGCGTCCACGGCGGCGTCTACGCCACCCTGCTCGACTCCGCCTGCGGTTGCGCCGTCCACTCCACGCTCGCCGTGGGCGAGGGCTACACCTCCCTCGACCTCACGGTGAAGTTCCTCAAGGCGGTCACCGTCGACTCCGGCCGGCTGCGGGCGGTCGGGACGGTGCTGCAGCGCGGCCGCCGTACCGCCCTCGCCGAGGCGAAGCTGTACGACGGCCGCGGGACGCTGGTCGCCTACGCGTCCAGCAGCTGCATGATCTTCGCCTGACCCCGACCCGGCGCAAACTTCCCCCGAATCTACGCCGACCCGGCGCGTCCTTACCTCGGGCTAGGTAAGGACGCGACGGGTCGACGCGACTTACGGGTCAGGATGCGCCGGGTCGGTCAGGACAGGTCCCCGAGCGCCTCGGCCTCCGCCTCCTCGGGGGAGTGGGCGGCCGGGGTGCCGTGCAGGGCCCGGCCGATGGTCGCGGCGCCGGCGACCAGGATCGCGACGCCGACGACGACCGCGATCCCGCCGAACCAGAACGGCGCCGCGGAGCCCTGGTGCTCGGCGAGCTTGAGGGCGACGTACGGCCCGACGGCGCCGCCGGTGAACCGCACGAAGGAGTACGCCGCCGAGGCGACCGGCCGCTCCACCGGCGCCGCGCCCATCACGGCCTCGGTGACCAGGGTGTTGATGACGCCGAGGAAGGCGCCGGCGACGACGATCCCGACGATGACGACGGTCGAGGTGGAGGCGCCGATCGCCATCATGATCAGGTCGAGTGCGAACAGGGTGAGCGCGCCGATCAGCGCGGGCACGGTACCGACCTTGCGCTGCACCCACGGCGCGAGCGCGACCGACGCGACCGCGAGGAGCACGCCCCAGCCGAAGAAGATCCAGCCGATCTGCATGATCCCGGCCTCGGGCAGCGCGAACGGGCCCGCGGCGAGCAGCGAGAAGAAGCCGAGGTTGTAGCAGACCGCGACCGCCGCGATCACGGCGAGCGCGGGGTAGGCGAGGGCACGGAACGGGTCGGCGAGCGTCGTACGTCGCGGCGCGGGCGGCGTCGCGGGCAGGAAGACCGCCGTCGCGACGAGCGCCATCGTCATCAGCACCGAGACGCCGAAGAACGGGCCGCGCCAGGAGTGCTCGCCGAGCAGCCCGCCGACGAGCGGCCCGGACGCGATGCCGAGGCCGAGCGCCGCCTCGAACAGGATGATCGCCTGGGCGAGCGAGCCCTTCGAGGCGCTCACGATGGTCGACAGCGCGGTGGCGATGAAGAGTGCATTGCCGAGGCCCCAGCCGGCGCGGAAGCCGATCACGGCGCCGACCGAGCCGGACATGCCGGCGAGCCCGGCGAAGACGATGATCAGGACCAGGCCGGTGAGCAGGGTCCGTTTGGCGCCGATCCGCGTGGAGACGACGCCGGTGACCAGCATCGCCACGCCCATCACCGCCATGTAGCTGGTGAACAGCAGCGACACCTGGCTCGGCGTCGCCTCGAGCTTGGCCGCGATCTCCTTGAGGATCGGGTCGACCAGGCCGATGCCCATGAACGCGATGACGCAGGCGAAGGCGACGGCCCACACCGCGCGCGGCTGGCGCAGGAACGAGCCGCCCTCGGCGGCGTGGGAGGGGTGTGGGTGCCGGGATCGGCGGTGGCGGTCACGAGGTTCTTTCCGAGGTGGGTTCGAGGACGGCCTGGAGCACGGCCACGGCGGTCGCGAGGTCGTCGACGGAGAGATCGGTACGACGGGCGAGCCGCTCCGACACGAGGCCGGCGCTGAGGCGCCGTACCCGCGCGAGCTCGGTGCGCCCGGCATCGGTGAGCACGACCAGGCTGCTGCGCGCGTCGTCGGGGTTCGCCTGGCGCGCGACCCAGCCCTGGTCGACGAGCTGGTTGACCTGGCCGGTCATCGTCGGCTGCGAGCAGCGGTCGGCCTGGGCGAGGGCGGTCACGCCCTGCGGGCCCGACTCGTCGAGGATCGACAGCACGCGGACGCCCGCCGAGGAGGCATGCGAGCGGCGGATCAGCCGGACCAGCCGGGCGGCGTACACCGTGAGGTCGCCACTGAGGGCGTCGACATCGGGAGTGCTCACGTCCGACCAATTTACATCGGAAAACTATGCATGTCGCGCGACGGTGGCGCACGCCACACCGCCGCCATACTGGGGCCATGCCGACCTACGTCGCGTTCCTGCGCGCCATCAACCTCGGGCCGACCCGGAAGTTCCCCAAGGCCGAGATCGTCGCCGCGACCGAGGCCGCCGGCGGCCGCGACGTGCTGACCCACATCAACACCGGCAACGTCCGGCTCACCACCGGCATGCGCTCGCGCGCCAAGGTCGAGGCAGCGCTCGAGAGGGCCTACCTCGAGCAGACCGGGTTCGAGGTGCCGACGATCGCCTACACGCCGGCCGAGCTGGCCGCGATCGCCGCGGACGCCCGCGAGCTGAGCGCCGCCCGCCCCGACCGGCAGCGGCACTATGTCTACCTGCTCAAGGACGAGCCCGACGCCGAGGTGGTCGCCGAGGTCGAGGCGCGCAGCGACGACCTCAACGCGGTGGTCGTCCGTGGGCGTGCGGCGCACATCCTGATGGGGCCCGGCTACCAGGCGGGCAACGTCGACCCGTTCAAGACCGAGCGCTCGCTGGGCGTCGCGACCAACCGCAACTTCAATGTCGTCGTCACCCTGGCCGACAAGTGGTGCTCCTGACCGCCCTGAACCGCTGTGACACGATGGGGCTCGTGACGACCGCGAGCCCGGAGAAGGTCGATCCGGGAGTCCAGCAGGACCTCACCCCGGACGACATCACCCTCGCCGACACCCCCTGGGTGACGGTGGTGTGGAACGACCCCGTCAACCTCATGTCGTACGTCACCTTCGTCTTCCAGAAGCACTTCGGCTACGGCAGGAAGAAGGCCGAGAAGCTGATGATGGAGGTCCACGAGGACGGGAGGTCCGTCGTCAGCAGCGGCACCCGCGAGGAGATGGAGCGCGACGTGCAGGCGATGCACGAGTACGGCCTGTGGGCCACCCTGTCGAAGGCCGAGTGAGCGCCCACCGTCATGACCTCTGGATTCGTCCGGCACCGCCGGAGCAAGCGCGTCATCGCGACGTTCTCGGTCTTCGAGGCCGACCTGCTGCGCTCACTGGCCGCCCAGCTCGTCGAGCTGCTGCACAACGAGTCGGCCGTCGCCGCCACCGAGCGCGACCCGCTGGAGGCGCTGCTCGACTTCTCCGGCCCGACCACCGAGCCCGAGGACCCGGTGCTGCGGCGGCTCTTCCCCAACGCCTACCGCGACGACGCCGAGTCGGCTGGCGAGTTCCGCCGGTTCACCGAGGGCACCCTGCGCGACGGGAAGGCCCGGGCCGCGGCGACGGTCATCGACGTCCTGGAGGAGGCCGGGCTTCCGCCCGAGCCGACCGGCGAGGACCTCACCATCGACGTCGAGCTCGACCCCGAGACCGCGCTGGTCTGGATGCGCTCCTTCACCGACCTGCGGCTGGCCCTCGGCACCCGGCTCGAGGTCGCGGAGGGCGACGAGGGCTACTGGTACGGGCTGCCCGAGGACGACCCGCGCGCCCAGGCCCACCACATCTACGAGTGGCTCGGCTTCCTCCAGGAGACGCTGGTCAGCTCGGTGGCTTGACCGCCAGCACGGGGCAGTGCGCCTCGAGGATGATCCGCTGGGCGACGCTGCCGAGGAGGAGCTTGCCGACCGGGGTGCGGTGCCGGATGCCGACGACGACCAGGGAGGCCTGCTCCTCGTCGGCGGCGGCGATCACGGCGTCGGCGACGTCGCTCACCACGTCGTGCCGTACGACGACGTCGAGCCCCTCGCCCGTGAGCCGCTCCTGCAGCGCGGCGATGTCCGCGTCGTGCGCGAACCTGCTGTCGACCAGGCTGCTGCCGAGTGTCGCGTTGACGACGACCAGGCGGGCCCGGTCCTTGCGGGCGAGACCGGCGGCGTGCTCGAGGGCGGCCGCGCCGTACCGGTCCGCGCTGTAGGCGACCACGATGCTCCCGGTGTTGCTCATCGCTCGACCAGCTCCTTCTCGTCATCGGTGGGGGACTGCTCCGGGGTGGCGGGACGTCGCGCCGCGCCAACGGCCATGGCGACCAGCAGCAGCGCCATGACGGCGTACACGGCGACGGCGACCGGCTCGCTCCACAGCGTGCTGACGTCGCCTTGGGAGATCTTCAGCGCGGTGGTCAGCTGCTCCTCGAGCAGCGGGCCGAGGATGACGCCGATGATCAGCGGCAGCACCGGGACGCCGAAGCGCCGCATCGCGAAGCCCAGCACGCCGATCGCCAGCAGCAGGGCCAGGTCGAAGGCCTGGAAGTTGACGCTGTAGGCGCCCAGCGAGGCGAAGAAGAGGATGCCGGCGTACAGATAGGGCCGGGGGATCTGCAGCAGCTTGGCCCACAGCGGCGCCATCGGCAGGTTGAGGATCAGCAGCAGCGTGTTGGCCACGAACAGGCTGGCCAGCAGCGCCCACACCAGCTCGGGGTGGTCGTCCATCAGGGTCGGCCCGGTCTGGAAGCCGTAGCCCTGTAGGGCGACCAGCATGATCGCGGCGGTCGCGGTGGTCGGCAGGCCGAGCGCGAGCAGCGGCACCAGGGTGCCGGCGGCGGAGGCGTTGTTGGCGGCCTCCGGGCCGGCGACGCCCTCGATCGCGCCCTTGCCGAACTCCTCGGGGTGCTTGGAGAGCTTCCGCTCGGTGGCGTACGACAGGAAGGTCGGCAGCTCGGCGCCGCCGGCGGGCATCGCGCCGAACGGGAACCCGAAGGCGGTGCCGCGCAGCCACGGCTTCCACGAGCGGCGCCAGTCCTCCCTGCTCATCCACGGCTGGCCGACCGGGATGATCTCCAGGGGCTTGCGGCGCAGGTGGGCGGCGACCCAGAGCGCCTCGCCGATCGCGAACAGCGCCACCGCGACGACCACGATGTCGATGCCGTCGGCCAGCAGCGGCTCGCCGAAGGTGAGCCGGGCCTGCCCGGTGTTGGTGCCGACCAGGCCGATGGCCAGGCCGAGGAAGAGCGCGATGAACCCGCGCAGCTTGGAGGCGCCGAGGACCGCGGTGACCGCGAACAGGGCGAGCACCATCAGGGCGAAGTACGACGGCGAGCCGAGCGTCACGACCAGGTCGGCGACGTACGGCGTGACGATCCACAGCAGCACCGTGGCGATGGACCCGGCGACGAACGACCCGATCGCGGCGGTCGCCAGGGCCTGCGCGGCGCGCCCGGCCTTGGCCATCTTGTTGCCCTCGATCGCGGTGATGACCGAGGAGGACTCGCCGGGTGTGTTGAGCAGGATCGAGGTGGTCGACCCGCCGTACATGCCGCCGTAGTAGATGCCGGCGAACATGATGATCGCGCTGTCGGCGCCGACGCTGTAGGTCACCGGCAGCAGCAGGGCCAGGGTCATCGCGGGCCCGATGCCGGGCAGGACGCCGACGGCGGTGCCGAGCAGCACGCCGATGGTGGCGAAGAGCAGGTTCTGGGGGGAGAGGGCGGCCTGGAAGCCGTCGAGCAGCAGGTCCATCAGAGCACTCCGTCCAGGATGCCGGCCGGGATCGGCACGCCGAGCCCGACGTAGAAGCCGTACCAGCTGCCCACCGAGAGGGCGACGCCGACGGCGAGGTCGCGGACCCAGGTGCGGCTGCCGAGGGCGGCGGCCGAGCCGGCGAAGAGCAGCGCGCCGGTGATCGCCCAGCCCAGCAGGTCGATCAGCGCGATATTGGCCACCAGCACCGCGGCCAGGATGCCCACGGTGCGCACGTCGGTGCCCTGGGTGAGGTCGATGTCCTCGCCCTCCTCGGCCTCGGGCCGGTCGCCGCGTGCCGTGGCGACGGCGAGCAGGATGCCGAGCAGGACCAGGACCGCGCCGACGACGTACGGGAGGGTGTAGGGCTGGACCGGCTGGTCGGCGAAGCCGTCCTCCAGGCCGGCGGCGTCCAGCAGCACGTAGCCGCCGGCGACGACCAGGAAGCCGGCGAGGCCGTACTGCGCCCTGTCGATGGTCCGGGTCACGGTGGTGTCGTTCATGCGAGTCCCAGCTCCTTGAGGGTGTCGGCGACGCGGTCGTCCTGCTCGGCGAGGAAGTCCTCGAACTCCTTGCCGGTGGCGAAGTTGTCGGTCCAGCCGTTGGCGGCGAGCGCTTCCTTCCACTCCTCGGTCCCGTGCATCTCGGTGAGGAGGTCGGTCAGGTAGTCGCGCTGCTCGTCGGTGATGCCGGGCGGAGCGAGCACCCCGCGCCAGTTGGTGAAGACGAGGTCGACGCCGGACTCGGTGAGGGTGGGGGCGTCGATGCCCTCGAGGCGCTCGTCGCCGGACACCGCCAGCACGCGCAGCTTGCCCTCCTCGATCTGGCCCTCGAACTCGCCGAGACCGGACATGCCGACGTCGATCTTCGCGCCGAGGAGCGCGGTCGTGAGGGGGCCGCCGCCGTCGTACGAGATGTAGTTGACCTTCCTCGGGTCGATGCCGATGGTGTCGGCCAGCTGCATCGGGAAGAGGTGGTCGGGGCCGCCGTTGCCGGAGCCGCCGCCCACGGTGAGGCCGCTGGGGTCCCCGCGCCACGCCTCGACCAGGTCGCCGACCGTCTCGAACGGCGAGTCGGCGGGGACCAGGATGCCCTCCTGCTCCTCGACCAGCCGGGCGATCGGCGTCATCTTCAGCGGTGTGGCGCTGGACTTGTTCGTGTAGACCGCGCCCACGACGCCGAGCCCCATGAGCATCATGAGGTCGTCGGCGCCCTTCTCGTTGATCAGCCGCTGCATGGCGACGGTGCCGCTGGCGCCCTGCACGTTGGTGATCTCGAAGCGGCCGGTGAGGTCGTTGTCCTCCAGCGCCCGCGCGGCCGCGCGGCCGGTGAGGTCGTAGCCGCCGCCGACGCTGTTGGGGATCATCATCCGCAGCCGCCGGTTGCTGGGGTCGTCCGAGCCGCGGGTGACGCCGCAGCCGCTGACGAGTGCGCCGAGCGCCAGTGCGACGACGAGCGCCACGAGGCGATGCAGGCGATGCATGGGAACCTCCGGGGTTGGGTCGTGACCGCCGTCACGTGAGATCCGTGCCAGCATGTCGGTGGGCTGTGGCGGTCGTCACGCTTGCGGACGTAGAGGAGGTTGTGGTCGTTGTGGTCGCGACCGGGAGACTGCTGAGGTGGCGCCGCGGCGAGCTCACCCTCGCGGCGAAGGTGCTGCTGCTCCAGCTGGCCGTGATCGCGGTGCTGCTGACCGCCGTCGGTGTGCTCAGCATCCGGCAGTCCAACGCCGACTTCGCCGAGGAGCGGGGCGCGCAGATGCGCTCGGTGGCGGAGTACGTCGCCGTGCAGGACCTGGTCCGCACCGAGCTCGAGGACGTGCGCGGCGGTGCGGAGCTGTGGCAGGTGGCGGCCGACCTGACGTCGTACGCCGAGCGCGGGGTGCGCCTCTCCGGCGCGACCGACGTCCTCGTCGTCGGTCCCGAGGGCACCGTCCTCGCGGCGACCGATGCCGGCAGGGTGGGCGAGCGGGCCGATCTCGGGGGCGGCGAGGTCGGCAGCGGTCGCGGCGGCACGACCGACGTCCACGCGGGCGGGGAGCGGCGGGTGGCCGCCTACGCCCCGGTCATCGCGGACACGCCGGGGGACAACCGGGCCGTGGGCGCCGTCGTCGCCGAGGCCGCCTACCCCTCGCTGGCCGACCAGCTCGCCGAGGCGGTGCCCGACCTCGGCCTGTTCCTCGGCCTCGGCGCGCTGCTCGGCGTGGCCGGCACCTGGCTGGTCGCGCGCGTCGTACGCCGCTCCACCCGGGGCCTCGGCACCACCGAGCTCGCCAACCTCGCCGACCACCGGGAGGCGCTGCTGCACGCCATCCGCGAGGGCGTCGTGGGCGTCGGCACCGATGGCCGGGTGACCGCGATGAACGACGCCGCCCGCGCCACCCTCGGCCTGGACGGCGGTCCCGACCCGGTCGGCCGGCGGGTCGACGACCTCGGCCTGGACCCGCACGTCGTCGCGCTGCTGACCGGCGAGGGCGCCGACGTCCGCGACGCACTGGCGCTGGTCGGCACCCGGGTCGTGGTGTTCAACCGCGGCGACGCCTCCTCGGGCGGCCGCGGCATCGGCACCGTCACCACGCTCCGCGACCGCACCGAGCTGGTGTCGCTGCAGAGCCAGCTCAGCTCCAACCTCTCCATCACCGACACCCTGCGCGCGCAGACCCACGAGTTCGACAACCGGCTGCACACCATCTCCGGGCTGGTCCAGCTCGGGGAGTACGACGAGGTGGCCGCCCTCGTCGGCACGCTCACCCGGCACCGGGCCGAGGTGGGGGAGCAGGTCGCGAAGCGGCTCGCCGACCCGGCCGTCGCCGCGCTCGTCGTCGCCAAGCACGCCGTTGCCGAGGAGCGCGGCGTGACCCTCGAGCTCGACCCGGGCTCGCGGCTCCCCGCCCTCGCCTCCGACGAGAGCGCCGACCTCACCACGGTGCTCGGCAACCTGGTCGACAACGCCGTCGACGCCTGCGCCGGCCGGCCGGACGCGCTGGTCGAGCTGTGGGTGCTCGCCGACGACACGGCGGTCCACGTCCGGGTCCGCGACAACGGTCCGGGCATCCCCGGCGACCTGCGCGACGCCATCTTCGTGCGCGGCTTCTCCACCAAGCAGGAGGTGCTCGGCGGGCGGGGGATCGGGCTGCCGCTGGTCCGGCTGATCTGCGCCCAGCGCGGTGGCGAGGTGGTCGTCGACGACGCCCTCTCGGAGGGTGGCGGGGGAGCGGAGTTCCGCGTGGTGCTGCCCATCGGCGGCGATGTCGGCCAGGATGGGCGACCGTGAGCCGGAGCCTGCGCGTGCTGGTCGTCGACGACGATTTCATGGTCGCGCGCATCCACGGGCGGTTCGTCGAGCGGACCGACGGCTTCGAGGTCGCCGGCACCGCCCGTACCGGCGCCGAGGCGCTGGAGCTCGCCGCCGCCCTGCAGCCCGACCTGGTCCTCCTCGACGTCCACCTGCCCGACCTCTCCGGCCTCGAGGTGCTCGAGCGGCTGCGCGGCGGCGGCCGGGACGTCGCCGTCGTGATGGTCACCGCCGAGCGCGGCGCCGCCGCCGTCCGCGCCGCCCTCCACGGCGGCGCGATGCAGTACCTCGTCAAGCCCTTCGAGTACGACGATCTGGCCGACCGCCTGCGCCGGGTCGCCGCCACCCTCGCCACCCTGACCGGCCCCGGCGGCGACCGGGCCGAGGAGGCCGACCCGGAGGTCGACCAGGCCACGATCGACCGGGCCTTCGGCGCGGGCCGGCCTGTCGACGTACCGGCGTCGTTGCCGAAGGGGCTGAGCCCGGAGACCGCCGACCTCGTGCTCGACGCCGCGCGGGCCGCGGGCGAGATCTCCGCGTCGGAGACCGCGGAGGCGCTCGGCCTGTCCCGGGTGACCGCCCGCCGCTATCTCGAGCACTTCGTCGACACCGGCACGGCCGAGGTCCGGCTGCGGTATGGCGGCACCGGGCGTCCGGAACGGCGCTACCGGGTCGCTCCCTGACCGCCGTCCGCTTAGGCTTGCCTTCGTGACCGCGATCGAGGACCGCCCCGAACCGCAGGCCCCCAAGGCGACCATGGGTGACGACACCCAGGGATTCTGGGAACGGTTCGCGCTCGCGCTCTTCATCGCCGTCCCGTTCGTCGCCTTCCTCGCCGCGATCCCGGTGGCGTGGGGCGGCTGGCTCGGCTGGAGCGACGTGGCCATCACGTTCGTGATGTACGGGCTGACGCTGCACGGCGTGACGGTCGGCTACCACCGGCTCTTCACCCACAAGTCCTTCAAGCCCAACCGGGCGGTGAAGATCACCTTCGCGATCCTCGGCTCGATGGCGGTCGAGGGGCCGGTGATCCGCTGGGTCGCCGACCACCGCAAGCACCACAAGTTCTCCGACAAGGAGGGCGACCCGCACTCGCCGTGGCGCTACGGCAACAGCATGCGCGGGCTGACGAAGGGCTTCGTCTGGGCCCACGTCGGCTGGCTGTTCGACCCCGAGCAGACGCCGATCGACAAGTACGCGCCGGACCTCGCCAAGGACCGCGACCTGGTCCGGATCTCGCGGCTGTTCTGGCTGTGGGTGCTGACGTCGATCCTCCTCCCGCCGCTGCTCGGCCTGCTGCTCACCTGGTCGTGGCAGGGCGCGCTGACCGCGTTCTTCTGGGGCACCGTGGTCCGGATCGGCCTGATCCACCACGTCACCTGGTCGATCAACTCGATCTGCCACACCCTCGGCGAGCGGCCCTTCGCCTCCCGGGACTTCTCCGGCAACGTCTGGTGGCTGGCGATCCCGTCGGGCGGCGAGTCCTGGCACAACCTCCACCACGCCGACCCCACCTCCGCCCGGCACGGCGTGAAGCGCTTCCAGCTCGACACCTCGGCCCGGGTGATCTGGGTGCTGGAGAAGCTCGGCTGGGTGGGCGACGTCCGCTGGCCCACGCCCGAGCGGATCCGGGCCAAGTCGGTCACGCCCGCCGCTTGAGTCGCCCGCGCTCGGCCTCGTCCGGGGTTGGCGACGACTGCTGTAACACGTAGTTCGCTGACCTATCAGCCACAAGACCTCGCTGAATCGGGTCTGTATGAGGCTGCAACAGCAGGCGCGCGGCTGCCAGGTGGGCGATCAACGTGTTACAGCGGACGCCGGGCTGCCAGGTGGGCGATCAACGTGTTACAGCGTTCAGGCCCGCCCAGCCGCCCCGGCCCCGGCGGGCGTTTCCCGCCCTCGGGCCGATTCCGGACCACACCGCCCGACGCCCTACCCTGGACGCGTGTTGCGCATCGACCAGGCGACGTACGACGCCATCGTGGAGCACGCCAAGCGGGACCACCCGGTCGAGGCGTGCGGGATGGTCGCGGGCCCCCTCGGCAGCGATCGTCCCGCCCGGCTGATCGAGATGGTCAACGCCGCCGGCAGCCCGACGTTCTACGAGTACGACTCGACGGATCTGCTCCGCCTCTACCGGGAGCTGGACGACCGCGACGAGGAGCCGGTGGTGATCTACCACTCGCACTCCGCGACCGAGGCGTACCCCAGCGTCACCGACATCGACCTGGCGAGCGAGCCCGGCGCCCACTACGTGCTCGTCAGCACGCGTGAGCACGGGAATAACCCGGGGCCCGTGGAGTTCAGGTCGTACAGAATCGTCGACGGCGTCGTGACCGAGGAAGAGGTCGTCGTCGCCGCCCATGACACCGCAGAGGAGACCAGCTGACATGGCCATCGAGGTCCGGATCCCGACCATCCTGCGCACCTACACGGGTGGCGAGAAGGCGGTCACCGCCGACGGTGCCACGCTGAGCGCGCTGATCGACTCCCTCGAGGCCGGCCACCCCGGCATCAAGGACCGCCTGATCGAGGGCGGCGACCTGCGGCGGTTCGTCAACATCTACATCAACGACGAGGACGTGCGCTTCATCGGCAGCCTCGAGGCCGAGCTCTCCGACGGCGACCAGGTCGTCATCCTGCCGGCCGTCGCCGGCGGCGCGCGCTGATCCGATGACCCGCTACGACAGCCTGCTCGCCTCCGTCGGCAGTACGCCGCTGGTGGGCCTTCCGCGGCTGTCGGCGCCGTTCAACACCGCGGGCGCGCCGGAGGTGCGGATCTGGGCGAAGCTGGAGGACCGCAACCCCACCGGCTCGATCAAGGACCGCCCGGCCCTGAAGATGATCGAGGACGCCGAGAAGGACGGCGTGCTCCGTCCCGGCTGCACGATCCTCGAGCCGACGTCCGGCAACACCGGCATCTCGATCGCGATGGCGGCCAAGCTCAAGGGCTACCGCACCGTCTTCGTGATGCCGGAGAACACCTCCGAGGAGCGGCGCCAGCTGCTGCGGATGTGGGGCGCCGAGATCGTCTCCTCGCCCGCGGCCGGCGGCTCCAACGAGGCCGTCCGCGTCGCCAAGCAGATCGCCGCCGAGCATCCCGACTGGGTGATGCTCTACCAGTACGGCAACGCCGCCAACGCGCTCGCCCACGAGGAGGGCACCGGTCCCGAGATCCTCGCCGACCTGCCCTCGATCACCCACTTCGTCGCCGGTCTCGGCACGACCGGGACGCTGATGGGCGTCTCCCGCTTCTTCCGCCGCGCGAAGCCCGAGGTCCGCATCGTCGCCGCCGAGCCGCGCTACGGCGAGCTCGTCTACGGCCTGCGCAATCTCGACGAGGGCTTCGTCCCGGAGCTGTACGACGCCGAGCTGATCGACAGCCGCTTCTCGGTCGGCCCCCGCGACGCCGTACGCCGGGTGCGGGAGCTGCTCGAGCTCGAGGGCATCTTCGCCGGCATCTCCACCGGCGCGATCCTGCACGCCGCGCTCGGCCAGGCCGCGAAGGCGGCGAAGGCCGGCGAGAGCGCCGACATCGCGTTCGTGGTGGCCGACGGCGGCTGGAAGTATCTCTCCACCGGCGCCTACGAGGGCACCATCGACGAGGCCGAGGACCGGCTGGAAGGCCAGCTCTGGGCGTGAGGCTCCTCCTCGGTCTCCTGCTGGCGCTCACCGGCGTCCTCGCCGTCCCGGCGGCGGCCGACGAGCTGCCGCCGCTGACCCAGGTCCAGCCGCCGTCGTTCCAGGGGAAGCGGACGTACGGCAAGGTCCTCAAGGCGCGGCCCGGTGCGTGGGCGCCGGCGCCGGAGCGGGTGAGCTACCAGTGGCTGCGCGACGGCGTCCCCATCCCGGGGGAGGTCCGCCGCAAGCACGAGGTCGCGCCCGAGGACGTCGGGCACCGGCTCGACGTCGTGGTGGTCGTCGGCGCGACCGGGTACGCCGACACCGCGACCCAGGTGCGGGTCGGGAAGGTCAAGCACCGGGTGAAGGTGCGCCGGACCGTCCGCTACAGCGTCCGCACCCGCGGCGGCGTCGGCGGCGTGGACGTCGCCGACTTCCGGCGCCTCGCCCAGGAGACGTACGACGATCCGCGGGGCTGGCGCGCCAAGGGTGTGCGGTTCAAGCAGGTCAAGCACGGCGGCGCGTTCACGCTCTGGCTCAGCGAGGCGCGGCTGGTGCCGTCCTTCTCCCGCTCGTGCAGCACCCAGTGGTCGTGCCGGGTCGGCCGCAACGTCGTGATCAACGTCGACCGCTGGCGCGGCGCGTCACCGGCCTGGAACCGGGCCGACCGCTCGCTGCGGGACTACCGCCACATGGTCGTCAACCACGAGACCGGCCACTGGCTCGGCTACGGCCACGCTTCGTGCCCCCGCCGCGGCGCGCCCGCGCCGGTGATGATGCAGCAGTCGAAGGGCACCGGCGGCTGCCGCTTCAATCCCTGGCCGACGCCCGCGGAGCTCCGCCGCCGCTGACCTCGTCACTTCCAGGCGAGGTCCTGGGCGGCGTCCCACAGGCTGCCGGGGACGGCGTCGACGCCGAGGATGTCGAGGCTGACGTTGGCGACCTCGCCGTTGCGGATCGGCTGGGGGTCCGCCTTGGCGTTGGGGCGGCTGCGGCCGGGGGCGGCGCGGTGGGGGTTGATGGCGTACAGGTCGGCCCGGTCGACGCCCGCGCCCCAGATCGCGAACGGCACGCGGTAGTCCTCGCGGTTCTTCTTCCACACGTGGTTCTTCGTGCCGGGTACGCCGCCGTGGTCGGAGGTCAGCACGATCACGGTCGACGTGCGCAGCGACGGCGAGGACTCGACCTGGGCGATGATCGTGCCGATCAGCTTGTCCATCTTCGCCACGGCGCGCAGGTACTTCGGCGTCATCCAGCCGAACTTGTGGCCCATCTGGTCGGGTTTGCCGAGGTGGACGAACGAGAACGACGCGGGGCTGGTGGCGAGGTCGTCGCGCAGCGCCTTGACGACGGCGCCGTTCTTCTCGACCTGGATGACGTTCTTGTCGACCGCCTTGGGCCAGGACCGCTCGAACAGCCAGAACTTCGACTTGGTGGCGTACACGGCGGTCGTGCCGCCCGCGGCGTGGACCTGCGTGAACACCGAGTCGACGTCGTGGCCGGCGGCCTGCTGCACGGTCTTGGTCACCGTGTCGTCGTTCCAGGTCACGCCGTGCCCGCCCTTGCCGGCCTTGATCCGGCGGCCCGTGACCATGCTGGTGTGGTTGGGCAGGGTGATCGTCAGCTCCAGCTGGGCGCGGGCGTTGACCGTGCCGGCGCCCTCGTCCTTGATCAGCCGGTGCAGGTTCGGCGTACCCGCCCGGCCCAGCTTCTTCAGCGCGCGCGGGTTGAGCCCGTCGACCGAGATCGCGATCACGTGCTTGTCGTTGATCGTGCGGGCCGCGACGTCGGCCGAGACCGGACGGGTCGGGTCGGTCGGGGCCAGCAGGAAGCCGGCCAGCACCGCGGCGAGCACGACGACGGCGGCCAGGACGGGACGAACACGAAGCGAGGTCACCCGCTCACCCTACGACGTGATCTGGGTCCCGGAATGACGACCACGACCACCCCGACGCCGTACGCTGAGCGGGTGCGGCACCTGGACCACCCCGACCTCCGCGTCGACGTCGACGCCCCGATCGGGATCTTCGACTCGGGCTTCGGGGGTCTCACCGTGGCTCGCTCGGTCATCGACCAGCTGCCCCACGAGTCGATCACGTACGTCGGCGACACGGCCCGCCAGCCCTACGGCCCGAAGCCGATCGGCGAGGTCCGCGAGTACGCCCTCGAGTGCCTCGACCACCTCGTCCACCAGGGCGTGAAGGCCCTCGTCATCGCCTGCAACTCCGCGAGCGCGGCGATGCTCCGCGACGCCCGCGAGCGGTACGACGTCCCCGTGGTCGAGGTGATCTACCCGGCCACCCGGCGCGCCGTCGCCGCCACCCGCAACGGCCGGATCGGCGTCATCTGCACCCGCTCGACCGCCGAGTCGATGGCCTACGACGACGCCTTCGCCGCCGCTCCCCAGCTCTCCCTCACCACGCGGGCCTGCCCGCGCTTCGTCGACTTCGTGGAGGCGGGGGTGACCGGCGGCGACGAGCTCATCGCCGTCGCCCACGAGTACCTCGACCCGCTCACCGAGCTCGACGTCGACACCCTGATCCTCGGCTGCACCCACTACCCGCTGCTGACCGGCGTCATCTCCTACGTGATGGGCGACGACGTCACGCTGGTGAGCAGTGCGGAGGAGTGCGCCAAGGACGTGTACCGGATGCTGGCCGACACCGGCCTCATGCGGCCGACCGGCGTGCCGTCGTACTCCTTCGCGACGACGGGCTCGCCGGCGGAGTTCGAGACGATCGGGCGACGGTTCCTCGGGCCCGAGCTCGTGGCGGCAGGACAGTTCGCAGGGGGTGTGCGTTGACAGGTGACAGCATCGACGCCGGGGTCGCGCCGGCGACGACGGCGCTGCGGGTGCCGCCGGCGGAGCGCTCGGTGAAGGTGACGGTCGTCGGCTGCTCGGGCTCCTATCCCGGCCCCGACTCGCCCGCGAGCTGCTATCTGGTCCAGGCCACCGACGCGCTGCGCACCTGGAGCCTCGTGCTCGACATGGGCAACGGCGCGCTGGGCGCCCTGCAGCGCTACGTCGACCCGCTCCAGGTCGACGCCGTCTTCATCAGCCACCTGCACGCCGACCACTGTGTCGACATGACCAGCTACTACGTGCTCCGCAAGTACCATCCCACCGGCACCCAGCCGAAGATCCCCGTCTGGGGGCCCAAGGGCACCGCCAAGCGGCTCGCCAAGGCCTACGACCTGCCCCGCAAGCCCGGCATGCGCGAGGAGTTCTCGTTCCGCGTCTACGGCGACCCGATCGAGATCGGACCCTTCCGCGTCGAGCCTTACGAGGTCGACCACCCGGTGCCGGCGTACGGCCTGCGGGTCTCGGCCTTCGACAAGGTCCTCGCCTATAGCGGCGACACCGGCCCCACGCCGGCTCTGCTCGACATCGCCGCTGACGCCGACCTGTTCCTCTGCGAGGCGTCCTTCCGCTCCTGCGACGAGAACCCCCCGAGCCTCCACCTCACCGGCGCCGAGGCCGGCGAGGTCGCGACCAAGGCCGGCGTGAAGCGCCTCGTCGTCACCCACGTGCCGCCGTGGCACGACGCCCAGACCATGCTCACCGAGGCCGCCGCGGCGTACGACGGGCCGACCGAGCTCGCCGCGCAGGGGACGGTCTACGAGCTCTGAGGCTCGTCACGGTACGACGATGGTCGCGGTCGTGTGCCTCGTTGCGCCCTTGCGCAGACGGTCGTCGCAGGTCACCAGGGTGGCGTCGAGGCTCTCTGCCAAGGCCAGGTAGGTCGCGTCGTAGGCAGTCAGGTTGTCGCGGAGCGCCCACATCCGGGGCAGCAGGTCGTCGATCGCCCAGCGCCGCGCCGGGAACACCGCGAGATCCTCGAGCGCGGCGACAGCACGTTGCGGGTCAATCTGCTGGCTGCGTGCCCAGCCGCGCAGCACGGACGCCGTCTCGACTACGGCCAGATGGGGGAGATGCAGGTCGCCGGCATGCGGTGAGAGCTGGCCGTCGATCGCAGCCGCCCGTGGCGTGTTCGCGACCAGCTCGGCGAGAGCCGACGCATCGACGACAGCGGTCACCGGTCGCGGTCGGCCCGGACCAGGTCGGCTGCGCTCACGTCGGGTGACGTGGCGCCGCGCAGCCGGACGCGGTCGAGCCATTCCTCGTAGGTCGGCTGTGCGGCGGTCCGCGCGAGCTCCGACCGCACATAGTCGGACAGGCTCATTCCCTTCCGTGCGGCGCGCTCCTTGAGGATGCGGCGCAGGTCGTCGGACACATTGCGGACCTGAAGCGTCGACATGCGATTCAGTCTACCTGCATGTCGATTGCATGTGCTCCGCGGTCGGCAGCCGTACCGTCACGTGGAGTCCGCCGCCGGTTCGCGGCTCCAGCGCCAGCGTGCCGTCGTGCGCCTCGGCGATGCTGCGGACGATGGCCAGCCCGAGGCCGACGCCGGCGTGGTCGGCGCGGACCCGGCCGGTGCCGCGCTGGAAGGGCTCGACGAGCGTGGGGACCAGTTGCGGTGGGAGCTCCTTGCCAGTGTTCTCGACGATCACGGTGGGCGGGTCGACGCTGGTCGTAACCCGGACGGCACCGCCGGCGGGCAGGTTGTGGACGATCGCGTTGTGCACGAGGTTGGTGATCAGCTGCAGCAGGAGGGCGTACGAACCGGTGGCTACGGCCTGCTCGCCGGCGGTCTCGACGGTGGTGCCGCGCTTCTCGGCGAGGGGAAGGAGTGTCTCGGTGGCCTCCTCGGCGACCAGTGACAGGTCGACGGGCTCGCGGGCGAAGGAGCGCTGGTCCGCCTTGCTGAGCAGGAGCAGTGCCTCGGTGAGGTCGATAGCGCGGGTGTTGACGGCGTGGAGTCGCTCGATGAGCTCGCCGTCGTCGTGGTTCGGGTCGCTGCGCGCGACCTCGAGCAGGGTCTGCGTGACCGCGAGTGGGGTGCGCAGCTCGTGGGAGGCGTTGGCCGCGAACCGCTGCTGCTCGGCGACCTGCGCCTCGAGCTTTCCCAGCATGGTGTCGAAGGCGTCGGCGAGTTCGCGGAACTCGTCCTTGCGGCCCTCCAGGTGGATCCGATGGGCGAGGGATCCGCGGCCGGCTCGGCGGGTGGCGTCGGTGATCCGGGTCAGGGGAGCGAGCATCCGCCCGGCCAGCGCCCAGCCGCCGACCAGGCCGAACAGCAGCACGAAGCCCAGCATGAGGGCGGCCTTCGGCACGAAGGCGGCCTCGAGATCGGACCGGCTGGGGACGTTGGGACCGGGGCGGCCGTCCTGCCCGGGCAAGAAGACGTTCTCCGGCACATAGCGCAGGAGGAACACCCACACGACGGCCAGGAGCAGGAACGCGGCCACCACGAGGAAGCCGGCGTAGCTGAGGGTGAGCTTGAGGCGGACGCTCAGTCCGGGCGGCCTAGCCACGCCGGTCCTCGGCAGGCGGTCCGGCGTCGATGCGGTAGCCCACGCCCGGGACGGTCGCGATCACCCAGGGCTCGCCGAGCCGCTTGCGCAGCGCCGAGACGGTGATGCGGACGGCGTTCGTGAACGGGTCGGCGTTCTCGTCCCACGCCCGCTCCAGCAGCTCCTCGGCGCTGACGACCCCGCCCTCGGCGGCGACGAGGACCTCCAGGACGGCGAACTGCTTGCGGGTGAGAGCGACGTACCGGCCGTCGCGGTAGACCTCGCGACGGAACGGGTCGACGCGCAGCCCGGCGATCTCCCGCACCGGCGGCCTGCTGTGGGCGCGCCGGCGGTCCAGGGCGCGTAGCCGCAGCACGAGCTCGCGCAGCTCGAACGGCTTGGTGAGGTAGTCGTCGGCGCCGAGCTCGAACCCGGACTCCTTGTCGTCGAGGCGGTCGGCGGCGGTGAGCATGAGGATCGGCATGCCGCTGCCGGACGCCACGATCCGCTCGGCGACCTCGTCGCCGGACGGGCCGGGGATGTCACGGTCCAGGACCGCGATGTCGTAGACGTTGACGCCGAGCAGCTCCAGCGCCGTGTCCCGTCGCCGGCGATGTCGGCCGCGATCGCCTCGAGGCGCAGGCCGTCGCGGATGGCGTCGGCCAGGTAGGGCTCGTCCTCGACGATCAGCACACGCATGGTGACCACGATGCTAGGCGGCCGGCGCATATCGCGGACGTATCGAAAACCGCATACGGCCCGGCAACGCCGCGCTTCCTTGACTGGTCGCATGTCCCCGAGCACCGCGACCCGCACCGCCGTACGCCGACCGCGACCGTCGTCCCCACGGTCGTTCCCGTCGCTGTCCCCGCCGTCGGCGCTGGCGGTCCTGGCCGTCGTGGCCGTCGTGGCCGTCGTGGCCGTGCTGCTCGCCGCGGTGATCGGCCTGCAGTCCACGACGGGACACTCCGCCGGGTCCCCCTACGACGACGACCCCGCGATCGCCCGGCTCGACCCGGCCCTGCGCGACGCGCTGCGGCGGGCGACCACGGCCGCGGCCGGCGACGGCGTCGTGCTCCACGTCAACAGCGGCTGGCGGTCCCCGGAGCACCAGGCGCGGCTGCTACGCGAGGCCGTGAAGGAGTACGGCTCCGCGGAGGAGGCCGCGCGCTGGGTCGCCACGCCCGCGACCTCCCCGCACGTCGCGGGCGACGCGGTGGACATCGGCGGGAGCGGCGCCACGGCATGGCTGTCGGCCCACGGTGCGGCGTACGGGCTGTGCCAGATCTACGACAACGAGCCCTGGCACTACGAGCTGCGGCCCGCGGCCGTCGCCGGCGGCTGCCCCGAGCGGTACGCCGACCCCACCCACGACCCGCGGGTGACCTCGTGACGGGCGCCGCCATCACGGCGTACGGATGCGAGCCGGACGAGGCGGCGCTGTTCCGCCGGCTGGCGCCGCGCCACGGCCTGACCCCGACCATCACCGCCGCCGCGGTGTCCGAGGCGACGGCCGCGCTCGCGAAGGGGCGCCGCTGCGTCAGCGTCGGGCATCGCACGCCCGTCACACCGCCCGTGCTGCGCGCGCTGGAGCGGGCCGGCGTCCGGTACGTCTCGACGCGCAGCGTCGGATACGACCACATCGACGTCGACTACGCCGCGAGCCTCGGCATCACCGTCGGGAACGTCGACTACGCGCCCGACGGCGTGGCCGACTACACGCTGATGCTGATCCTGATGGTGCTGCGCCACGCGCGATCCACCGTCCGTCGTGCCGACGTCCACGACTACCGCCTCGCCGACGGGCGCGGCCGCGAGCTGCGCGACCTGACCGTCGGGGTGGTCGGGACCGGACGGATCGGGTCGGCCGTGATCACCCGGCTGCGCGGGTTCGGCTGCCGCGTGCTGACCCACGACCACCGCCCGGCGAGCGGCACCGAGCACACCTCGCTCGACGACCTGCTCCGCCGCAGCGACGTGGTCACCCTGCACACGCCGCTGGAGGCCGGCACCCACCACCTCCTGGACCGGCGTCGGATCGCCCGGCTCAAGGAGGGCGCCTGCGTCGTCAACACCGGGCGCGGGCCGCTCGTCGACACCGCCGCGCTCCTCGCCGCCCTGGAGGCCGGGCGCCTCGGCGGTGCCGCGCTGGACGTCCTCGAAGGGGAGCAGGGCGTCTTCTACGCGGACTGCCGGGACCGGGTCCTGGACGACGCGCTGGTGCGGCTCCAGCGCCTGCCGAACGTCCTCGTCACACCCCACACCGCCTACTACACCGATCGCGCGCTGAGCGACACGGTCGAGCACTCGCTCATCAACTGCAGGGAATTCGAGAGGCAGGAGTCAGCATGGATCGGCTGAAGGTCGGCATCCTCTTCGGGGACTGTCCGAGGAGCACCCCATCTCCGTGAAGTCCGCCCAGGAGGTGCTGGCCCACCTCGACCGGGAGCGGTACGAGCCGATCCTCGTCGGGATCACCGAGGACGGCGGCTGGCGGCTGTGCGAGAGCCCGGCAGGCGTCTGGGACGCGGGACCGTCCCGGCCCGTCGTGCTGTCCCCGGACCGGGACGTCCACGGCCTGCTGCTGCTCGAGGACGGACGCCACGAGGCGCTCCGGCTGGACGTCGTCCTGCCGGTGCTGCACGGCAGGTTCGGCGAGGACGGCGCGATCCAGGGCCTGCTCGAGCTCGCCGGCATCCCCTACGCCGGCTGCGACATCCAGAGCTCGGCGCTGTGCATGGACAAGTCGCTCGCCTACGTCGTCGCCGGCCACGCGGGGATCGCGACGCCGGCGTTCCGGGTCGTCGACGCGGGGGAGGAGATCGACCCGGACCTCCTCTCGTACCCGGTCTTCGTCAAGCCCGCCCGCTCGGGATCGTCCTTCGGCGTCAGCAAGGTCGAGGGTCGCGCGGAGCTGGCCGCCGCGATCGCCACGGCCCGGCGGTACGACGCGAAGGTGCTGGTCGAGGAGGCCGTCGCCGGCAGCGAGGTGGGCTGCGCGATCCTCGGCACCGGCACCGACCTGATCGCCGGCGAGATCGACCAGATCGGCCTGTCGCACGGCTTCTTCCGGATCCACCAGGAGAGCGAGCCGGAGCGCGGGTCCGACAACGCCACCGTCACCGTCCCCGCCGCTGTCCCCGCCGCGACCAGGCAGCGGATCCGGGACCGTGCGAAGGACGTGTACCGGGCCCTGGGCTGCCGCGGCCTGGCACGGGTGGACCTGTTCCTGCAGGACGACGGGACGATCGTGCTCAACGAGGTCAACACCTTCCCCGGGCTGACGTCGTACAGCCGCTACCCGCGGATGATGGCGGCCGCCGGGCTGTCCCTGTCCGAGGTGATCGACCGGACCATCGCGCTGGCCCTGGCCGGGAGCGGGCGATGACGGGCGAGTTCGTCTTCGTCGACGAGCACGTGCCCGGGATCCGCTGGGACGCCAAGTACGCCACCTGGGACAACTTCACCGGCCGCCCCGTCGACGGCTACCTGGTGAACCGGATCGTCGGCACCCGAGCGTTGTGCACCGCCCTCGGCCGCGCGCAGCGAGAGGCGGCACGCCTCGGGTTCGGCCTGCTCCTGTGGGACGGCTACCGCCCCCAGCGCGCCGTCGACCGCTTCCTGCGCTGGTCGACCGAGCCCGAGGACGGCCGCACCAAGGCGCGCCACTACCCGCGCCTGGACCGCGTCGCGATGTTCGAGCAGGGCTACGTCGCGACCCGGTCGGGGCACAGCCGCGGGAGCACCGTCGACCTCACCCTCTACGACCTGGCCACCGGCGAGCTCGCGCCCATGGGCGGTGGCCACGACCTGATGGACGCCGTCTCCCACCACGGGGCGAGCGGTGTCTCCGGGGTCGCGGCCGAGAACCGCCGGCACCTGCGCTCCGTCATGGAGTCCTGCGGGTTCGGCTCCTACGAGTGCGAGTGGTGGCACTACACGCTGACCGACGAGCCCTACCCGAGCACGTACTTCGACTTCCCGGTCGGCCGGCTCACTCCGCAGGGTGACCCGCGTCCCGGATCGTCAGCGCGATCTGGACCCGATTGGTGGTCTCCAGCTTCTCGAACAGCTTCGACACGTGCCCCTTGACCGTGGGGACCGACAGGTGGAGCTCGGCGGCGATCTCGGCGTTCGACAGCCCCCGGCCGACGGCGCCGGCGACGTCGAGCTCGCGCTCGGTCAGCCGGTCCAGGCGGCGCTGCGCCTCGGCGGCGCGGCCGTCGCCGGACTCGGTGCGGACCCGCTGGATCAGGGTGCGGGTGACCGACGGGGACAGCATCGGGTCGCCGGCGGCGACCTTGCGGAGGGCGGCGACGATCTCCGAGGGAGCGGTGTCCTTGAGCAGGAAGCCGTCGGCGCCGGCGGCGAGCGCGCCCACGACGTAGTCGTCGGCGTCGAAGGTGGTCAGCACGATCACCCGCGGGGGATGGGGGTCCGCGTGCAGCAGGCGGGTCGCGGCGAGGCCGTCGAGGACGGGCATCCGGATGTCCATCAGCACGACGTCCGGCGTCAGCTCGCGGGCGAGGGCGATGCCCGCGCGGCCGTCCGCCGCCTCGCCGACGACCGCGATGTCGGCCTGCCCGCCGAGCATGAGGGTCAGCGCGGAGCGCACCAGCGGGTCGTCGTCGACGACGATGACGCGGATCTGCTCGGTCATGAGGCCTCCTCCTGCTCGGTCGCCCACGGTAGCCAGGCGCGCAGCACGAACAGGTCGGCCCCCGAGCGGTCGGAGGCCTGCTCGATGCCGTGGGCCAGGGTGCCGCCGCGCAGCTCGGTCCGCTCGGCGAGGCCCACCAGGCCCAGGCCGGCGCCGGGCGTGCGGGTCGGGCCGAAGCCGAGGGCGTTGCGCAGCACGACGTCGACGCCGTCGTCGGGGGAGCCGCCGACCCGGATCCGCAGCGTGGCCGCGGGAGCGTGCTTGCCGGCGTTGGTGATGCCCTCCTGCACGATCCGGTACACCGTCCGGCCCACCGCGTCGGGGAGCTCCTCGCCGGCGGCCAGCGCATCGTCGTACTCGATCGCGGCGCCGGCCGCGCGGGCGTCGGCGACGAGCGCGCCGAGGTCGCGGTACGTCGGCTGCGGGCCCGTGAGCGGACCGGCTCCGTCGGCGTCCCGGAGCACCCCCAGCACCTCGCGCAGGTCGGTGAGCGCCTCGTGGGCCTTGGCCTGGATGACCGCGACGCTGCTGCGCATCTGGTCGGCGGAGAGGTCCTCGCGGAAGGTCAGGGCGCCGGCGTGCATGGAGATCTGGGAGATCCGGTGGGCGAGCACGTCGTGCATCTCGCGGGCGATCCGGGCCCGCTCGTTGGAGCGGGCCTGCGAGGCGCGCAGGTCGCGCTCGGCCTCGGCGTTCTCGGCGCGCTGGCGCAGCGTCCACAGCAGCTCGCGACGGGAGCCGATGTACATGCCCCACGCGAGGATCGCGGCGACGACGACGACGGTGAAGGTGGCGGTCAGCCACCAGGGGTCGACGTCCTGGCTCGGCTGGATGAGGTAGTAGAACCAGCTCAGGACGATATTGAGCAGGCCGATCGTGATGATCTGCCCCCAGCGGCGACGGGTGGCCAGGGACACCGTGGCGAGGGAGGCGGGACCGGCCGAGAGCGAGCTGAACGGGGCCATCAGGACGGTGACCACCGCGACCGCGAACGGCCATCGGCGGCGGAAGGCCACCAGGACGAAGGAGAGCAGGCCGAGCACGAGGTCGGCCCAGAACAGCGACGGGTGCCGCTCGATCTGGGCATCCATGATCGGGACCCACACCACCAGGCCGATGGCGGCGGCGAGGAGGTAGCGCCAGACCTGGCTGTACCAGCGCAGGCGCGGCTGGTAGTCGTCGGGCGTGGGCGCGTGCATGATCCGAGGCTAGGGCCTGGCGAGGAGGCCTCGGCAGCGCCCCGGGACCGGAGCGACACCTACTTTGGTCGGGTCGACTCGCGACGCGGGTTCGATGTGCGGAGGCGTCTCGTGGGGCAGGCTGGGGGTCATGATCACAGTCGATCGACTCACCGTCTCCTACGGCGCGTTCACCGCCGTCGACGACGTCAGCTTCGTCGCCCAGCCCGGCCGGGTCACCGGCTTCCTCGGGCCGAACGGCGCTGGCAAGTCGACCACCATGCGAGTCATGGTGGGGCTCACGCCGCCCACGCACGGCCGGGTCACCATCGGTGGCCTGGACTACCACGACATCCCCAACCCCGGGCGCCACGTCGGCGTACTGCTGGACGCCTCGGCGCAGCACGCCGGCCGCACCGGCCGGGAGATCCTCACCATCGGCGCGAAGACGATGGGCCTGCCGGACACCCGGGTCGACGAGCTCCTCGAGCTCGTCGGGCTGACCTCCTCGGAGGCCAAGCGCCGGCTGCGCAACTACTCCCTCGGCATGAAGCAGCGCCTCGGCATCGCCCACGCGCTGCTCGGCGACCCCTCCGTCCTCATCCTCGACGAGCCCGCCAACGGCCTGGACCCGGCCGGCATCCGCTGGATGCGCGGCCTGCTCAAGGGGTACGCCGACCGCGGCGGCACCGTGCTGCTGTCCAGCCACCTGCTGCACGAGGTGGAGCTGATCGCCGACGAGATGATCCTCATCGGCCACGGCCGGATCGTCGCCCAGGGCGACAAGAAGACGCTGCTGGCCGCGGCCGGCGACGGCGCCGCGATCACGATGGTGACCTCCCTCGACAACGCCACGCTCGGCGCCGCCCTCGAGCGGGCCGGTCACGTGGTCGAGGCCGCCGGGGACGGACTCAAGGTGAACGCCACGACCGAGCAGGTCGGCCGGGCCTCGCTCGAGGCGGGGGTCGTGCTGACCGACCTCCGCTCCGGCGGCGCCGGCCTGGAGGATCTCTTCCTCGAGCTGACCTCCGCCACGGCCCGCGAGGGCGTGGCGGCTTCCACGACGACCCAGGAGGTGCAGTGATGACTGCTCCCGCCCAGCCCGCCCTCACCCTGGACGTCAGCGACACGCCCCGGACCCCGTTCCTGCGCCTGGTCGGCGTCGAGGTCCGCAAGACCTGGGACACCCGGGCCGGCGTCTGGCTGCTCGGCACCATCGTCGCCATCACCGCGATCGCCATGGTGATCTTCTTCGCCATCGCGGACGCCGACGACCGGATCTTCGGCAACTTCGTCGGCTTCTCCGCGACGCCGCAGAGCTTCCTGCTCCCGGTGCTCGGCATCCTCCTGGTGACCACCGAGTGGTCGCAGCGCACCGCGATGGTCACCTTCGCCCTGGAGCCGTCGCGCACCCGGGTGATCGCCTCCAAGGTGGTGGCCGCGCTCATCTGGGGGACCGGAGCCTTCGTGGCGGCGATCGTGATCGCGACCCTCTTCACCCTGGTGGGAGGGGCCGACGACAAGTTCGCCGACGCGACGCTGACCGTCTTCCTGCTCTTCTTCGTCCTCCAGCTGATGACCATCCTGCAGGGCCTCGCCTACGGCCTGATCCTGCTGAACACGCCCGCGGCCATCGTGGTGTTCTTCGTGCTCCCGATCGCGTCGTCGATCATCTTCGGATCGATCAGCGGTCTGCACGACGCCGCTCCCTGGCTCGACCTGGGGACCGCGCAGAGCCCGCTGCTCGAGGGTGACTTCGACCTGAGCGGGCAGGACTACGCGCAGCTCGGCACCGCGATGCTGATCTGGATCGTGCTGCCGTTCGTCGCCGGCTGGTTCCGGGTGATGCGCGCCGAGGTGAAGTAGCACCCACCCCGGCCGTAGAACGCACGCCCACAGGTGGTGCCTGCTGTGCGCGCACGTTCTTCACCGAAGGTTGCCGGACACGTCACCGTGGCGGAGCCTGCCCGTAGCCGGCTCCGCCACGGTTGCGTCGTGGGCAACGGATACCTGCGGTTCGCCGCCCTCGGCGACAGCACCACCGTCGGCCTCGGGGACCCGGTCCCCGGAGGCGGCTGGCGGGGGTGGGCCCGGCTGCTGGCCGAGTCGCTGCGGGCGTCGTACGACGTCTCCTTCTGCAATGTCGCCAGCTCCGGCGCGACCGCGACGGTCGTCCGCGAGCGGCAGCTCGACGAGGCCCTGGCCCACCGGCCGGACCTCGCGTCCCTGCTCGTCGGCGTCAACGACACGCTCCGCTCCACCTGGGACCCCGACCGGCTGCACGCCGACCTCGACCGGGTCGCCGGCGCCCTGGTCGCCGGCGGCGCCACGCTGATGACCGTCCGCTGGCACGACCACGCCGCCCTGCTCGGGCTGCCGCGGGTGCTCGTCCGGCCGATGGCGGAGCGGATCGCCGTCGTCAACGAGGTGTACGACGACCTCCACACGGCGTACGGCGGTCTCCGGCTCGACCTCGCGCTGATGCCCGAGGTGCTGGACCGCGCCTGCTGGTCCATCGACCGCTTCCACCCCTCCGAGGTCGGGCACCGCGCGCTGGCCCGCGCGTGGGGGGAGCGGCTGCAGGCGGCCGGCCTCGACTTCCCGCTGCCGAGCCTCGAGCCAGGCGGCGGCTGCCCGCCGAGCTGGCGCCGCGACGTCGCCTGGATGGTCACTGAGGGCGCGCCGTGGTTCGGGCGCCGGGCCCGCGACCTGGGCCCGTGGGCGGTACGGCGGGCGTGGGCGGTCGCTCGGTAGGTTGCTCCCCATGAACACCCGTGAGGACGGCCGCGCCGACGACGACCTGCGCCCGATCAAGATCACCCGCCACTGGCTCGACCACCCCGCCGGCTCGGTGCTGGTGGAGTTCGGCCGGACCCGCGTGCTGTGCGCGGCGTCGGCCTCCGAGGGGGTGCCGCGGTGGCGCAAGGGCTCCGGGCTCGGCTGGGTCACCGCCGAGTACGCCATGCTCCCCGCCTCCACCAACACCCGCTCCGACCGCGAGTCGGTCAAGGGCCGGATCGGCGGCCGCACCCACGAGATCAGCCGCCTGATCGGCCGCTCGCTGCGCGCGATCATCGACGACAAGGCGCTCGGCGAGAACACCATCCAGATCGACTGCGACGTCCTCCAGGCCGACGGCGGCACCCGCACCGCCGCCATCACCGGCGCCTACGTCGCCCTCGCCGACGCGTGCGCCAAGCTCGGCGTCCCCCGCGCGCTCACCGGCTCGGTGGCCGCCGTCAGCGTCGGCATCATCGACGGCGTACCCCGCCTCGACCTGCCCTACGTCGAGGACGTGCGCGCCGAGACCGACATGAACGTCGTGATGACCGGCGAGGGCACGTTCGTCGAGGTCCAGGGCACCGCCGAGGGCGCCGCCTTCGACCGGGCCGAGCTCGACGCGCTGCTCGCGCTCGCCGAGAAGGGCTGCGCCGACCTCACCCGCCTGCAGCGGGAGGCCCTGTCCTCGTGAGGGTGCTCGTCGCGTCCCGCAACGCCAAGAAGCTGGAGGAGATGCGCCGGATCCTCGCCGAGCACCTGTCCTCGGTCGAGGTGGTCGGCCTCGACGACGTCACGCCCTTCGACGAGCCGGTCGAGGACCAGCCGACCTTCGAGGGCAACGCCCTGCTCAAGGCCCGGGCCGGCGTCGCCGCCACCGGCCTGCCCACCCTCGCCGACGACTCCGGCCTGTGCGTCGACGCCCTCAACGGCATGCCCGGCGTGCTCTCCGCCCGCTGGTCCGGCCCACCACTGGGCTCGAAAGAGGGGCAGGACGAGCGCAACAACGAGCTGCTGCTCGCCCAGCTGCACGACGTCCCCGACGAGCGCCGTACCGCCCACTTCGCCTGCGCCGTCGCCGTCGTCCACCCCGACGGCCGTGAGCTCGTCGTCGAGGGCCGGATGGACGGCCGCGTCATCCGCGAGGTGCGGGGCACCGGCGGCTTCGGGTACGACGTCCTCTTCGTCGCCGACGAGCGCCCCGGGCTCACGACCGCCGAGCTGACCCGCGAGGACAAGGACGCGATCTCCCACCGCGGCCGGGCGCTGCGCGAGGTGGCGCCGCTGGTCGCGCAGCTGCTGGGCTGAGTGCAGCAGACATCGGTGCGCCCGGCGGGATTCGAACTCGCACTGAACAGGACCTAAACCTGCCGCCTCTACCGTTGGGCTACGGGCGCTCGGCCGTGAGTCTAGTGACCGCGCTCCCCGGGCCGTTGCCCAAGACCGCCGGCAGCGCGAGGATGCGCTCATGTCCCTGACCCTCGACGAGCTGGTCCCGATCTACGAGGACCTCCACCGCCACCCCGAGCTCGGCCGCCAGGAGCACCGCACGGCCGGCATCGTCGCCGACCACCTCCGCGCCCTCGGGTACGACGTCACGACCGGCGTGGGCGGGACGGGTGTCGTGGCCACGCTCGAGCGGGGCGCGGGGCCGACGGTGCTGCTGCGGGCCGACATGGACGCACTGCCCGTGGAGGAGGCGACCGGGCTGCCGTACGCCAGCACCGCCACGGCGACCGGCGCCGACGGGACCGAGACGCCGGTGATGCACGCGTGCGGCCACGACATGCACACGACCTGCCTGCTCGGCGCGGCGGCCGCGCTCGCCGGGGACGGCCGTTGGGAGGGCCGGCTGCTGCTGGTGTTCCAGCCCGACGAGGAGGGCGGGGGCGGTGCTCGCGAGATGGTCGCGGACGGGCTGTTCGAGCGGTTCGGGACGCCGGACGTCGTGCTCGGCCAGCATGTCGCGCCGGTGCCGGTCGGGGTCCTCGGCGTCCGCCCGGGGGCCGCGTTCGCGGCGTCGGACACGCTGCGGGTCACGCTCCACGGCGCGGGCGGCCACGGGTCGCGGCCGGAGGCCACGGTCGACCCGGTGGTGCTGGGCGCCGCGGTGGTCCAGCGCCTGCAGACCGTGGTGTCCCGCGAGGTGGCCGCCGCCGAGACCGTGGTCGTCACCGTCGGCTCCTTCCACGCCGGCACGGCCGCCAACGTCATCCCGGACCGCGCGGTCCTCGGCCTGAGCATCCGCACGGCCGACCCGGACGTGCGGGCGAAGGTGCTGGCCGCCGTCGAGCGGATCGTCCGCGGGGAGGCCGCGGCCGCCGGGGCGCCGAGGGAGCCGGAGATCGAGGTCGTCAACACCTTCCCGGCCGTCGTCAACGACGCCGCCGCGTGCGAGCGGATCCGCGAGGCGTTCGCGGAGGAGGGCCGCTGGGTCGTGGTCGACCCGGGACCGGTCACCGGCAGCGAGGACGTCGGCATCCTGGCCGAGGCGGCCGGCGCGCCGTGCGCCTACTGGCTGCTCGGCGGCGCCGACCCGGCGCTGTTCGCGAGCGCCACCTCGGTCGAGGAGATCCGCCGCGTGGTCGACGACCTGCCGTCGAACCACTCGCCCCGCTACGCGCCGCTCGCCGGCCCCACGCTGGAGTCGGGGGTGGCGGCGCTGGTCGCGGCCGCGCGCTCGTTCCTCGCCGCCGACCGCTCGACCGCCCCGGCGTAGGCGTAGACGCACAGCAGCGCCACGAGCGGCCACACGAAGCCGAGCACGACCGAGGGCACCACGTTCAGCACCACGAACGGCAGCGGCACGACGACGAACAGCAGCGCCGCGACCACGGCGCCGATCGTGGTCAGCAGGAGCAGTCCGAGCGCCAGGACCGGGACCAGCGTGCCGAGGGAGTGCCGGACCAGCCGGATGCTGCGGGGGAGGCCGGCGAGGCCGGCCCGCTGCTCGAGCACCACCACCGGCACCAGCAGCACCGCGGCGGCCAGCACGACCAGCGCGAGCGGGGCCAGCACGATCGAGCCGCTGAGCAGGACGATCAGCACGGCGGCCACCACCACCGCGGGCGCGCCGGCCGCGAGCCGCCGCACGCTCTCGGCGTACGCCGACCGGAGGTCGACGCGCGCCTCGAGCCCCTCGGCGTCGAGGGTCCGCAGCAGCACCGCCAGCGCGCCCGCCGAGACCGGCAGGGACAGCACGCCGAGCAGCAGCGCGATGCCCCCGACCCAGCCCGGCACGGCCGTGGCGACGGTGACGCCCTGCAGCACCGCGGCCAGGACGTTCAGCACGGCGGGTGGCGCGATCGCCCGCGCGAGGAGGGCGGGCCGCTCCCGCAGCAGCGCCAGCGACGCGGCCACGACCTGGCCGCTGGACCGCTGCCTCCGCAGGGGAAGGCTGGTCGTCGCCCAGGACGTGCGCCGGACCAGCCAGCCCACCACCAGCAGCGCCGCGACCAGGACGGCGATGCCGCGCCACGGGTTGTCGACGTAGCGGCGGAACAGGTCGCTGCCGTCGCCGACCAGGCCGCAGTAGGTCTCGGCGACCGCACTGCCGCTGACCGCGGCACCGGGCACGGTGATCGAGGACGCGCGGGCCGTCGCCGACCAGGTGAACGGCTTGGTCCACGCCTGCTTGCGGTTGGGCCCCGTGGGGCCGTCGTAGAACCGCTTCGCGCCGAGCTCGCCGTAGTGGCCCTCGTAGGCGATCCAGGGGTAGGCCTCGCGCGCCAGCGCCGGGTCGGAGGGGATCGACCGGACCTGCGGCCGTACGACGTCGTGCGGGCCGACGGTCGTGTCGCAGCCGAAGCCGGTGGCGGCGCTGTTGCCCATGAAGACGCCGGCCGAGAACTGGCTGGCGTGCGAGCCCGCGGACACGTACACGCGCGGGTGCGTCTCGTCCTCGAGCTCCAGCTTGGCGCTGCCCCAGGCCGCCTTCTCGGCGCCGTAGTGCTGGGAGTAGACGGCGAGGTCCGGTTCCATCCCCTCGGCCAGCGCGGTCGCCGCGTCGGGCGCCTCGAACTCGAGCTGGATCCGCTCCCAGTCGCCCTCGTGCTTGTTGTTGTAGTCGTTGAACGCGTAGAAGAAGAAGTACATGAGGGCGATCCGGTCGCCCACGCCCCGCTCGGTGGCGACGTGCGCGTAGATCACCGGCTCGCTGCCCCGCCACTGGCGCTTGGCCCAGCGCTCGTAGTCGCACCCGGGCGCGAGCGGGTTGCCGGGCAGGTCGAGCTGGTAGCCCGGCAGGCCGGCGGCGATGTCGTCGGCGGACGGCGCGACCCGCACCAGGTCCCGCGGGGTCCACGGCCCGCGCAGCGCGACCGTGGGGTTGTCGAAGAGCACCTCGACGTCGCTGGGCGGGTACGGCTCGCCGGGGCCGCAGGCCTCCTCCTGGTGCACCAGCATGAGGACCGGCGCGAACCGCTCGGCGAGCGTCGCCTCCGCCGCCGCGGCGGCAGCCGGGTCGTCGCCGGGGTCGTCCCCTGGCTCGTCGGCGCGCGCCGGCGCGCCGCCGAGCAGGCAGAGCACGAGCGCGGCGAGCAGCAGCCCGAGGGCCCGCCCGCCCACTCAGCTCACTCCGTCCACTGCCAGGTGCTGAGGATGTCCTTGAACTTGTCGAGCACGTCGTCGTCGCCGTCCTTGAGCGACACGGTGATCGAGTAGCCCTTGTCGCCGCTGATCACGAGGTACGAGCGCTGCGCGACGTCGATGCCGTTGTCGTTGGTGCGGCTGATGTCGACGCCGAGCGCGGTCTGGCCGCCGATCCGGGTGTCGGCGATGTCGACGGTGGAGGCGGACGTGTCGCCCGAGGTGAGCGCCGTCTTCCAGTCGTCCTTCAGGTCGTTCGGGTCCTCGCTGCCGTACGACGACTGGGTCTCCACGATCACGTTGCCGCGCGCGGTGTTGAAGGTCGTGCCCCAGATGAAGACCCGGTCGAGGGTGGACAGGCCGGGGTTCTGCTCGGTGAACTCGTCGGTGCCGTCGGTCCAGCCCTTCGGCAGCTGGGCGGTGTAGCCGTTGCCCTCGACGTCCGGGCCGCCGAGGTCGGGGACCTTGCTGCCGTCGTCGGTCGGGCCGTCGGTGCTGTCGGTGCCGCCGGTATCGCCGGTCGTGGTCTCCGACGACGGGTCGTCCGCCTTCTTGTCCTTGCCGCTGTTGGCCACGGCGATGATGCCGATGATGCCCGCCACGACCACGACCAGCGCGACGGCGATCGCGCCGACGATGAAGCCGGTGTTGCCCTTGCGCGGCGGGGTCGGCTGGGTCCACCCCGGTCCCGGAGCGGAGTACGACGGCGGTCCCGGCTGGTGCGGCGGCGACATGATCGGCTGCTGCGGCGAGACGGCGGCCGACGGGACGGGGGACTGCAGGGGCGGCTGGATCGGCGACTGGATCGGCGACTGGATCGGCGACTGGATCGGCGACTGCAGCGGCGGCTGGGTGGGGGCGGTGCCGCCGGGACCGTACGCCGGCGGGGCCGCCGTACCCGCGTCGGGGTCGAGCCCGGCGACGAGGGAGTCGGGCACCTTGCCGAGGGCGAACCCGAGCACGGCGACCGCCCACTGGCAGCCGCGGACGTCGGCGCTGCCCCGGTCGCGCGCCAGCCGCTGTCCCGCCGACTCGACGGCGTCGGCCGGGTTGGCGCCGCTGTCGAGCATCGTGACGAGCCCGTCGAGCGCACCCAGCCGCACCGCGTCGGTCAGCAGATTGATCGTGCCGCTGGAGGCCTGGCCCTCGTCGAGGTAGTCGTCGAGGGAGCCGCGGAACGCCGCCGCGTCGCGGAACAGCTCATGGCCGTGGTCGCGGGCGAGCTCGGCGAGCGACTGGTGCAGCTTCATCGGGTGTCCTTCGGGTCCGGAGGAGGGTCAGGCGGACGGAGCGGCGAGGCCCAGGTCCTTGCGGAGCTTCGCCACGTGCCCGGTCGCTTTGACGTTGTACTGCGCCAGCTCGATCCCTCCGTCGGTGCCGACGACGAAGGTGGAGCGGATGACGCCCTCGACGACCTTGCCGTAGAGCTTCTTCTCGCCGTAGGCGCCGTAGGCCCGGTGCACCGCCAGCTCGGGGTCGGAGAGCAGCGTGATGGTGAGACCGTCGCGCTCGCGGAACTTCGCGAGCTTCGTCGTGATGTCCTTGGAGATGCCGACGACGGTGTAGCCCGCCGCCTGGAGCGAGTCGAGGGAGTCGGTGAAGTCGCATGCCTGCTTCGTGCACCCCGGTGTCATCGCCGCCGGGTAGAAGTAGACGATCACCTTCCGGCCCTGCTCCAGGAGGTCGTAGAGGTCGACCTCGCCGCCCTGGTCGGAGGCGAGGGAGAAGTCCGGCGCGCGGTCGCCGGGGGACAGCCTGGCCTGGTCGCTCATGAAAAGAGTTCTCTCCTGGTCACATGGTGTTGTTGCAACGGCAATGCAATAAGGTGATGGTTGCTCGTGACCATCTAACTACCCCGGTGCCGGGCGACCGAACACTGGACCGAGTACAGGAGCAACCATGCACGTTCCTGACGGCTTCCTCGACGCTCCGACGTCCGTGGCGACCGGCGTCGTCGCCGCGGTGGGCGTCGGCGTCGCGCTGCGGAAGGCGCGGGCCGAGCTCGACGACCGGACCGCCCCGATGGCCGGCCTGGTGGCCGCCTTCGTCTTCGCGGGCCAGATGATCAACTTCCCGGTCGGCGCCGGCACCAGCGGCCACCTGCTCGGCGGCGCGCTCGCCGCCGTGCTCGTCGGCCCGTGGACGGGAGCGCTGTGCATCAGCGTCGTGCTCCTGGTGCAGGGCCTCTTCATGGCCGACGGCGGGCTGACCGCGCTCGGCACCAACATCACGCTGATGGCGCTGGTCGGCGCCTTCGTCGGGTACGGCGTCTTCCGGCTCGTGCTCGCCGTGCTGCCCCGCCGGCTCGGCTCGGTGCCGGTCGCCGCGGCGGTCGGCGCCCTCGTCTCGGTGCCGGTCGCCGCCACGGCGTTCACCCTCCTGTTCGCGATCGGCGGCACCGCCGACGTCGCCGTCGGCAAGGTGCTCACCGCGATGGTCGGCTGGCACCTCGTCATCGGCGTCGGCGAGGCGATCGTCACCGGCCTGGTGGTCAGCGCGGTCGTCGCCTCGCGGCCCGACCTCGTCTACGGCGCCCGCGGGCTCGCGCGTCGTACCTCCCTGCGCACCGAGGAGGTCGCAGCATGAGCACCCGTCGCCTCCTCCTCGCCGGGCTCCTGGTCGCGCTGCTCGTGGCCGGCGTCGGCAGCTACTACGCCAGCAGCCACCCCGACGGCCTGGAGTACGTCGCCGGCAAGACCGGCTTCATGGACTCGGCGGAGGACCCGGTCGACACCGGCAGCCCGTTCGCCGACTACGGCACCAAAGGTGTCGACAACGAGCGACTCAGCGGGGGGATCGCGGGCGTGGCGGGCGTGGCGCTGACCCTGCTGATCGGTGGAGGGCTCTTCTGGGTCCTCCGGCGTCGCGGTGGCTCCGTGGGCGATGTCGCGTCCACGGAGCCACCGGTGACCGCCGACCTGGGCTGAGGAGACATGGGAGCCGGGCACGGGCACCGACTGCACTACCACGGTCACTCCGTGGTGCACCGCGCGCCGGCGCACCTGAAGATCCTGCTCCTGCTCGGCTTCGTCCTGACCGTCGTCGCGACGCCGCGCGAGTGGTATCCCGTCTTCGGCGGCTACCTCGCCCTGCTGCTCGGGGTCGTCCTGCTGTCCCGGGTGCCGCTGACCTACCTGCTGCCGCGGATGGTCGTCGAGGTCCCCTTCCTGGTCTTCGCGGCGCTGATGCCGTTCGTCGCCGAGGGGCCGCGGGTGGCCGTGCCGATCGGCGGGTGGGAGCTCAGCCTGTCGGAGTCCGGGCTGACGGCCGCCTGGGGCCTGGCCGTCAAGGGCACCCTCGGCGTGCTGGCCTCGCTCACCCTCGCCGCGACGACGGAGCCGGCCGACGTGCTCCGCGGCCTGCAGCGGCTGCGGATGCCCGACCTGCTCGTGCAGATCATGGGCTTCATGATCCGCTACCTCGACGTCGTCACCGGCGACCTCGGGCGGATGGTCACGGCCATGCGCTCGCGCGGGGTCGACCCCCGGTCGCCGCGGCACTGGCCGGCGCTGGCGCGTACGCTCGGAGCGCTGTTCGTGCGGTCCTACGAGAGGGGGGAGCGGGTGCATCTGGCCATGCTGTCCCGGGGGTACGACGGAAAGCTCCCGGAGGCCGTGCAGTGACCCCGGTCCTCGAGGTCCGCGACCTCGCCTTCGCCTATCCCGACGGCCACCAGGCCCTGTTCGGCGTCGACCTCCACGTCCACCAGGGCGAGCGGGTCGCGCTGCTCGGCCCCAACGGCGCCGGCAAGACCACCCTGGTGCTGCACCTCAACGGGATCCTGTCCGGCGAGACCGGCCACGGCGAGGGGAGCGTCGCGGTCAGCGGGCTGCCGGTCACCAAGAGGAACCTGCTGGAGATCCGGCGCCGGGTCGGGGTCGTCTTCCAGGACCCCGACGACCAGCTGTTCATGGGCTCGGTGCGCGCCGACGTCGGCTTCGGCCCCGCCAACCTCGGCCTCAAGGGGCCGCGCTCGAGAGGCGGGTGATGGACGCGCTGGAGCAGGTCGGCATGGCCGCCTTCGCCGACCGGCCGCCCCACCACCTCTCCTTCGGCCAGCGGCGCCGGGTCGCGGTCGCCACCGTGCTCGCCATGGAGCCGGAGATCCTCGTGCTCGACGAGCCCAGCTCGAACCTCGACCCCGCCTCGCGCCGCGAGCTCGCCGACATCCTGCGCAGCCTCGACGTGACCCTGCTGATGGTCACCCACGACCTGCCCTACGCGCTCGAGCTGTGCCCCCGGTCGGTGGTGCTCAGTGCCGGGCGCGTCGTCGCCGACGGGTCGACGTACGAGATCCTGACCGACGACGCCCTGATGCATGCCCACCGGCTGGAACTCCCGTGGGGATTCGATCCCCGCACGATCAGCATTGATAGCCTGCCCGGGTGAGTGAGACTCCCTCTGACATCGAGCGCGAGATCGAGGAGGCCCGTGAGCGCCTCGCGGGCACGATCGACCAGTTGCTGTACCGCTCGCACCCCAAGACCATCGTCAGCCGCGAGGTCGCCCAGGTGAAGGCGTACTACGTCGACCCCGCCACCGGCGAGCCGCGCACCGACAACATCCTCAAGACGGTCGGTGGCGTCGTCGGCGTGATCGCCCTGTTCGTCGTCCTGCGCAAGATCACCCACTGAGCCTGCGTCGAGGTTGAGCCCGCCCGTGTCCGACAAGACCCCCATCAAGATGCTGCACGACCGCATCCTCTGCGAGGCCGACACCGACGCCGGCGAGCGCCGGTCCTCCGGCGGCATCGTCATCCCCGCCACCGCCGCCATGGGCGCCCGCCGGCTGGCCTGGTCGCGCGTGGTCGCCGTCGGCCCGCACTGCCGCACCGTGGTGACCGGCGACAAGGTGCTCTACGACCCCGAGGACAAGGCCGAGGTCGAGGTCTCCGGCGAGGTCTACGTCGTCATGCGCGAGCGCGACATCCACGCGGTCGCGGCCGACCGGCTCGGCGACGAGGCAGCCGGCCTCTACCTCTGACATTTCGCCGAGCGTGTCGGATACCGAGCTCGCCGCACGGTCGTCGCTGGTCGATGGTCGCGGCCGTCCGGCGGCCAGCCGCGGCAGGGGCGAGCGTGGCGTAACACAGCTCACACCCACGGCGTTGGACACGTGTGCGCTCCCCACGTGTCCTGAGCCTGCTCGCCGCCGCCCTGGTCGTCCCCGCCCTCGCCGCCGCGGGACCTGCGGACGCCCGCCGGGCGCCTGAGGTCCGGGCCGCGGCCCACCCGGCGTACCACGCCACGATCGCGATCACCGAGCACGGCATCCCGCACATCACCGCCGACGACTGGGGCTCGCTCGGCTACGGCAGCGGGTACGCCACGGCCCGCTCGTCGATCTGCAATCTCGCCGACACCGTGCTCACCGCCCGCGGCCAGCGCTCCCGCTACCTCGGCGGCGACGGGCGCTACCTCGACGGCGTCTCCCTGGACGCGTCCAACCTGCAGGTCGACGCCTTCGTCACGGACCTGCGCAACCGCAAGGTCGTCGAGGGCCTGCTGGCCTCGCCGGCCGGCCCCAGCGCCCGGGCGCGGGCGATGGTCGAGGGCTACACCGCCGGCATCAACCGGTGGCTGCGCGACAACACGATCACCGACCCGGCATGCAAGGACGCGACCTGGCTGAAGCCCGACGCCACCGAGCTCGACCTCTGGTACGGCGTCTACCTGGCGAACCTGATCGCCTCCTCGGGCAACTTCGTCGAGGAGATCGTCGAGGCGGACCCGCCCACCCTGCAGGACCCCGGCCTGCCGGACCTCGGCCTGAAGCTGCCGCTGCCGACCACCGAGGCCGAGGTGCCGGCGTACGCCGCCCAGCTCGACGACGACCGGCGGGAGGCGCTGCGGCGCTCCCTCGGCCAGGAGAGCGAGTTCGGGTCCAACGCCACCGCGATCGGCGGCGACGCCAGCTCGACCGGCCGCGGCCTGCTGCTCGGCAACCCCCACTTCCCGTGGGTGGGGCGCTACAAGTTCACCCAGCAGCACCTCACCATCCCCGGCCGGTACGACGTCGCCGGCGCCTCGCTGATCGGGTCGCCGGTCGTCAACATCGGCTGGAACAAGGACGTCGCGTGGAGCCACACCGTCTCCACCGCCTACCGGTTCACGCCCTACGAGTACCTCACCCTCGGCCCCGGCCCGCTCTACCTCAGCGCCAACGGCGTGCTCCGCAAGGCCGAGCGGCGCTGGGTCGACGTGGCCGTCAAGCAGGCCGACGGGTCCGTCAAGACCGTCCGCGAGGACCTCTGGCGCACGCCGCAGGGCTACGTCATCGACAGCCCGTCGCAGTTCATGGGCTGGTCGCCGATCAGCTTCTGGGCGATCCGCGACGCCAACGCCGAGCACCTGCGCACCATCGACACCTTCCTCGGCATGGGCGAGGCCACCAGCAGCCGCGACCTGCTGCGCCGCCAGGACGCCGGCGGCGGGATGCCGTGGGTCAACACCACCGCCGCCGACCGCGACGGCGAGGTCCTGTACGCCGACCACAGCGTGGTCCCGCACGTCACCGACGCGATGGCGACCCGGTGCCTGACGCCGGTCGGCCTGCTGCTCGAGACGGTCGCCGGCCTGCCCGGCCTCAACGGCCTGCTCGCCGACGGCGCCTGCGCGTGGGGCTCGGACGCCGACGCGCAGCGGCCGGGGATCCTGGGGCCGGCGAAGCTGCCCGCCGTCGTACGCCGGGACTGGGTGATGAACGCCAACGACTCCTACTGGACGCCCAACGACAGGGTCCGGCTCGAGGGCTACGCGTCGATCATCGGCTGCGAGAAGTGCCCGCGGACGATGCGGACCCGGATGGTGCAGCAGTACGTCGTCGACCAGCTCGCGGGCGGCGGCAGGGAGACCCCGGAGTCCCTGCGCGGGCACGAGCACGAGAACCGGGTCCGCGCGGCCGAGGTGATGCGCGAGGACGGCAGGCTGGACCAGGTCTGCGCCCAGACGGGGGAGACCGAGGCGTGCGCGGTGCTGGCGGCCTGGGACGGTCACTCCGACGTCGACTCGGTCGGCACCCACCTCTTCGAGGCGTTCGTCGAGCGCGCTCCGACCGGCGCCAACCTGTGGACGGTGCCGTTCAACGCGGCCGACCCGCTCAACACCCCCCGGGGCCTGCGGACCGGGCCGGCGGTGGTCAAGGCGATGAAGGCGGCGATCGAGTCCGTGCGCGCAGCGGGCGTCCCGTTCGACGCGCCGTGGGGCTCGCTGCAGGTCGCGGGCGACCGCGGGGCGCCGGCGTACCCGCTCGGCGGCGGCGACGGCGACCTCGCCGGCAACGCCAACGCCCTGGCCTCGCGGAACCCGGCGGCCAACACCGGCGCCTACAAGGCGATCAGCTACGGCTCCTCGCACATCCAGGCGACCTCCTACCTCGCCGACGGCAGCGTGGACGCCCGGACGATCCTGACCTACGGCCAGGACGAGGACCCCGCCTCGCCGTGGTCGTCGGACCAGACGAGGCTGTTCTCGCAGGAGCGGTGGGTGCGCTTCGCCTGGACGCCGGCCCAGATCGCGCAGGACCTGGTGGAGAAGATCGACCTGTCCGGCTCCTGACGTGCTCATCTAGTCTCGGGGCCATGTCCGTCGAGGTGGAGAGGCGCGGGCCGGTCACCGTCGTGACGTTGTCCCGGCCGGAGGTGCGCAACGCGGTCGACGCCGAGCACGCCCGGCTGCTGACCGAGGCGTTCACGGCGTTCGACGCCGACGAGAGCGCCTCCGTCGCCGTGCTGCACGGCGCCGGCGGGGTGTTCTGCGCGGGCGCCGACCTCAGGGCCGTGGCCGAGGGCCGAGTGGACGTGGGCGCGCCCGGCGCCGGCCCGGACGCCGGCCCGGCCGGCATGGGACCGACGAGGATGCTGCTGTCGAAGCCGGTGATCGCCGCCGTCGAGGGGTACGCCGTCGCCGGCGGGCTCGAGCTCGCCCTCTGGTGCGACCTGCGGGTCGCCGATCCCGCCGCCGCGTTCGGGGTCTTCTGCCGGCGCTGGGGCGTCCCGCTGATCGACGGCGGCACCGTCCGGCTGCCGCGGCTGATCGGCCACTCCCATGCCCTCGACCTGATCCTCACCGGGCGCGAGGTCGGCGCCGACGAGGCGCTGCGGATGGGCCTGGCCAACCGGGTCTCCGCCCCGGGCGCGGCGCTCGACGAGGCCCTCGCCCTCGCCGCGCAGCTCGCGGGCTTCCCGCAGACCTGCCTGCGCGAGGACCGCCTGTCGTCGTACGAGCAGCACGGGCTCGGGCTCGAGGACGCGCTGGCGCTGGAGTGGGGACACGGCCTGCGCTCGCTCGACGCGGATACGCTCGCCGGAGCGACGCGCTTCGCCGGCGGAGCCGGCCGGCACGGCAGCTTCGAGGACTGACGGACAGCAGCGGACAGCAGGGGACAGGAGGACGACGGTGGCCAACGGCCCGGGACGGGACCAGCGCGGACCGATGGAGCGGCTGGTGCGCATCGCCGCCATGCTCCAGGCCCATCCGGAGGGCGGCGTGCCGGCCACCAAGCTGGACCGGGTGGCCGGGTTCCCGGAGTCGCAGGGGCACGACCAGCTCAAGCGGGAGATCCGCCACCTCGAGCGCCAGGGCTGGCGGATCGAGAACATCGCCGATCCCGGCGCGCCCGCCGTCTACCGGATGACGACCGTCGACAACCGGCTGCGGGTCCGCCTCTCCCTCGACCAGCAGGCCGCCCTGCGGCGAGCGGTGCTGCTCGCCGACCGCGGCGACCTGGCCCAGCGGCTCGGCCTCACCGACGGCGCCGCCACCACGCCCGACGCGATCGTCCCGGCGGCGGTGCCGGCCGCCGAGCCCGACTCCCTGCGCCTGGTGGTCGACGCCGTGCGCGAGCAGCGGGTCCTGCGGTTCGGCTACAAGGGCTCGCCGCGGACGGTGCATCCCGAGTCGGTCCGCAGCCAGAACAGCGTCTGGTACCTCCGCGGCGTCGAGGAGGCCGACCTCGCCGAGCCCGTCGTGAAGACGTTCGTCGTCTCCCGGATGCTCGACGTCGAGGCCGGCGAGCCGGGCACCGCCCAGCGGCTGCCCCAGGTGCGGCACGCCGGGCTGCACCCGATGTCCTGGGAGATCGACCCCCCGGTCGAGGTCACCCTGCGGGCGCCGGCCGACTTCGCCCCCGACGTACGCCGCTGGCTCGGCGAGCCCGTCGCCGTCGAGCCCGACGGCGACGACGTGCTCCTGCGCTACCGGGTCACCCATCGCGCCGCGCTCCATGCGCGGCTGGTCGAGCTCGACGACCGGGTCCGGATCGTCGGCCCGCCGCAGGCGCAGGCGGAGCTGGTCGCCTTCGTGGCGGCCGCCCGAGGCGAGGAGGCGCCGGCATGACCGCCGTCCCCCGGTACGTCTCCCGCATCGCCCGGCTGCCCGAGGTGTTCGCCCGCCTCGCCGCCAGTCCCGACGGGCTCGCGCTGCAGGCGCTGGCCGAGGAGTTCGGGACGACCGTGGCCGAGCTCCGCGAGGACCTGCTGGCCTTCTACACCGCCGACATCGGCGGCGAGTGGCTGCTCTCCCGGCCGGAGGTCCTGGAGTTCCTCGGGCCCGACGGCGACACCGAGGACCCGGGCACGGCCGACGTCGTCCGGCTCGTCTCGGAGAGCCCGATCGACCTGGGCGTGGAGTACGTCGACGCCGGCGAGCTCGGCCGCGTCCACGCCGCCGCCCGGGCGCTGCTCGAGATCGAGCCCGACAACGCCGAGCTCGCCGAGGCGCTCGACGTGCTCGCCGAGACCATGTTCGGCCCGGCGACGGCCGGGGCGGTCGGCGACGACGCCGGCGACGACGCCGGCGACGACGAGCGGGCCGCGGCCCGGAGCCGGCTGCTGCCCGAGCTGCGCCGGGCGCAGGGCGAGCGGCGCGGCCTCCGCATCGTCTACTCGCGGGCCTGGGAGCCGGGCGTCACCGAGCGCGAGATCGAGCCCTACCGCCTGGTGCAGACCCGCCGCGGCTGGGAGGTCGACGCGGGCCCGGTCGACGACCGGGGCCGGATCCGCACCTACCTGCTCTCCAACATCCGCTCGGTCGAGGTGCTCGACCGCACGTTCGCCGTCCCCGACGACCTCGCCGGGCTGCTCGCCCGCCAGCGTGCCACGACCCGGGTCCGGGTGCTGCTGCCCCAGGAGGCGCGCTGGGTGGCGGACTTCTACGCCGAGCAGGTCAGGTTCGTCGAGGACGACGAGCAGGACGTCGTGGTGGACCTGGAGCTGCTCCCGCCGGTCGAGGAGCGGGTCGGGCGGCTGCTCGTGACAGCGGGCCCGACCGCGACCGTGCTCGACCCGCCGGCGCTCGACAGCGCGGGCGTGGTGCTCGCCGAGGAGCTGCTCCTCCACCACACGTCCTGACCCGGCGTCGTCCTGTCGGTGGCGGGCGCTACATTTTCCCTGCAGCTCAGGACGCGGGCTGCCACCGGGGTCTGCCGACCCCGCCGGCAGCAGGAGCCCGCATGTCCGAGCAGGTCCATGTCCACGTCAGCACCGACGACCCGGCCGTCCCGGGGCTGGTCCTGAAGTGGGACCGTCTCCGCCTCAAGGCGTTGGTCACCTACGAGGCCGACGGCCACGTCCACACCCAGTGGTTCCCGGCCGAGCAGGTGCGGCCGGCCGAGGGCTGAGCACCGCCCGAACCGCCTGAGCCTCGAGGCTGAGCAGCGGGGCGCCGAGCCCGGGGCTCAGCCGTCCGTGGCCGGCGCGGCGGAGAACTCCCGGTTGGCCGTGTCCACGACCTCCTGGGCGATGGCGCGGAGCTTGACGTTGCCCGTGCTGCTGGCGCGGACCAGGAACTGGAACGCCCGGTCCTCGGGGATCCGGTAGCGCTCCATGATGAGGCCGACCGCCGTGCCGATCGCCTGGCGTGTGGTCACCGACTCGTTGAGCTGGTGCTCGTGGCGGGCCCGCCCGAGGGCGATCGAGGCGTGCGCGGCGAACAGCTCGGCGAGCTGGATCGCGTCCGGGTCGATCCCCGGCTCCCACGAGTAGAAGTTGAGCCCGCCGAGGGTGTTGTCCTCCTCGTAGAGCTGGAGCCCCATCTGGGCGTGCAGGCCGTGCTGGACCGCTTCCTCGACGTACTGCGGCCAGCGCTGTTCGGTCGCGATGTCCTCCATGATGGTCACGCCGCCGGTGCGGATCGCGTCGTAGCACGGGCCCTCGCCCAGCTTGTACTGCAGCTCGTCGATGTCCCACACCAGCTGCCCGGTCCCCGCCCGGGTCTCGATCCGGCGGTCGCCGTGGGTGATCGAGATCCCGACGTGCTCGAAGCCGGGCACGGTCTGCTGGGCCGCGCGGACGATGGCGTCGAGGGTGTCGTCGAGCGAGCGGTGGCTGTTGATCGCCTGGGCCGCCTCGGCGAGCGCCGCAGCGACCTCACTGTCGTGCAGGGACAAGGGGGTACCTCCTGGGGGTCGGCCCCGGCAGTACCCGAACCGGCGCGGCGCACCCGCGCCGGGCTCAGGAGGCCGGCCGCGCCAGGCAGGCGAACCAGCGCTGTCCCTGCACGAAGGCCGTCCCGCTCGGGGGCAGCACGAACACGTCGTACTCGCCCTTCGGGTGCTCCCCGCCGGTGCCGGCGTTGTAGGCCCGCAGGCTGTCGGAGGTGCAGGTGGCCCGGACCCGGTCGTCGGCGTCGACCGCGTCGGAGGTGACGTCGGTGGTCGTGTCGGCGAGCTGCTCGACGGCGAAGACGAACCAGGGGCCGTCGGGACAGGTGCCCTTGGTCGCGCTCAGGGTCTGGCCGATGCTCTGGACCCCGGCGTAGCACGCGCCGAGCTCCGGGGCGCCGGCCATGGTGTCGCCGTCGCCGGTGCCGTCGCCGGTGCCGTCACCGGTGTCGTCGCCGGTCTCCGCGGTCACCTCGACGGGCGTGGTGGTGTCGCCCGTCGCGACCCGGGCGGTGGGCTGGGGATCGCCCGAGGTGAGCAGCGCCCCGCCCAGCCCGCCGACGCCGAGCCCGACGACGGCTGCGGCGGCCGCCAGCGGCCAGCGCCGCCGGGCGGTCGGTGCCGGTTGCAGGGCCGGCCGCGGGGGTGGCCGGAGCTGGGTGAAGCTGGCCTCGGGGCCGCCCACGACCACGCCGCCGCCGGTCGTGGCGCGGATCGCGCGGAGGGCGTCGTGCAGCTCGCGCGCGGTGGGGTAGCGGTGCGCGGCGTCGTACGCCGTGGCGGTCCGGATCACCCGCATCAGCTGCTCGCTGCCCGGCACCCCCGGGTCGGGGAACTCCGCGCGCAGGTTGGCCAGCACCTGGTCGATCGGGACCGGGCTCCCGTCCGCGGTGCGGCGCGGCGAGCTGCCCGAGATCATCGCGTGCAGGGTCGCGCCCATCGAGAACACGTCGGACTGCGGCGTGGGCGCCGAGAAGGAGAACGCCTCCGGCGACGCGTACGCCGGCGTGAGGGCCTCCAGGCTCACCGACGGGTCCCGGCCCGGCTGGGGGAGGGCGGCCAGGCCGAAGTCGGACAGCCGCGGCGTGCCCCACGCGTCGATGAGGATGTTGCCGGGCTTGATGTCGCGGTGCAGGATCCCCGCCTCGTGCGCGGCGGCCAGCGCGCTGGTCACCGCCAGCCCGACCTCGACCGCCTCCTCGACCCGCATCGGGCCGTTGCGCGTCAGGTACGACGCCAGGCTGCCGTTGGCGCACAGCTCCATCACCAGGTACGGCCGGTTGTCGCTCGTCACGCCCACGTCGATCAGCGACACCACGTGCGGGTGGCCGCTGATCCGGCTCACCGCCGTCGCCTCCCGCACGAACCGGCGCCGGTTGGTGTCCTCGTCGAGCACCCGGTCGTCGATCTTCACCGCGACGTCGCGGTCCACCGCCAGCTGCCGGCCCCGCCAGACCCGGGCGAACCCGCCGCGCCCGATCTCCTCGACCAGCTCCACGCCGGGCAGCAGCAGGGCGCGCTGGGTCGGGTCCACGTCCGGCATCGTAATGAAGCCTCACGCCCGGATGGATGTCAGGTCAGTCCGCGACGGCCTGACGCCTGTGCCACCACCTGACCAGGTCGGCCGTGCGGTCGGTGCTGCCGCCGTCGACGCCCGCGCGCAGGTAGCGCTGCCAGGCGGCACGCCGGTTGGACACCTGGCCGAGGACGAGGAGCCCGCGCCTCCGCAGCTGCTTGACCAGGCGAGGTGTCACGAAGCGCGCGTCGAGCGAGACGCCGTCGGCGATCTTCGCGACCTGCCGGGCGCTCGGCCGGAAGCGGTGCGCGATCCAGACCGTGCGTACGTCGGGGAGCGCCTTCGCGGCCCGGTGCAGCAGCGCCGGGCTGAACGACAGCAGCCGGGCCCGGTCGGAGCGGCCGAGCACGTCGAGGGAGTCGCGCAGGTGCCGCCAGGTCTTGCGGCGCCAGCCGGGCGCCTGCTTGAGCTCGATGAGCAGGCCGACCTCGAGCCGGTGGGCTTCGGCGACGTAGGACTCCAGCGAGGGGACGTCGCTGCCGTCGCGGAGTCGGCAGGACCGTTGGATCCGCGCCAGGGTCCAGGTGTTCACCCGACCGCGGCAGTTGGTCGTCCGGTCGAGGCGGGGGTCGTGCATCACGACCAGGCGGCCGTCCGCCGTCGGCCGTACGTCGAGTTCCACCCGGTCCGCGCCGACGGCGACGGCGTGGCGGAGCGCGCGCAGGCCGTTCTCCGTGCGGTGGCGTCCGGTCGCACCCCGGTGGGCCACCACCTCGAAGGTGTGGACAGCGCCCCGCGAATGACCCGCTGGGTTCCGCGTCCCGTCGGCCCGGGCCGCGGTCGGGACGGACACGAGCGCGCCGAGAGCCAGCAGTGCGGCGACGAGCAGGGACGGGGCGCGCACGGGTTCCTTCGGCGGTTGGCTGGAGCGGACATGCAGGAGGGGCCCGGTCATCCGACCGGGCCCCTCCTGTGCGGTACGCCATCAGGGACTCGAACCCCGAACCCGCTGATTAAGAGTCAGCTGCTCTGCCAATTGAGCTAATGGCGCATGCGGTGAACGCGAGAGGAAACATTACCAGCGTAGGCCGATCCGGACGAAATCGGGAGGGCCGTGGTGGCCGTCACCGGGCCTCCAGGACCGCCTGTGCGGCGTTGTGGCCGCCGAGGCCGGAGACGGCGCCGCCGCGCCGGGCGCCCGAGCCGCACAGGAGCACCCCGGGGTGGCCGGTCTGGACGCCCCAGCGCTCGGCGGGGGACTCCAGCCGGGCCCGGGCGGGGGCCCAGGGCCAGTCGAGGTCGCCGTGGAAGATGTGCCCGCCGGGCATGGCCAGGTCCGCCTCGACGTCCTGCGGGATCCGGGCCTCGATGCACGGCGTGCCGTCGGGGGCGCGCAGCACGACCGAGTCGATCGGGTCCTCCAGGACGGCGTCGAGCGAGGCGATCGCGCGGCGTACCGCCTCCTCGCGCACGCCGTCGGGATCGGCCGCGAAGAGCCGTGCCGGGGTGTGGAGGCCGAAGTACGTCAGCGTGTGGGTGCCGGCCGGCACGTCCCCGAGGATCGAGGGGTCGGTGAGCGAGTGGCAGTAGACCTCGCCGGGCAGCGGGTCCGGCAGCTCACCGCGGTGCGCGGCCGCCCAGGCGACCTCGAGGTCCGCGGCGGTCTCGGCGAGGTGGAGGGTGCCGGCGAAGGCGACCTCCGGGTCGATGCCGGACCGCAGCCGGGGCAGCCGGGAGAGCAGGAGGTTGATCTTGAGCTGGGCGCCCTCCGGCTTCGTGGCCGGGTCCTCGTCCTCGCCGAGCAGGATCCGCAGCACCCAGGGCGCCACGTTCGCCAGCACGTACGACGCCTCGACCGTGTGCTCCCGGCCGCCGTCGTGCCAGTGCACCTCCACCGGGTCGCCCGCCGCGTCGCCGGTCGGCCGGATCGCGCTCACCCCGGCGCCGGTGACGATCTCGGCGCCGGCCTCGGTCGCCGCCCGGGCGAGGGCGTCGGTGACCGCGCCCATCCCGCCGACGGGGACCCGCCACTCCCCGGTCCCGTTGCCGATCAGGTGGTAGAGGAAGCAGCGGTTCTGGACCAGGGACCGGTCGTGGAGGGATGCGAAGGTCCCGATCAGCGCGTCGGTGCCGACCACGCCGCGCACCAGGTCGTCGCGGAACCGCCGGCCGATCGCCACGCCGATCGGCTGCTCGACGACGTCGCGCCAGATCTGCGGGTCGACCTGCGCACGGATCGCGGCGCCGGTGACCAGCGGCCGGGTCAGGGTCGGGGCCACGGCCCGGGCCAGCCCGGCCACGCCGTCGTAGAACGCCCGCCAGGCGTCGTACTCCTCGTCGCCGCCGGTCAGCTCCCGGAACGACGCCCGCGTGGCCTCGCCTTCCTCGCGCTCGACGAGCAGCCCGGTCGGGCGGCCGCCGCGCACCGTGGGGGAGTACGACGCCGTCGGCCGGCTCACCAGCCGCAGGTCGAGCCCCAGGTCGGCCACGACCTGGTCGGGCAGGAGCGAGACCAGGTAGGAGTACCGCGAGAGCCGGGTCGAGAAGCCGGGGAACGCCTGGGCCGACACCGCAGCGCCGCCGACCCGGTCGAGCCGCTCGAGCACGAGCACCGAGAGCCCGGCGCGCGCCAGGTAGGCCGCCGCGGTCAGGCCGTTGTGGCCGGCGCCGACGACCACGGCGTCGTACGTCCCCCTGGTCATGGCCTGAGCCTAGGGGCCCGGGAATGCTCCGCCACGCACTATGGTTGACACGGCAACCAGTCCCCTTCCCTGTCACCTGGAGTTGCGATGCCCGCGATCACCGTCGACGACCTGACCGTTCTGCCGCGCCTGAAGGCGCCGGGGCTCGGCGACCAGCCGCGTCCCGTGCGGCAGGTGACGTCCGCCCCGCAGGGCTACGAGGGGGAGGGCTTCCCGGTCCGCCGGGCGTTCGCCGGCATCGACCTGCGGGACCTCGACCCGTTCATCATGATGGACCAGATGGGCGAGGTGGAGTACGCGCCCGGTGAGCCCAAGGGCACGCCGTGGCACCCGCACCGCGGCTTCGAGACCGTCACGTACATCATCGACGGCGTCTTCGACCACCAGGACAGCCACGGCGGGGGCGGCACCATCACCAACGGCGACACCCAGTGGATGACCGCCGGCAGCGGGCTGCTCCACATCGAGGCCCCGCCCGAGTGGCTGGTCCAGGCCGGCGGGCTCTTCCACGGCGTCCAGCTCTGGGTGAACCTGCCGAGGACCGACAAGCTGAACGACCCGCGCTACCAGGACATCCGCTCCGGCGAGGTCGCGCTGCTCGCGAGCGAGGACGCCGGCACGCTGGTCCGGGTGATCGCCGGCGGCGTCGCCGGGTACGCCGGCCCCGGGTCGACGTACACGCCGATGACCCTGGTGCACGCCACCCTCGAGCCCGGCGCCCGCCTCGACCTGCCGTGGCAGGTCGAGCACAACGCGCTCGTCTACGTCCTCAACGGGTCCGGGAGCGTCGGTGCCACCGAGCCGAGTCCCGTACGCACCGGCCAGACCGCCGTCCTCGGCGCCGGCGACTACCTGACGATCGCCGCCGATGCTCGGCAGGAGAGCCGCTCCCCGAGGCTCGACGTCATCGTCGTCGGCGGGCAGCCGATCCGCGAGCCCATCGCCTGGGCCGGGCCGTTCGTGATGAACACCAAGGCCGAGGTGCTGGCGGCCTACGAGGACTTCCAGAAGGGGCGGTTCGGGCTCCCGATCGGCGGCTGAGGCTCAGAGGCGCTTCTCGAAGAACGCCTCGGCGTACGGGTTGTCGTTGTAGCGCTCGATCCGCTCGTAGCCGGCGCGCTCGTACATCGCGATCGCCTCGCGCAGGGTGCCGTTCGTGTCGAGCACGACCCGGCGGTGGCCCTGCGCGGCGGCGAGCGCCTCGAGGTGGCGCAGCATCCGCGCGCCCAGCCCGGCGCCGCGCCAGTCGCCGTGCACCCACATCCGCTTGATCTCGGCGGTCGCCGCCCCGGCCTCGGGGACCGGCCGGATCCCGCCGTAGGCCACCGGCTCGCCGTCCGAGCTCGCGACGACATACGTCGACCCGGGCTCCGGCGCGTCCGGCCCGCCGGGATCGAAGCCGTCCGGGAACCGCGCGTCGAGCTCCGCCACGTAGCGCCGGGTCGCCTCCCGCGCGACGGCTGCGTCCGCGGCCACCTCCGTCAGCCGGACCGTCGCCGCCCGCACCAGCAGGTCGGCGGTCCGCAGCGCCTCGGCCAGCCGTTCCTGCTGCCGCGCGGTCAGCGGCTCGACGAGGCGTCCGGCGAGCTCCTCGGAGCGGCGCTCGAGGTCGTCGTACGCCGTCCGGCCGGCGGGGGTGAGGCGGACCAGCCGCCGCCGGCGGTCGGTCTCGTCGGGCACGGTGGCGACCAGGCCGTCGGCCTCGAGCCGGCGCAGCATCCGGGAGACGTGCCCGGAGTCGAGGTCGAGCCGGTCGCGCAGCTCGCGCACCCCCGTCCCGCCGGCGGCGTCGGCGGTGCCGATCTCGAACAGCAGCCGGGAGACGGCCAGCGGCCGGCCGGTGCCGAGGAAGGACTCGTCGAGCACGCCGATGCGCTGGGTGTAGGTGCGGTTGAAGCGGCGCAGGGTCTCGGTCAGGTGCATTCTCTGACTATAGTCAGATAATAGGCGCCGGGGTCATCCGGCGACGGCGCGGGCGACGCCCCGCGAGGCGGCGGCGCCGGCGAGGACCAGTCCGGCGGCGACCACGACGCAGAGCAGGTACTGCACGATCACCCCCGGGTCGGTGGCGGCGCCGAGGCCGACCAGCGGGATCATCACCATCAGCACCGTGCCGCTGGCGACGCCGACGCTGACCAGCAGCGGGACGAGGGTCTCCCGCAGCCGGGCGGCATCGAGGGTGCGGGGATCGGTGCCGGCGAGGGCGAGGGCGCGGTACTCCCGCTGCTGCTCGATCACCCGACCGGCCTGCATCACCCCGGTCGACACCGCGGCGAGGACGCCGACGATCGCGAGGGTCAGGAACCCGCCGGTCTTCAGGTCGGCGACGAACGCCACCTCCTCGCGGGGCGCGCCGTCCGCGACGTCGACGAGGGAGAAGGTCGCGGTGAGCCCGGCGATGAAGGTCGCCAGCCCGACCCCGCCGACCGAGCGCCACGCCGCCTTGGGCGCGTCCGCGATCCGGCGGCCCGCCAGCAGCGTCGGGACCGAGCGGGCGAGCGTCGCGGTGAGCTGCCCGACCAGCCAGATCGTGAACGGGCCCACTACGTTCATCGTCGCGAAGGCCGCGAGCACGAAGCCGGTCACCAGCGCGATCGTCACGCCGAGCGAGCCGAACGAGACCTTCGAGACGACGACCAGCCCGACGACGGCGGCCGCGGTCGACAGCAGTCGCACGGCGCGCATCCCGGGCGGTGTGACCCGGTTGGCGACCCCGAGTGGCGTGATCGCCACTCGGCGCAGGCTCACCGCCGCCGACAGCACGGCGACCACGACCACCGCCGCCACGGCACCCAGCAGCGCGGGTACGCCGACCCACAGCTCCGACCAGTCGAAGGCCCGCCCCTGGAACCGGGTCAGGGCGACCAGCGGCACCAGCGCGGCGTACCCGACGACGCCCGCGGCCGCGCCGACGACGGCCTGGGCGGCGGCGTCGAGGAGGGTGATCCCGCCGACCTGCGCGCGCGTCGCGCCGCACAGCCGGAGCGCGGCCAGCCGGGCGTCGCGGCGCGCGGCGGCCAGGCGGGCCGCCGCCGCGCCGAGGGTCCCGAGCGGCACCAGGATGAGCAGCACCGCGATGCCGGCGAGGATCGGGTACTGCGCGGCGAACGAGACCTCGCCGCCCGCCTCCATCCCGTCGGCGATCCCGTCGGCGCCGCCGGCGCGGGCCCAGAACGCCCGGAACCCGCCGACGACCACCAGCAGGACCGCGGTCGTGGTGGCGAACGCGACGACCGCGAGGACCTCGGTCAGGCGCCGGCGCTCGCCCGCGCTCGCCGTACGCCGCCGCAGCAGGGTCCACAGCGCCACGGTGCCGCTCATCGCGCCGCCCCCAGGGCCGCCGTGATCCGTCCGTCGCGCATGGTGACCACCCGCGAGCAGTGGGTGGCGACGGCCTCGTCGTGCGTCACCACGACGAGCGCGGCGCCGGTGGCCCGGGTCGCCGAGGTCAGCACGCGGAGCACGTCGCCCCCGGTCGCCTGGTCGAGCGCGCCGGTCGGCTCGTCGGCGAAGACCACGCCCGGAGCGCCCACCAGCGCCCGCGCGATCGCCACCCGCTGCGCCTGGCCGCCGGACAGCTCGCCGGGACGGCGCCGCTCCATCCCCGCCAGCCCGAGGTGGGCCAGCCACGCCGCCGCCGCGCGCGTCGCCTCGGCGCGCGGCGTCCCGGCGAGCATCAGCGGGAGGGCGGCGTTCTCGACCGCCGGCAGCTCCGGCAGCAGCTGGCCGGACTGGAAGACGAAGCCGAAGTCGGTACGGCGCAGTGCCGTCCGGCGCCGGTCGCCCGCGCGGGCGAGGTCCTCGTCCCGCCACACCACCGACCCCGAGGTCGGCCGGATCACCCCGGCGAGGCAGTGCAGCAGCGTCGTCTTCCCCGACCCGGACGGCCCCATGATCGCGACCGTCTCGCCGGGTGCGATCGTCAGGCTCACCCCGGCGAGGGCGTGGGTCGCGCCCGGGCCCGTGCCATAGGTCTGGACCAGGTCGGTCGCGACGAGCGGGGACGGTGCGTGCGTGGTGGTCGGCATGCCGCCGACGCTACGAAGCCGGCGCCTTCCGCACGTCAGCCCGCGGTCTGGTCCTCCGGCGCCCGGGTCATACCGGGGGATGAAATGACCTCAGCTTGGATTCACCGATCTCCCGCTGCTGTCCGCCACCATCCGGGCGCGCTGGCGGCGTTAGCGACGCTCGATGGCGCAACCAGACCGTCGTCGCGCCGCTGCCTTGCCATCACACCCGCCTGGTGACGCTCGCGACGCGGCCCATCGGTGAATCCAAGCTCGGCCGGACTCCGAGGAGTCCGGCCGAGGCTGTCGGGGTGAGTAACGGGACTTGAACCCGCGACATCCGCGACCACAACGCGGCGCTCTACCAGCTGAGCTATACCCACCATGGCTCTCACGAGCCGGAGACGAGTGTAGAGGCTAGCCGCCCGGAACTAGGAATCGGTACCCGTCTCCGGTGCGCCGAGGCCGGTGAGCGCGCCGCCGTGCCGGGCCGCGGCCTCCTTGGCGACCTCGGAGTCCGGGCCGGGGAGGGGCACGAAGACGGTGTCGCGGTAGTAGCGCAGCTCCTCGATGCTCTCCTGGATGTCGGCCAGCGCGCGGTGGTTGCCACGCTTGGTCGGGGCGTTGAAGTAGGCGCGTGGGAACCAGCGCTTCGACAGCTCCTTGATCGAGGAGACGTCGACGATCCGGTAGTGCAGGAAGGCGTCGAGGACGGGCATGTCGCGCGCCACGAAGCCGCGGTCGGTCGCGACCGAGTTGCCGGCGAGCGGCGGGCGGCTGTCGGCGGGGCAGTGCTCGCGCAGGTAGGCCATCACCTGCTCCTCGGCCTCCTGCAGCGTCACGCCGTTCTCGAGCTCGGCGAGCAGGCCGGACGACTCGTGCATGGTGCGGACGAACTCGATCATCTGGTCCAGCGCCTCGGCGGGCGGCTTGATGATGACGTCGACGCCGTCGCCGAGGACGTTGAGGTCGAAGTCCGTCACCAGCGCCGCGACCTCGATGAGGGCGTCGGCCCCGAGGTCGAGCCCGGTCATCTCGCAGTCGATCCAGACCAGTCGTTCGTTCACGAGGGTGCACCCTACGCCGTACGGCGGCACGGCGCGGGGTTCTCAGCCGGCGCTCAGCGGGGCCGGTTAGCCTCACCGGCATGAGAGGGACGCTGGCCTGGGCGGGTCTGGCCGCCCGGCTGGTGACCGGCGGTGTGTGGATCGTCGCCGGTGCCCTGAAGATCACCGAGCCGGACGCCAGCATCGCCGCCGTCCGCGCCTACCAGCTGCTGCCCTCCTCGGTCGCCGAGGCGGTCGGGCTGGCGCTGCCCGCGGTCGAGCTGGCCGTCGGGTTGGCGCTGGTGCTGGGTGTCCTCACCCGGGGCGCGGCCGTCGTGTCGGCGCTGCTGTTCGCGGCCTTCATCATCGGCATCGCCTCGGTCTGGGCGCGCGGGATCGAGATCGACTGCGGCTGCTTCGGGGGTGGCGGGACGAAGCCGGGCGCCGCGTCGGCGTACCCCTGGGAGATCGCCCGCGACGCCGCGCTGCTCGCCGCGTCCCTCCTGGTCGCGTCGGTACGACGGACCCGGCTCGCGCTGGATTCCCTACTGTTCGAACGGGCGCCCGACGACCGGGCCGCCGATACCGACGTCGCCGACGTCACCGAAGGAGCCGTGAACTGATGTCCTCGAACTCGAAGGCCGCTGCCCGGGCGCAGAAGGCCGCCGAGATGCGCGCCGCCCAGAAGCAGCGGGAGGCGCGCCGCCGGATCCTCACCATCGCCGCCGTGATCGCGGTGATGGTGCTCATCGTGGGCGGCTCGATCGGCATCAGCCTCCTCAACAAGAAGGAGGTCAAGGCCGTCGGCGCCGGCTCCAGCGACTACGGCGTGACCATCGGCAGCGCGGACGCGCCGCACACCGTCATCATCTACGAGGACTTCCTGTGCCCCTACTGCGGCCAGCTCGAGTCCGCGACCCGCGAGGACCTCGAGGAGCTCGCCGCCGACGGCAAGGTGTTCGTGGAGTACCGCCCCTTCGACCTGCTCAGCCAGGCGTTCGGCGACTACCCGATCCGCGCGGCCAACGCGTTCGCGCTCGTGCTGGAGAAGTCGGGGCCCGAGGCCGCCAAGAGGCTCCACGACCTGCTGTACGAGAACCAGCCGTCCGAGGAGGACCCGGACGCGGTCAGCAACGACGACCTGGTCGACCTCGCCGTCGAGGCGGGCGCGAGCGAGGGCGACGTCCGGGACGGCATCGAGGGCCTCTCCCACCAGGACTGGGTGACCCAGGCGACCGCCGAGGCCGACAAGGCCGGCATCACCGGCACCCCGACCATCCTGCTCGACGGCAAGGTCTACCAGGACGGCCGCTCGATCCAGGACGTGGCGAAGAACCTGATCGCGGAGCTGGAGTGAGGGACTTCGTCGCGGGCCTGCCCAAGGCCGAGCTCCACGTCCACCACGTCGGCTCCGCGTCGCCGCGGATCGTCTCCGAGCTGGCCGAGCGCCACCCCGGCACGGTCCCGTCGGACCCGGCGCTGCTGCGCGACTTCTTCGCGTTCCGCGACTTCGCGCACTTCATCGAGGTCTACCTCGCGGTCGTCGACCTGGTCCGCACGCCCGAGGACGTCCGCTACCTCACCTACGAGATCGCCCGCGAGCTCCACGAGGGCCAGTCCGTGCGGTACGCCGAGCTCACCTGCACGCCGTACACCTCCGTGCTGCCCCACGACCCCGACCGGGGGATGCCGATCGAGGCCTACACCGAGGCGATCGAGGACGCCCGGATCGCCGCCGAGCGCGACTTCGGGACGGTGCTGCGCTTCATCTACGACATCCCCGGCGAGTCGGGGATCCCGGCGGCCGACGCGACGCTGCGGTTCGCCCTCGACCACCCGCCCGAGGGGCTGGTCGGCTTCGGGCTGGGCGGTCCGGAGATCGGGGTGCCGCGCGAGTGGTTCGTCCCGCACTTCTCCGCGGCTCGCGCGGCCGGCCTGCGCTCGGTCCCGCACGCCGGCGAGACGACCGGGCCCGAGACGATCTGGACGTCCCTGCGCGAGCTCGGCGCGGAGCGGATCGGACACGGTACGTCGGCCGCCACCGACCCGGCCCTCCTGGCGCACCTGGCCGAGCACCGGATCCCGCTCGAGGTCTGCCCGTCCTCCAATGTCGCGACCCGTGCGGTCGCCTCGCTCGCCGAGCACCCGCTGCCGCTCTTCGTCGAGGCGGGCGTCGTGGTGACGATCAACTCCGACGACCCGCCGATGTTCGGGACCACCCTCAACCGGGAGTACGAGATCGCGGCCGACCTGCTCGGGCTCGACGAGGGCGGCGTGGCCGATCTCGCCCGGGCGGGCGTGGACGCCTCCTTCGCCCCGACGACGTGAAGGCCCGGCTCCGCGCCGAGATCGCGGCGTACACCTCGGCAGAGGGGGAGACCTCCCGATGACCCGCACCCCGTTGGAGCTCTTCGACATCGACTCCCTCCTGTCCGAGGAGGAGATCGCGATGCGCGACACCGTCCGGTCCTTCGTCGACGCGCGGCTGCGGCCGGGGCTGGCCGACTGGTACGAGGAGGCCTCGATCCCGGCCCGCGAGCTGACCCGCGAGCTCGGCGGCCTCGGCGTGCTGGGGATGCACCTCGAGGGGTACGGCTGCGCGGGGACCAGCGCGACGGCGTACGGCCTGGCCTGTCTGGAGCTGGAGGCCGCCGACTCCGGGCTGCGCTCGCTGGTGTCGGTGCAGGGCTCGCTGGCGATGTATGCGATCCACCGGTGGGGAGCGAGGAGCACAAGGACGCCTGGCTGCCGCGGATGGCCGCGGGCGAGGCGATCGGCTGCTTCGGCCTCACCGAGCCCGACTTCGGCTCCAACCCCGCCGGCATGCGCACCCGCGCGGTCCGCGACGGCGACGCATGGGTGCTCACCGGCACCAAGATGTGGATCACCAACGGCTCGGTCGCCGACGTCGCCGTGGTGTGGGCCCAGACCGACGACGGGATCCGGGGCTTCGTGGTCCCGACCGACAGCGCCGGGTTCGCGGCGCCGGAGATCAAGCGGAAGATGTCGCTGCGGGCCTCGGTCACCAGCGAGCTGGTCCTCGACGGCGTGCGGCTGCCCGCGTCGGCGGCCTTCCCCGAGGTCCGCGGCCTGCGCGGCCCGCTGTCGTGCCTGAGCGAGGCGCGGTTCGGGATCGTGTTCGGCGCGCTCGGCGCGGCCCGCGACTGCCTGGAGACCGCGATCGCCTACGCGCGGGAGCGGGAGATCTTCGACCAGCCGCTGGCGGCGTACCAGCTCACCCAGGCCAAGCTCGCCGACATGTCCCTGGAGCTCGGCAAGGGCATGCTGCTGGCGCTGCATCTCGGCCGGCTCAAGGACGCCGGCCGGCTGGAGCCCGACCAGGTCAGCCTCGGCAAGCTCAACAACGTCCGGGAGGCGATCGCGATCGCCCGGGAGTGCCGGACCATCCTCGGCGCGGCCGGGATCACGCTGGAGTACCCGATCATGAGGCACGCCAACAACCTCGAGTCGGTGCTGACCTACGAGGGCACCTCCGAGGTGCACCAGCTCGTCATCGGCCGGGCGCTCACCGGCGAGTCGGCGTTCCGGTAGAGCATTCAGCCCCACGGGGCTCATACCTCCCGCGGGGCTGCTTCCCTTTGTACGGCGTGCGCGGGCTCAGCCGCGGGAGGCGCGCCGCAGCCGGCGGGCGGCGGCGTACGACTGCTCCCGCAGCCGCTCGACCCAGGCATACTGCTGCAGCCCCGGCAGCGGGTTGACCACCGGGTCGAAGGACACCTCGGTCTCCTCCGGCAGCGGCATCTCCAAGGTGAGCTCGCCGAGCGGGTGCCACTCGCGGCCCACCGTCGCCCAGCACAGCTCGTAGCCGCGGACGTCGACCGGGCGGGCGCCGATGACCAGCGGGCCGATCGGGCTGCGGTAGGGGAGCAGGGTGGTCAGTGGCCAGTGCGTGTTCCAGGCGGGCATGAGCAGGTGCCGGGTCAGCGGGTCCCAGCCGGTGCTGGCGAGCAGCAGGTCGCCGTACCGGGTCTGGCCCTTGCGCAGGCGCAGGGCGAGGCCCTGGACGTCGGGGAGCGGGCCGGGCAGCCCGATCGCGCGGGAGATCCGGACGGTGACCTCGTCCTCGCCGTTCTGGTCGATCCACGGCACCCCGATCGGGGAGTCCGATCCGGGCCGGATCAGCCGCCCGGCGTACATCTCGCCGTCGGGGTGGAGCGGCTTGTCGGAGGGCCGGAGCGCGGCGACGCCACTGGTGATCGTCGACAGGGCGCGTCCGGCGAGGTCGGCTGCGGTGGTGATCACGGGGTTGGGCATGACCCCGCGGTACCCGGGTCAGGCGCTGTGCAGCCGGGCCGGCGGCAGGGCGCGGGCCCGCCAGCGGCCGCCGTCGCGGTCGACCTCGATCGGGTGCTCGAAGGTGCGCGTGATCGCCTCGGTCGTCACGGCCTCCGCGACCGGCCCGGCGACCACGACCCGGCCGTGGGCGAGCAGCAGCGCGTGGGTCGTGGTCGTGGGCAGCTCCTCGAGATGATGGGTGACCAGGACCGAGGCCACCTCGGGCGCGGTGTGGGCCAGGCGGTCCAGCACCGTCAGCAGCTGCTCGCGCGCGGCGACGTCGAGGCCCGTGGTCGGCTCGTCGAGGAGCAGCAGCTCCGGCTGCGCGGTGAGGGCGCGGGCGATGAGCGCCCGGCCGCGCTCGCCCTGGGAGAGGCTAGGCCAGCGCGCGTCCCGACGGGCGCCGAGGCCGACCTCGTCGATCAGCGCGTCGGCGCGCTCGACCTCCTCGGCGGAGGGCGTCCAGCGCATCGGGAGCTCGATGGTGCCGGTGATCCCGGTCAGCACGACCTCGTGGACGCTCAGCCCGGACTGGAGCGGGTGGCGGGGGTTGACGTGTCCGATGTGGCGGCGCAGCTCCTGCAGCTCGACCCGCCCGAGGCGCCGCCCGAGGACGTCGACCGTGCCGGAGGTGGGGTGCACCTGCGCGCTGCAGAACCCGAGCATCGTGCTCTTCCCGGCGCCGTTGGGGCCGAGCAGCGCCCAGTGCTCGCCGGCCCGGACGGTCAGGTCCACGCCGTGGAGGATCTCGTTGCCGCCGCGGCGGAAGACGACGTCGCGCAGGTCGAGGACGGTGGGGCTCATGTCAGGCTCTCCTTGAGCGAGGTGAGGTGGGTGCGGCTCAGTCGCGCCGCGGTCCCGGGGTCGTGGTCCGCGATCGCCCTGGCCAGCAGGTCGTGGGCCTCGTGGTCGGTCGCGTGGTCGAAGGCCGGGTGCAGGCGCAGCATCTCGACCATCGCGGCCCGGCTGCGCGGCACGAATCCGTCGAACAGCTCGACGAGGACGGGGTTGTGGGCCGCCACCACGACGGCCCGGTGGAAGGCCATGTCGGCGTCGACGTGGGCCTCGACGTCGGTACGACGCTCCGCCCGGTCCGCGAGCGCGCGGCGGATCGCCCGCAGCTCCGTCGGGGTGCGCCGCTCCGCGGCCAGCGCGGCGGCCTCGGCCTCGATCGCCGTCCGGGCCTCGATCACCGTGACGATGTCCGCCCGGCGCAGCACCAGGTCCCAGTCCTCGCGCACGTCGAGCGCGGTCACGAACACGCCCGCTCCCTGGCGGGAGCTGAGCACCCCGCGCCCGGCCAGCTGCCGGATCGCCTCGCGCACCGTGGACCGTCCGACGCCGAGCTGCGGCGCCAGCGTGGTCTCCCCGGGCAGTCGCTGGCCCAGCCGCCACTCGCCCGCGCGGACCCGGTCGAGCAGCAGCTCGGCCGCCTGATCGGCGAGCGGCGCGCGTCGTACCTGGGCGGGCATGGGGGCCTCTCTTGTCTACTTGTCTGAGGAGTGAGTCTACGACATCGCGTCGCCGAGGAGCACGCGCCGGAATGGGCCGGGCCGGGCCGTCGCGCCGGTCCTCCTGGTCGCCGCGCTCGCCGTCGCCCTCGCCCAGACCATCGTGGTGGCGGTGCTCGCCGGGTTCGCCCGTGAGCTCGGCACCGACGCGGTCGGGGCGTCGTCGCCGGCACCACCCACGCCGGCACCAGCCCGCCGACCGAGGCCCGCTACACCTCGGCCCTCGTCGTCTCGGCCCTGGTCGCGCTGACCGCCGCCGCCGCGATGACGGCGGTGTCCCCGCGACGTTGGCGCCCCCGGCAGGACTCGAACCTGCAACTGCCAACTTAGAAGGATGGTGCTCTATCCATTGAGCTACGGGGGCCGGGGCCTGAGGGTATCGCTTGCTCGCGGTGCGGATCTGATGCGGCCTGTGGAGAACTGTGCGTGATGTCGGACCCGATCGCCACCATGGTCGGGACAGGGACAACCGGCTCAGGAGGCGGCATGGCGCATCACACCAAGGACAAGGGCGACCTCGGCGTCGCGAAGGCTTTCGCCGATCTGGTCGGGAAGGGCTACCAGGTGCTCGTGCCGATGACCGAGCATGCGCCCTTCGATCTGGTCGCCTACAAGGGCGGGTCCTTTCTCCGCGTCCAAGTGAAGTTCCGTGCAGCACGGAGCAGCGGCTCGCTCCTCGTTGAGTTCAAGTCCAACTGGACGGATCGCCACTGAACGCACAAGCGGGAGATCGACAAGTCGGAGGTCGACCTGTTCTGTGTGTACTGCCCGGACACCGACGAGTGCTACTACCTGCGTCCGCAGGATCACTCCGCCACCGTGACCCTTCGGATCGCGCCGAGTCGCAACAACCAGCGCGCTCGGGTCTGGCTCGCCGCCGACCTTCGCGAGATCCCCGATCCGCGTGGTCTCAGCCCCCGCGATCGCCGCCGCCACCGCGTGGTGCACCTCGGGGTGGAACACCGAGGGCATGATGAAGCTGGCGTTCAGCTCGTCGTCGCGGACGACGAGGGCGATCGCCTCGGCGGCGCGGAGCATCATCTCCATCGTCACCTCGGTGGCGCGGGCGTCGAGCAGGCCGCGGAACACGCCGGGGAACGCGAGCACGTTGTTGATCTGGTTGGGGAAGTCGGAGCGGCCGGAGGCGACGACCGCGGCGAACCGGGCGGCCGCGGCGGGGTCGACCTCGGGGTCGGGGTTGGCGAGGGCGAAGACGACCGGTTCGGGGGCCATGGTCCGGATCCACTCGGGCCGGAGGATGCCGGGCGCGCTGACGCCGATGAAGACGTCAGCGCCCTCGAGCACCTGCTCCAGGCCGCCGGTGCGTCGCTCGCTGTTGGTGAGCCCGGCCAGCTCCTCGTGGGCGGCCGACAGCCCCCCGGCGCCGGCGACGAGCGCGCCGTTGCGGTCGACGACCACGACGTCCCGGACGCCGGCGGCGAGCAGCAGCTTCACGATCGCGGTGCCGGCGGCGCCGCCGCCGGAGACGACGACGCGGGCCGTGCCGAGCTGCTTCTTCACCACGCGCAGGGCGTTGGTGAGGGCGGCGAGCACCACGATCGCCGTACCGTGCTGGTCGTCGTGGAAGACCGGGATGTCGAGCCGCTCGCGCAGCCGGGCCTCGATCTCGAAGCAGCGCGGGGCGGCGATGTCCTCGAGGTTGATGCCGCCGAACCCGGGCGCGATCAGCTCGACCGCGCGGACGATCTCGTCGGTGTCCTGGGTGTCGAGGCAGATCGGCCAGGCGTCGATCTCGCCGAACCGCTTGAACAGCGCGGCCTTGCCCTCCATGACCGGCAGCGCGGCGCCGGGGCCGATGTTGCCGAGCCCGAGCACGGCCGAGCCGTCGGTGACGACCGCGACGGCGTTGCCCTTGATCGTCAGTCGGCGGACGTCGTCGGGGTTCTCCGCGATCGCCATCGAGACCCGCCCGACGCCGGGGGTGTAGGCGAGCGACAGGTCGTCGCGGGTCTTGAGCGGGACCTTGGAGGCGACCTCGATCTTGCCGCCGAGATGGATGAGGAAGGTCCGGTCGGAGACCTTGTGGACCTCGACGCCCTCGACCGCGGCGACCGACTCCTGGAGCTCGGCGGCGTGCTCGGCGTCGGCCGCCGAGCAGGTGACGTCGACGGTCAGCCGGTGCGCGCTGGAGTCCGCGACGTCGATCGCGGTCACCATCCCGCCGGCTCCGGCGATCGCGGTCGCGACCTCGCCCACGACTCCGTGGTCGACGGTCGTGTGGAGGCGCATCGTGATCGAGTACGACGAGGCAGTGGCAGTCTTCGTGGGCACGGGCCCAGTGTCGTCCCGCCCCGGGGTTACTCGGAAGTCGGCGCCGCTACCTCCGCTCGTGCGTGTGCGCGACGTACACGTCGCACGACGCGTGCGCGGCGACGTCGCGCGCGATGCTGCCGAGCACCCGGCCGGCGATGCCCTGGACCCGCTTGTTGCCGACCACGATCAGCTCGGCGTCCAGCGCCTCGGCCGTCGCGACCAGGGCCTCGCCGGGCTTGCCCTCCGCTGCGCCGCTGGTGATCTCGATGTCCGGGTACGCCGCGCGCAGCGTCGCGGTGACCTTCGCGGCGACGTCCTCGGCGTCCTTCTCGGAGCTGAGGATCAGCGTGTCGCTGCCGATCTGCACGGTCTCCGACTCGTACTTCCCGAATGCGGACACCACGTGCAGGCGGGCGCCCAGCGCCCCGGCCAGCACGGCCGCCCGCTCGGCGGCCGCCGTCGCGGTCGCGCTGCCGTCCACCCCGGTCACGATCGTCCTGCTGTCGGCCATCGCTGTCTCCTGTCGTTCTGCCTGTCGTCCTGTGGCGTCCAGGAGAGCAACGTAGCGTGACCGGTGTCACATCACCCGCGCAGGGCGGCCATCCACTCCTCGATCGCCTCGGGCGTGCGGGGGAGCGCGGCGGACAGGTTCTCGATCCCGTCGGCGGTGACGCGCACGTCGTCCTCGATCCGGATGCCGATGCCGCGCAGCTCCTCGGGGACCAGCAGGTCGTCGGCCTGGAAGTACAGGCCGGGCTCGACGGTCAGCACCATGCCCTCGACGAGGTCGGCCTCGCGGTAGGACTCGGGGGCGGCGTGGCCGCAGTCGTGGACGTCCATGCCGAGCATGTGGCTCACCCCGTGGAGGGTCCAGCGGGCGTAGACGCGCGAGTCGGGGGAGAGCGCCTCGTCGACGCTCACCGGCAGCAGCCCGAGGTCGTCGAGCCCGTGGGCGAGGACGTCCATCGCGGCGTCGTGGCCGGCGAGGAACCTGGCACCGGGCCGCAGCGCGGCCATCGCGGCGTCCTGGGCGTGCAGCACCAGCGTGTAGAGGTCGCGCTGGAGCGGCGAGAAGGTCCCGGACACCGGCAGCGTGCGGGTGATGTCGGCGGTGTAGAGGTTGGCGTTCTCGACGCCCATGTCGAGCAGGATCAGCTCGCCGGGGACGACGGCGCCGGAGTTCTCGATCCAGTGCAGGGTCGTCGCGTGCGGGCCGCCGGCCACGATCGAGTCGTACCCGAGGTCGTTGCCCATGGTCCGGGCGCGGCGGAAGAAGGTGCCCTCGAGCCAGCGCTCGCCGTGCTCGATCACCCGGTCCCACTCGCGCACGCAGTCCTCGAAGCCCAGCGTGGTCGCGTCGACGGCGGCCTGCAGCTCGGCGACCTCCCACGCGTCCTTGACCAGGCGCATCTCCGAGGCGACCCGGGCCAGCTCGCCGTCGCGGGCCTCGTCGCCGGGCACCAGGCCGTCGACCCGCGCCGACACGCCGCGGTGCACCCGGGTCTTCGCGCTCCGGGCCAGGTCGGCCTCGAGCTCGTCGACGTGCTTGACGCTCAGGCCGAGGGCAGCCTCCAGCTCGCCGGCCGAGGGGCGCTTGCCGGCCCACAGGGCGCCGTACTGCCGGTCGCGGAAGAACTCGTCGGTGTCGCGTCCCGAGCGCGGCCGGGCGTAGAGGACCGCGGAGCCGTCCGGCTCGACCACGAGCACGGCGTCGGAGGTCTGGTTGCCGGAGAAGTAGGTGTGGGCGGTGTCGGCGCGGAACCGGTAGTCGGTGTCGTAGGCGCGCACCTTGTAGCCGCCGCCGGGCAGGACCAGGCGCTCGCCGGGGAATGCCTCGGCGAGGCGGGTACGACGGGCGGCGGCCAGGTCCGCGACCGGGTGCCGGGCCACGTCGGTCTCGCGCTCGTCCCAGCCGGTGCGCATGAACGCGGCGTAGGCCTCGGGCACGGCGGGGTCGTGCTGCTCGGTCTTGGGCGCCTGCTGGGGGGTGTCCGCACTCACCCCTCTTACTGTACGCGGCGATCAGAGTGGCAGAAGCCGCTCCCGATAGGGTTCCCCCATGCCTGCAGCCCGCCGCGACAGCGTCGCCTTCACGGTCGTCGTGACCGTGGCGGTGGTGCTCGGCGCGCTGCTCACCCTGATGATCCTCGCCCTGTCCGGCGCTCCGCGCATCACGCTGCTCGCGACGGCGCTCGCGGCGCTGCCGGTGGGCCCCGTGCTGGCGGCGTACCTCTGGCTGGACCGCTACGAGCCCGAGCCGCGCCTGCTGCTCGCCTCCGGGCTCGCCTGGGGCGCGTTCGTCGCGACCATGGCCGCGATCGTGGTGCAGGGCCTGGGTGGCCTGCTCGTCGGCTTCACCGACACCTTCTCCCTGGCCGTGCTCGCGCCGGTGATCGAGGAGGCGAGCAAGGGCCTCTTCCTGGTCCTGCTGCTGTGGTGGCGGCGCGCCGAGATCGACGGCATCCTCGACGGCATCGTCTACGCCGGCATGGTCGGCGTCGGTTTCGCCTTCACCGAGAACATTCTCTACCTCGCCGCGGCCTACAACGGCACCGACGGCATGGGCCCCGGCGGCATCGAGGCCGTCACGGGCACCTTCGTGGTCCGCTGCGTCTTCAGCCCCTTCGCCCACCCGCTCTTCACCGCGTTCACCGGCCTCGGCATCGGCCTCGCCGTCGCGTCCCGCAGCACCGCGGTCCGCTGGCTGGCCCCGGTCGGCGGCTACGTCCTCGCGGTGCTCGCCCACGCCACCTGGAACGGCTCGACGGTCTTCGGGTTCGGCAGCTTCGCCGTCGTGTACGTCGTCATCATGGCGCCGGCCTTCATCGGCATGATCGCGCTGGCGTGGTGGGCCCGCGAGACCGAGGCCCACGTGCTGCGGATGGCGCTCACCGACGCCGCCCGGCGCGGCCTGCTCCCGGCCACCGACATCGGCTGGGTCGTCGACCTGCGGGCGCGCCGCGACGCCCGCCGCCACGCCCGGCTCCAGGGCGGGCCCGAGGCGGAGCGCGCGATGCGCGACTACCAGCAGGCCGCGATCGAGCTCGGCTACCTGCACCACCGGCTGTTGCGGGGCACGCCGCCGGCGGATTGGCAGGTGCGTGGACAGGACTTCCTCGGCCGGATCCAGGTGGCCCGGCCGCGGTTCGCATTCCCCGGACAGGTGGTACCCCAGCGATGACCCTCGGCGCTGACCTCAGCGACAACCTCCTCGGCAGCAGGATGCTCACCGAGGTGGTCCGCCTGCACGGATCCCTCCTCAACGCGCCGCTGCCGCTCGACCTGCCCGGCGTCGACGCGCTGCGGGTGGGGCGCGAGCACATCATCGAGCAGCTCGAGGACTACATCATCCCGCGGCTGACCGAGATCGACGCGCCGCTGCTCGTGGTCGTCGGCGGCTCGACCGGGGCCGGCAAGTCCACCCTGGTCAACACCCTCGTCGGCAGCCACGTCACCGTCCCCGGCCTGCTGCGCCCCACCACCCGCTCGCCCGTCCTGGTCCACCACCCCGAGGACGGCCGCTGGTTCGGCGCCGACCGGCTGCTCCCCGAGCTGGCCCGGGTCCACCAGGCCACCAACGACCAGTTCGCGATCCAGCTCGTGCCCAGCCCCGCGGTGCCGCGGGGGCTAGCCGTCCTCGACGCCCCCGACGTCGACTCCGTCGACGAGCGCAACCGCGAGCTCGCCGGACAGCTGCTCGCGGCCGCCGACCTGTGGCTCTTCGTCACCTCGGCGGCGCGCTACTCCGACCAGGTCCCGTGGGAGCACCTGAAGAACGCCGTCGACCGCAACACGGCCGTCGCGCTCGTGCTCAGCCGCACCCCGGCCGAGGACGTGGCGACCGTGTCGGTCCACCTGGCCCGGATGATGGCCGCCCGCGGTCTCAAGGACAGCCCGCTGTTCGCCGTACCCCAGGGCGAGGTGAGCGAGGAGGGGCTGCTCCCCGCGTCGTACGCCTCCGAGATCAAGGGCTGGCTCGACGCGCTCGCCGCCGACGCCGCCGCCAAGCGCGAGGTCGTCAACCAGACCGTCGCCGGCGCCGTGCGCACCGTCACCCGCAAGGCGTTCCCGATCGCCGACGCCGTCGCCCTCCAGGTCGAGGCCGTCGGCGAGCTGCTGACCGTCGCCGACCAGGTGTACGACGACGCGCAGGCCGCGCTGCTCTCCGCGGGCGGCGACGGGACGCTGCTGCGCGGCGACCTGCTCGCGCGCTGGCAGGAGTTCGTCGGCAGCGGCGAGCTGGTCCGCACCCTCGAGGCCAAGGTCGGCTTCGTGCGGGAGCGGCTCGTCAACGCGATCAAGGGCAAGCCGCAGCAGGCCGAGCGGGTCGGCGTCGCGATCGAGATGGGCCTGGAGGCCCTGGTCGCCGACCACGCCGAGCGCGCCGCCGCCACGGCCGCCGCGGCCTGGCGGGAGCGGTCCTACGGCGAGGCGCTGCTGAGGTCCACCAACGACGATCTCACCCGCGCCGGGCGCGGCCTGCGTGCACAGGCCGAGCAGGAGATCCGGGCCTGGCACGACGAGCTCCAGGAGTTCGTCAAGCACGAGGCCGGCGACGCGCGCCACAGCGCCCGCTTCCTCGCCCTCGGCGCCCGCGGGCTCGCGGTCACGCTGGGCGTCGTCGCGCTCGCCGGGCCGGACGCCCCCGCGCCGCCGTCGAGTCGGTGCGCCTGGGCCGGGGCCTGCTCGAGAGCACGCTCGGCGAGGCCGGCGCCGCCCGGGTGGTCGACCAGGCCCGCGGCACGCTGGCCCGCCGGCTCACGACGCTGATGGGCGCCGAGCGCGCCCGGTACCTCGCGCCGGCCGCGCAGTGGGAGCTCAAGCCCGACGCGCCGGATCAGCTCCGCCAGGCGGCGCGACGAGTGGACGACCTGCGGTTCGCCGCGGCGAAGAAGGGAACGGGTGGACACCTGTGACGGACGGGCTCGACGACCAGACACAGGTCCCCGGCGACCTCGCGACCCGGGGCACGCCCATCGGCGACCGCGTGGCCGGGCTGGGCCAGGCCGTGGAGGCGGCGCGCGGGCGGGTGGCCGACGCGCTGCTCGACGACGTCGCCGCGGCGGTCGACAAGTCCACCGGCCGGCTGCGCCTCTCGGCCCGTCACACCGTGGTGGCCATCGCCGGAGCGACCGGGTCCGGCAAGTCCTCGACCTACAACGCCCTGACCGGCCTGGAGCTGTCCTCGGTCGGCATCCGCCGGCCCACGACCTCGTGGGCGACCGCCGTGGTGTGGGGGAGCGAGGGCGCCGGGGAGCTGCTGGAGTGGCTCGGCATCCCGCCGCGGCACCAGACCATGCGCGACTCGATGCTCGACACCCGCTCGGAGTCGGAGTTCGACGGCGTCGTACTGCTGGACCTGCCGGACCACGACTCCACCGAGGTCGCCCACCATCTCGAGGTCGACCGGCTGGTGGCCGTCGCCGACCTGATGGTGTGGATCCTCGACCCGCAGAAGTACGCCGACGCGGCCGTCCACGACCGCTACTTCAAGCCGATGGGCACCCACCAGGACGTCATCCTGGTCGCGCTCAACCACATCGACACCGTCCCGGTCGAGCGCCGGCAGGCGATGGTCGACGACGTGCGGCGGCTGCTCGCCGAGGACGGCCTGCCGGGCGTCCAGGTGCTGCCGATCTCGGCCAAGGAGGGCATCGGCATGGCCGAGCTCCGGGCCGAGATCCTGCGCCGGGTCAACGACAAGCGCAGCACCAGCCTGCGGGTCGAGGCCGACATCGCCGCGGCCGCGGGGCGCCTCGAGCAGGCCGGCGGCACCACCCCGCCCGCGAGCTCCCCGGCCGCCGCGTGGAGGAGGTCGAGGACCGCCTCGCCGACGCCGCCGGCATCTCCGCGGTGGTGGAGGGCATCGAGCGCACCGTGGGCGAGCGGGCGCGCCGGGCGGTCGCCTGGCCGCCGTTCGCGCTCCTGCGCCGGGGCGAGGACGACGCTCCCGGCCGCGCACCCGAGGTCGCCCCCCTCGACCGGGCGGCGGTCGACACCACGATCCGTGCGCTCGCCGACGAGGTCTCCGAGGGCGTCGGGCCCGCCTGGGCGCCCCGGGTCCGCGATGCCGCCACGACGCGCCTGGCCGCCACCGGCGACCGGTTGGAGAGGGGCCTGCACGACGTCGATCTCGGCAGCCGGCTGCCCGCCTGGGTGACCCTGGTCCGCCTGCTCCACTGGCTGCTCCTGCTCGCCGCCGTCGGCGGGCTCGTCTGGTGGGGGGTCGCGGCGGTGCAGGGCACGCGCGAGGACCTGTCGGAGGTGGCGGGCCTCCCGCTGCCGGCGGTCCTCGGTGTCGGGGGCCTCGTGCTCGGGCTGCTGCTCGCCGTGGTCGGTCGGCTGCTCGTCCGCGGACTGGCCCGCAAGCGCGCCGACCAGGCCGACGAGCGCCTGCGCGGCGTCGTCCACCAGGTGCTGGACGGCGAGATCGTGCAGCCGTTCGGCACCGAGCTGTCGTCGTACGCCGCGTTCCGGCGGGGCGTCGAGGCCGCCCGCGCCTGAGACGTCGCCGTCTGAGGTATCGCTGCCTGAGGTATCGCCGCCTCACGCGTCCCGTTCGTCCCAGCGGGCGCCCTCGCCCGTCCACAGGCGCCGCCCGGACGGGCGCTGTCCACAGCCGGGCGCCGGGCCGTGGCGTCGTGTCGGCACCGTGGCGTGGACTCGTCGTCGACCGGTCGCCCCCCGCGGCCGGCGACGACGAGAGGAAGCAAGATGTCCAATCAGACGATGGTGACCGTGCAGGGCTGGATCGGCAACGCGCCGGTCCTGCGGGAGGTCGGCGGCGTGCCGGTCCTCAACTTCCGCCTGGGCTGCACCCCGCGCCACTTCCACCGGGCCTCGGGCGCCTGGGTCGACGGCCAGACCCAGTGGTACGGCGTGAGCGCGTGGCGCCGGCTCGCCACCCACGGCGGGCCGTCGCTCCACCAGGGCGACCCGGTCGTCGTGCACGGACGGCTCGACCACCGCACCTACGTCAACAAGTCCGGCGTCGAGGTGGTCGCGCTCGAGATCGACGCGGTCACGATCGGCCACGACCTCACCCGGGGCGTGGCGACCTTCGTCAAGGCCGCCACCGCCGGCCCGGCCGGCGACCCCGACCGCGAGCGGGAGGCCACCGCTGCGTAGATTGGGCCCGTGGCTGAATACGTCCTCTCCCTGCGCAACGTTCGCAAGGCCCACGGCGACAAGGTGGTCCTCGACAACGTCACGCTGTCGTTCCTGCACGGCGCGAAGATCGGTGTCGTCGGCCCCAACGGCATGGGCAAGTCCTCGCTGCTCAAGCTGATGGCCGGGCTCGACCAGCCCAACAACGGCGACATCGTCCGCGACCCCGACGCGACGGTCGGCATGCTCCAGCAGGAGCCGCCGCTCACCGAGGGCAAGACGGTGCTGGAGAACGTCGAGGAGGCGGTCGCCGACATCAAGGCGAAGATGAAGCGCCTCGAGGACGCCTACATGGAGATGGGCGATCCCGACGCCGACCAGGATGCCCTCATGGCCGAGACCGGCGAGCTCCAGACCGAGCTCGACAACGCCAACGCCTGGGACCTGGACAGCCGCCTGGAGCAGGCCATGGACGCACTGCGCTGCCCGCCGTCCGACGCCCTGGTCGACAACCTGTCCGGTGGTGAGCGCCGCCGGGTCGCGCTGTGCAAGCTGCTGCTCCAGCAGCCCGACCTGCTGCTCCTCGACGAGCCCACCAACCACCTCGACGCGGAGTCCGTGCAGTGGCTCGAGGGCCACCTCAAGTCCTACCCGGGCGCCGTCCTGGCGGTCACCCACGACCGCTACTTCCTCGACAACGTCGCCCAGTGGATCGCCGAGGTCGACCGCGGCCAGATCCACGGCTACGAGGGCAACTACTCGACGTACCTGGAGACCAAGAAGGAGCGGCTCAAGGTCGAGGGCGCGAAGGACGCCAAGCGCGCCAAGATGCTGGAGAAGGAGCTCGAGTGGGTCCGCTCCAACGCCAAGGCGCGTCAGACCAAGTCCAAGTCGCGGCTGGCCCGCTACGAGGAGATGGCGGCCGAGGCCGATCGCGCCCGCAAGATCGACACCGCCGACATCAACATCCCGCCGGGCCCGCGCCTCGGTGACGTCGTGCTCGAGGCCAAGAGCCTCACCAAGGGCTTCGACGGCCGGATCCTGTGGAACGACATCTCCTTCACGCTGCCGCGCGCCGGCATCGTCGGCATCGTCGGCCCCAACGGCGTCGGCAAGACCACGCTGTTCCGGATGATCACCGGCAGCGAGACCCCCGACTCCGGCACGCTCACAGTCGGCCAGACGGTGAAGATCTCCTATGTCGACCAGAGCCGCGGCGGCATCGACCCCAACAAGAACGTCTGGGAGGTCGTCTCCGACGGCCTGGACTTCATCAAGGTCGCCAACTTCGAGATGAACAGCCGCGCCTACGTCGCCTCCTTCGGCTTCAAGGGCCCGGACCAGCAGAAGAAGGCCGGCGTGCTGTCCGGTGGCGAGCGCAACCGCCTCAACCTGGCGCTCACCCTCAAGCAGGGCGGCAACATGCTGCTCCTCGACGAGCCCACCAACGACCTCGACGTCGAGACGCTGTCCTCGCTCGAGGACGCGCTGCTCGACTTCCCGGGCTGCGCGGTCGTGACGTCCCACGACCGGTGGTTCCTCGACCGGGTCGCCACCCACATCCTCGCGTGGGAGGGGACCGAGGAGGACGAGGGCGCCTGGTTCTGGTTCGAGGGCAACTTCGCGTCGTACGAGGAGAACAAGATCGAGCGCCTCGGCATCGACGCCGCCCGCCCGCACCGGGTCACCCACCGCAGGCTGACGCGCGACTGACCTCGGCTTTGCTAGATTCGACCCTGATGGCGATGGGGCTCGCCGACAACCGCAGGATCCGCTGCTGACAGTCCCTACCTTCCCAACCACCCCCTGCCCAGGGGACCGACGGAGGTAGGCGAGCCATGGACCATCCCATGACCCGCGACCCACAGCCCGACCGGACGCAGGCCGGTCGCGCGCAGGCCGGTGTCGAGCCGATCGACCCCGATGTCGACCTGCAGGCGCCGGGCCAGCGCTTCGAGCTGGCGGCGCACCGCGCGACGCTGGCGGTGATCGCCCTCGGCGGGATGCTGGGTGCGATGGCCCGGCACCGCCTGGAGCTGGCCTGGCCGATGGAGGCGAGCGGGTTCCCGTGGGCGACGTTCGCGACCAATGTCGCGGGCTCGTTCCTGCTGGGCGCGCTGATGGTCGTCGTACAGGAGACCCGAGCCGCCCATCCGCTGCTCCGCCCGTTCGCCGGCGTCGGGGTCCTCGGCGGCTTCACCACGTTCTCGACCTACGCCGTGCAGGGCAGGGACCTGCTCGCCGGCGCCGCCCCGCACCCCGGGACCGCCCTGGCCTACCTCTTCGGCAGCGTCGTCGCCGCCCTCGTCGCCGTCGCGGCGGGGCTGGCTCTGGCCCGGCTGGTGGTGCGGCGATGACGGGCTGGCTCCTGGTGTGCGTCGGGGCGGCGGCCGGTGCGCCCGCGCGCTACCTGGTCGACCGGTTCGTCCAGGTCCGCCACTCCTCCCGGATCCCCTGGGGGACCCTGGCGATCAACCTGTCGGGCTCGCTGCTCCTCGGCTGCCTGTACGGCGGCGCGGCGGGCTCCGAGCTGCTCCTGCTGGTGGGGACCGGGTTCTGCGGCGCCTTCACGACCTTCAGCACCTTCGCGTTCGAGTCGGTCCGGCTGCTCGAGGAGCGCGCGAGCTGGGCAGCCCTCGCGAACCTGTCGGTCACCCTGCTGGGCGGCCTCGGCGCCGCCTTCGTCGGGTTCGCGCTCACCGCCTCGTGGTGAGCTCAGCCTGAATCCACCGATTTCCGACTGCTGCGCGCCACCACACGGGCGCGCTCGCTGCGTTGCAGACGCTCGATGGTGCAACCAGACCGCCGTCGCGTCTGCGCCTTGCGATCGCACCCGTCTGGTGACGCTCGCGACGCGACGAGTCGGTGGATTCAGGCTGTGAGAGCTGCTTGTGGCTGGCCCGGGGCTGGCTGGCAGGGTGAGACCCGGCTGGTTCTCCTTCGTGATCGTGACCCCGATTGAGGCTGACCCGACGGCTCATGGCGTTGGTGTCTTGTCTGAGACTTGTCCGATCACGGTGGTGAACCGGCCGGCCACCCGGCCCACCACGTTGGCCTGATCAGAAGCCTGTCCCACACCTCGTTTGCGCGGGGCGTGGTGACCCATCACAGTAGTGCCGCGTAGTGACTTCTCCCCGGGATGGTCCGGCCGGTTCGACCGGTCGAGGACAGTCCATCTACCTGGAGGAACACATCGCTCATGACCGGCATCCCCATCGTCGCAGACGCCTACGAGTTCGTCGTCGGGGTCGACACTCACGCCGCGACGCACCACTACGCGATCATCGACACCCGCACCGGTGGTCTCCTCGACGACGCCGAGTTCCCCACCCACAACAAGGGACTGCTGCGGGCCGCGGCCTGGATCAGCCGCCGTACCGGCGAGCCCACCGGCGGGCCCACCGGCGGGGACCTGGACCGGATACTGGTCAGTATCGAGGGAACTCGCAGCTACGGCGCCCAGATCACCGCGCTCCTGGCCCAAGCCGGCTACCGGGTCGTCGACGCGCCCTCGCCGAAGCGGGAACGCGGCACCGGCAAGAACGACCACGTCGACCACGTCGACGCCGTCGTCGCGGCCCGAGGCAGCCTCCACAAGCCCCTGGACCAGCTCGCCGACGCCCGCGCCGGGCAGACCTCGACCGTCCTGCAGATCCTGCTCACCGCCCGGGACGCGATGACCAGCGAGCGGACCCGAGCAGTCAACGCCCTCAACGCGCTGCTGCGCACTCACGGGCTCACTATCGATGCTCGGAAGAAGGTCAGCCGGCCCATCATCCGTGTCATCACTGCTTGGCGGACCCGCACGTCCGACACCCTCGCTCAGGCCACCGCACGTGCCGAAGCGATCCGGCTCGCGACCCGGGTCCTGGCCCTCGACATCGAGGTCGACACCAACGAGCAGGCCCTGCTCGACCTCGTCACCGACACCCACGCCCCGCTGCTCGACCTGCCCGGCGTCGGGCCGACCACCGCGGCGGTCGTGCTGGCCGCCTGGTCCCACCCAGGCCGGGTCCGTGACGAGGCCGCGTTCGCGAAACTCGGCGGCGTCAGCCCGCTCGAGGTCGCCTCCGGCAACCGCCACGAACACCGTCATGAACACCGCCTCAACCGCACCGGCGACCGACAGCTCAACAGCGCACTCCACACCATCGCCAACTCTCGCATGCGACACGACGAACGCACCCGCGACTACGTCGCCCGCCGCACCGAGCAAGGACTCAGCAAACGACGCATCCGCCGCTGCCTCAAGCGCTACATCGCCCGCGAGATCTACCGACACCTCGCCGCACAGGGGGTTGACAACCCATAGAAGCGTCTCAGCCCCGGATCTCGCGCTCCGGGTGCGCGCAGATGAGCTGGTCGCAGACGGCGTTCATCACGCGGCCGAGGGCCATCAGGTCCGCGTGGTCGACGAGGTCGATCAGGGAGTCGCGCACGGTCTCGACATGGCTCGGCGCGGCCGTGCGCAGCATGGCCGCGCCCGCGTCGGTGAGCCGGCAGTCGACGCCGCGGCCGTCGTCGGGGGACTCCTCGCGCTCCACGAGGCGCGCTGCCTCCATCCGCTTGACCGTGTGGGTCACCCGGCTGCGGCTGTGGGCGAGCGCCGCGGCGAGCTGCGCCATCCGGAGCGTCCCGCCGGCCTCGGAGAGCCGGACCAGGATCTCGTACTCGACCGCCGAGAGGCCGTGCTCACGGCGCAGGTCCTCGTCGATGCGGTCGAGGAGCAGCGTGGTGCCGAGCACGAACGAGCGCCACGCGGACTGCTGGTCGGGATCGAGCCACCGCGGCTCGTGGCCGGCCGCCGCGGGCGCAGCGCTCTCGTCGGTCACCGCGTCAGTCTAAGGCGATCCTCATCAGCACCCGCGGGTGCCCGCTGAGCACGGACGAGGTGTCGGCGACGTACCGGAACCCGGCGGCCTCGAAGTTCTTCCGCAGGCCGGGATAGGCCATCGTCAGGTCGACCTTCGCGCCCTTGTTGTCGAGCGGGTAGGCCTCCAGCGCGGGGGCGCCGTGCTCGCGCGCGAAGCCGACCGCTCCGCGGATGAGGGCGTGCGAGATGCCCTTCCGGCGGTGACCGGGGCGCACCCGGATGCACCACACCGACCACACCGGCAGGTCGTCGACGTGGGGGATCCTCCGGTTGGTCGCGAAGGTCGTGTCGGCCCGCGGCGCCACCGCCGCCCAGCCGACCGGCTCGTCGCCGTCGTAGGCCAGCACGCCCAGTGGCCCGTCCTCGAGCAGCCGGGCGACGTAATCCCCGCGCTCCGGGCCGTGCAGCGTGGTGTTGAGCTTGGAGGGGATCCGGTAGCTCAGGCACCAGCACACATTGGACTCCGGGCGCTTCGGCCCCACCAGCGCCCGCACGTCCTCGAAGACGGTGGCGGGCCGCACCTCGATGCTCATGTCATCGAAAGGTACGGCCCACCACCGACAGGGTCAGGAGAGGCGCTCGAGGATCATGGCCATGCCCTGGCCGCCGCCGACGCACATGGTGATCAGGCCGGTGGTCTTGTCGTGCCAGTCGAGCGAGTTGAGCATGGTGTTCTGCAGGCGGGCGCCGGTCATGCCGAAGGGGTGGCCGACGGCGATGGCGCCGCCGTTGACGTTGAGCTTCTCGATCGGGATGCCGAGGTCCTCGGCCGACGGCAGCACCTGGGCGGCGAAGGCCTCGTTGATCTCGGCCAGGTCGATGTCGTCGATGGTCATGCCGGCGTACTTGAGGGCGTTGCGGGTGGCCTCGACCGGACCCAGGCCCATGATCTCGGGGGAGAGGCCGGAGACGCCGGTGGACACGATCCGGGCGAGCGGGGTGAGGCCGAGCTCGGCGGCCTTGGTGTCGGACATGATCACGACGGCGGCGGCGCCGTCGTTGAGCGGGCAGCAGTTGCCGGCGGTGACCACGCCGTCGGGCCGGAACACCGGCTGCAGCTGGGAGATCGCGTCGTAGGTGACGCCGGCGCGCGGGCCGTCGTCCTGGGTGACGACGGTGCCGTCGGCGAGGGTGACGGGAGTGATCTCCCGCTCCCAGAAGCCGTCGGCGATGGCCTTCTCGGCGAGGTTCTGCGAGCGGACGCCGAAGCGGTCGAGGTCCTCGCGCCGGAGCCCGCGCAGCCGCGCGACGTTCTCGGCGGTCTGGCCCATGGCGATGTAGATGTCGGGCAGCAGGCCGTCCTCGCGCGGGTCGTGCCAGTCCTTGCCTCCCGCGGCGTACTCCTCGGTGCGCTTCTCCGCGTCGGCGAAGAGCGGGTTCTTGGTGTTCGGGATGTGGTCGGAGGTCCCGAACTGGAAGCGCGACACGGTCTCGACGCCGGCGGAGATGAAGACGTCGCCCTCGCCGGCCTTGATGGCGTGGAAGGCCATCCGGGAGGTCTGCACCGAGGAGGAGCAGTAGCGGGTGATGGTGGCGCCGGGGATCTCGTAGCCCATCAGGGTGGTGACGACGCGCGCCATGTTGTTGCCGGCCTCGCCGCCGGGCAGGCCGCAGCCGAGCAGCAGGTCGTCGACGTCGCCCGGGTCGAGCGCCGGGATCTTGTCGAGCGCGGCCTGGGCGATGAACGCGGTCAGGTCGTCGGGACGGAAGTCCTTGAGCGAGCCCTTGTTGGCCCGTCCGATGGGGGTGCGGGCGGCGGAAACGATCACGGCCTCGGGCATGGACACTCCTCGGTCTGGAAGGCAGGTGGAGACCAGCACAGCGTAGTGTGCGCCGCGTGCGGCACCGCTACGACTGCCCCCTCCGCTGGGGTGACATCGACCAGCTGAACCACGTCAACAACGTGAAGTACGTCGACTACCTCCAGGAGGCGCGCGGTGCCCTGCTCCACGCCTGCCGGACCGCCGCGGGCGTCGAGCACCACCACAACGACGCGTACGTCGTGCGCCGGCACGAGGTCACCTTCCGGGCGCCGCTGCGCTTCCGGTTCCAGTCCGTGGCGATCGAGTCGTGGGTCAGCGAGATCAGGACGGCGAGCTTCACGCTCGACCACGAGATCTTCGAGGAGCAGCCCGACGGGACGCGCACGGTCTACCTGCGGGCCCGCACCGTGCTCGCGCCCTTCGTCCTCGAGACCGGGATGCCCCGGCGCCTCGACGAGCAGGAGCGGAACGCGCTGGCGCCGTACGCCGAGCCCGGCGAGGAGCGCTCGCGACCGGTGCTGGTGGACGTGCCGCGCGACCGGGCCGCGCACTACCCGGTGCAGGTTCGCTTCTCCGACCTCGACATCTACCGCCACGTCAACAACGTGAAGTACTTCGAGTACTTCCAGGAGGCGCGGATCGGCAGCATCGGGCGCCTGCGGGAGGCGCTGCGGGACTTCCCGCGGATGATGAGCGTGCTGGCCCGCTCCGACGTGGAGTACGTCGGACCGATCGTGCTGCGGCCGCGGCCCTACGACTGCTGGTCGGTGATCTCGCACGTCGGCACGAAGTCCATGGTGATCGAGTCCGAGATCACCGACGGCACCGACCGGTCGCCGGAGGGCAGGGTGCTCGCCCGCTCGCGGGTGGTCCTGGTGTTCTTCGATCCCGAGACGCAGCGTGCCGTCGCCCCGGTGGCGGGCTTCCGCGAGGCCCTCGTCGAGGCGCTCGGCGACATGGTCACCAGCCCGGCGGCAGCCGGGTGAAGTCCGGCTCGCGGCCCTCGGCGAAGGCTGCGAGCGCCTCCAGGTTGGCCGGCCCGCCCATCAGCTCGGCGAAGGCGGCGTTCTCCCGGTCCCGCGCCTCCCGGATCGCCGCGCGGTGCGGCGCGGTCATGGTGTGCTTGACGGCGACGAGCGAGGAGATCGGCTTCGCGGCGAGCACCTCGGCGTGTCGGCGCGCGGTCGCCATCAGCTCCTCGGCCGGGCACACCTCCTTGACCAGCCCCATCCGCTGCGCCTCCTCCGCGCCGATCCACTCCGAGGACAGCAGCGCCCATGCGGCGTGCTGACGGCCCACCAGCGCCGGGAACAGGTACGACGACGCCGCCTCCGGTGCGACCCCGAGTGCGGTGAAGGGGCACTTGAGCCGGGCCTCGGCCGCCATGAAGCCGAGGTCCGCGAAGCCCAGGATCGTCGCGCCGATGCCGAGCCCGAGCCCGTTGACCGCGACGACGAGCGGCTTCGGGAAGTCCACGAGCGCGTCGACGAGGCCGATGAACCCGTGCTTGCCGCGCGGGACGTCGGGATCCGTCGCCAGCTGGTGCATCTCCAGCAGGTCGGTGCCGGCGCTGAACGCCCGGCCGGCGCCGGTCAGCAGCACCACGGCGATCCCCGGGTCCTCGGCCGCCGCGAGGAGCGCGTCCGCCGTGGCGTCGTACAGCTCCTCGTTGAAGGCGTTGAGCGCCTCGGGGCGGTCCAGGGTGAGGGTGCGGACCCGGCGGTCGTCGGACACCTGCAGCGTCATGGGACCACAATAGAACCTGTTCTAGGCCGGGTCGGGAGGTGTCCCGAGATGCGCGCGGAGCCGCTTGAGGCCGCGGTGCCGGGCGACCCGGACCGCGACCGCGGTCATGCCGAGCGCCGCGGCCGTCGCGCTCGCGTCGAGGTCGAGCACCTCGGTGCAGGCGATCACGTCACGCTCCCGCGGCGGGAGGGCGGCGAGCGCCTGGCGCACCCACTCGTCGGCCAGGATGCCGGTCTCCGCGGGCGCGACGGTCCGGGTGGCGTCCGCGGCGAGGACGTCGAGCCCCCGGACCCGGGTGGCGGTACGACGCGAGGCGTTCGCCGCGTGCTTGCGTGCGATGCCGAACAGCCACCCGCCGAAGTCCGACGAGCTGCCGGAGAAGTCCGCGATCCGCTCGGCGGCGACCAGCCACGCCGCGGCCGCCAGGTCGTCGGGGGCCTCGCCGCCGGGCGTGGAGCGGGCCTCCAGCCAGAGCAGCAGCCGGCCGGCGTGCGCGCGATAGAGCTCGCGCCATGCCGCGGCGTCACCGCGCTTGGCTGCAGTGACGAGCTCGTCGTCGGCCCGCACCGGACGTGTCCCCACCCCTGTTGTCCTGCCCTGCCGGGTGCTCCCGGCCGGTGTCGCCCATTGTCCCGCGAACGGCCCGCGACGCGAGCATTCCGGGATCGGGCGGCCTAGCGCGTCGGGCCTCCGCGGTGGCCGGAGTAGCCGTTGCCCCAGCGCGGGCCGTTGCCGCGGTCGCCGTCGCGGTGGTCGCGGCCGCCGTTCCGGCCGCCGTTCGAGCCGCCGTCGGCGCCGCCGTTCCGGCCGCCCTTGCCGTTGCGGTCGCCGTTCCACGGCCAGCCCTGCGACCCGCCGCCCTTCCAGCCGTGCGGCCCGCGGACGTCGTCGCCGGTGCCGCGCGGTCCGCGCTTCCCGTCGCGGGTCCCGTGCTGGGTGCCCTTGGCGGTGTCCTGGGGCTTGGCCTTCTTGCCCTTGGCCTTGGACTTCTTCGCGTCCCGGTCGTCCGCGGACCGTCCGGGCTCCGCCTCGGCGTCGCTGCCCGGGTCGGTCGCGTGCTCCGCCGTCGAGGCGGGGGGAGAGGAGCCCGGCAGCCCCGGGGACAGGGGGCTGCCGGGCGGGGTGGTCACGTCGGAGTGTGGGGTTCCGACGTCGACCGGACTCGGTGTGGCCGTGGGTCCGATCCGGGGCGGGCCGTCGGCGGGGGAGTGTGGGGTACCTCCGCCGGTGGGAACGCCCGCTGCCCAGGTGGCGGCCGCGATGACGGCGACGGAGCCGGTCGCGACGACCATCCGGAAGCCGGCCGACCGAGTCGATCGGGGGCTCGCCGCCTGCGAGGTCGCACTCAGCTCGGCGAGCATGCCGAGGAACGCCGGATCCGGCTCCAGCGTCGGTACGTCGACGCGAAGCCGCTCGGTGGGGCGCTCGTGGGTCATGGCCTGCTCTGCTGGGACGACGATGGCGGCGATCTCGGGGCGGGCTCAGTCCCCACCCGAGAGGGGGACTGCCCTCACCCGGAACATGTCGCGGCCGCCACCGGGTGTTACATCGGCGCGGAGAAACCGTCAGGCTCAGCCGGGCGTGTTCACCATGAAGGTGGCGGCGTGGGTGACGTACTCCCAGAACCGGGCGTCCTGCTCCGGGGTGAGGTCCACGCTGTCGAGCCCGGCCCGGAAGTGCCGCAGCCAGCGGTCCCGTGCGTCGAGGTCGACGGCGAACGGCGCGTGCCGCATCCGCAGCCGCGGGTGCCCGCGGGCATCGGAGTAGGTCGTCGGGCCGCCCCAGTACTGCACGAGGAAGAGCAGGAAGCGCTCCTCCGCGGGGCCGAGGTCCTCCTCGGGATACATCGGGCGGAGCACCTCGTCGGCGGCCACGCCCTCGTAGAAGGTCGCCACGATCCGCCGGAAGGTCTCGAACCCGCCGATCTCCTCGTAGAAGCTCGTCTCCTCGCTCGCCCGCGGGGTGGTCATGACTCCATCATCCCTCGCCGCCCGAGGCGGCCGGCGCCGCCCCCGTCTCGTCCTCGAGATGGGCCTCCTCGTCGCGGTGGCGGCGGTCCTCGCGGTGCCACACGACGCGCTGCGCGAACGGGATCTCGATGCCCTCGTGGTCGAAGCGGGCCTTGATCCGCTGCCGCAGCGCGCGGGCGACGCCCCACTGCTCGAGCGGCGCGGTCTTGACCATCACCCGCAGCGTCACCGAGTCGGGTGCGAGCATCTCGACGCCGGTGACCTCCGGCGCCTCGATGATGACGTGGCTGAAGTCCTCGTCCTCCCACAGGTCGTGGGCGACCTCCCGGAGCACGCGCTGGACACGGGCCAGGTCCTCGCCGTACCCGACGCCGATGTCGACGACGGCACGCGACCAGTTCTGGCTCTTGTTGCCGACCCGCAGGATCTCGCCGTTGGGGACGTACCAGACCGTGCCCTCGACGTCGCGGAGCCGGGTCATCCGCAGCGTGACGACCTCGACCGTGCCGCTCGCGTCGCCCACGTCGACGACGTCGCCGACGCCGTACTGGTCCTCGATGAAGATGAAGATGCCGGCGAGGAAGTCCTTGACGAGGGACTGCGCGCCGAAGCCGAGCGCGATGCCGATGATGCCGGCGCTGGCGATGATGGGCGCGATGTCGACGCCGACCTCGCTGAGCACCATCGTGCCGACGATCGCGACGACGATGAAGGTGATGATGCTCTTCAGGACGCCGGCCATGGTCGCCGCCCGCTGCTTGCGGCGCGCGGTCACGGCGCTCTCGACCCGCTCGGGCAGGACGCCGCGCTCGGCGCGGCGCGCGATCCGGTCGACCAGTCGCTGGAGCAGCCAGCGGATCGCCAGGCCGAACAGGATCAGGCCGATGATCGCCAGCGGCTTGCCGATGATCACGTCGGACCACTCCGCCAGCCGACGGTTCCCGGTCACCTCCCAGGTGAGGTCGCAGACCGTCTCGCCGTCGGCGCAGGGGCTGGCCGGCTCAGGGGCAAGGAGCAGGAGTGCGGACATCCCCCCAGTGTCCCAAAGGGTGGTGAGGACCCGGGGCGACACCACCGCGCCGCGCGGGAGCGGGAGCCGATAGCATCCTCCCGTGACCAGCACTGCCGTACGCCGCCTGATCGCCGTGTGCTCCCTCGTCGGGGTGAGTGCCCTGCTCGTCGTCGCCGGAGCGGGCTCCGCGTCGGCCGACACCCCCGAGCCGCGCCCGGGCAACGGCGCGGCCAGCTGGGAGGCCAAGCCCGACGTCGACGTGCTCCACGCGTGGCTCTACCTCGGCGGCGTGCCGCTGCTGGTCTTCGTGATCATCACGCTGCTCTTCGTGGCCCCCGCCCTGGCGCGGGGCGAGGACCTGAGCATCAACGCCCTCGAGCCGGAGAACCAGTGGCTCGGCGGTCCCCGCAAGGCGACCGGCGAGCTGGCCGCCCCCGACTCCGACGACTCGAAGGCCGGCGGCGCCGGCGGCAGCTGGTAGTCGCCGGTCATGAGCACCACGGCCCTGAGCCTCGATCCGTGGATGGCCGCCTGCTACGCGACCCCACAGCGGCGCGCTGGCGGCGTTGCCGACGCTCGAAAGACGCCCAGTCTGCCTTCGCGACGGCGCCTTGCCATCACACCCCTGTGGTGCCGCTCGTGACGGCGTCCATCCAAGGATCGAGGCTCAGCGCCACCGAGCGCGCCGCTCTCGACGTCACCATCCGCACGGCCGAGCAGGCCTGCCGGGCGGAGATCTCGGTCTTCGTGGGTGCCGCCAGCGGCAACCCGCGCGACTTCGCGACCAGCCTGCACAACACGCTCGTGCTGCCCTCGCGCAGCATCCTGATCATGGTCGACCCCGACCGCCGCGTCGTGGAGATCGTCACCGGCGGTCACACCCGGGAGCGGCTCACCGACGACGAGTCCCAGCAGGCCGTCGCCGCGATGACCGAGAGGTTCGCCGCCGGCGACCTCGCCGGCGGCCTCACCCGCGGCATCGAGCTGCTGGGCGAGCTCGCCAAGGACTGACCCGGCGTCAGGGCCGGGCGTCGCGGGACTGGGCGGCCAGCGCGCGGGCGACGTCGGCGCGGCCCTCGCGGACGTAGCGCACCGCGCCGGGGTTGACGCTCGCCGCATGGGCGTCGAGCCAGGCGTCGACGGCGTCGAGCGTGGCCTGCGTGGCGAGCAGCCGCGGGAAGATGAACTCCAGCGCGACCGACGCCTTGTGGCTGCCCAGCCGCTCCCAGGTGCCGGCGACCTCGGCGAGGTAGCGCTCGACGTACGGCGCGAGCAGGTCCTCCTGGCCGGGCTGCCAGAACGCGAGGACGACGCTGCGCTGGGTCTCGTTGGGCACCGACGGGTCGAGCAGGGCCTGGGTCCAGGCGCGCTCCTTGGCCTCGGCGGTGGGCTGGGCCGCGCGGGCGGCGGCGGACTTCTCCTGGCCGGAGATGGTGTTGTCGCCGGCCAGCTCGCCGTCGATCCGTCCGTTGTCGGCCCGGCCGAGGCGCGCGAGGGCGGTCAGCAGCGACCACCGCAGGTCCTGGTCGACCGCGAGGCCGTCGAAGGCGAGCGAGCCGTCCAGCAGTCCCTCCAGGTCGGCGATCGCGCCCTCGCTGGTGGCGGCCGCGGCGTAGGCGCGGGCGAACGTCAGCTGATGGTCGGTGCCGGGCTCGGCGGCGGCGAGCAGCGTGCGCAGGCCCTGCTCCCAGCGCCCGGCGAGCTCGCTACGGCGAGCGGGGTCGCTGTAGAGCGTGACCGCCTGGGCGGCGTACACCGGGATCCGGCTGACGCCCCAGGCGTCGGTCTCCTGCCCGATGTTGCCGAGCACCAGCTCGACGTAGTCGGTGGCGGAGAGCTCGGCGTCGCGCGTCATGTCCCACGCTGCGCTCCAGATCAGCGCGCGGGCGAGCGAGTCGTCGAGGTCGGAGAGGCGGGCCACCGCGGTCGCGCGGGAGCGCTCGTCGAGGCGGATCTTCGCGAAGGCGAGGTCCTGGTCGTTGAGCAGCAGCAGCTCGGGCTGGGCCCGGCCGACCAGCTCGGCCAGCTCGGTGCGCGCGCCCTCGACGTCGACCTCGACGGAGTCGGTGCGGGTCAGCCGGCCGTCGACGGTGTTGTAGAACCCGATGCCGATCCGGTGGCGCCGCAGCGTCGGGTGGTCGGCCGGTGCGGTCTGCGTCACCGCGAAGGACGCGTAGCTGCCGTCCTCGGCCAGCTCGAACACGGGGGAGAGGGTGTTGGTGCCGGCCGTCTGGAGCCACTCCTGGGCCCAGCCGGTGAGCTCGCGGCCGGAGGACTTCTCGAGCGCGGTCAGCAGGTCGGAGAACTCCGTGTTGCCGAACGCGTGGTCGTGGAAGTACTGGCGCAGGCCGGAGAGGAACGGGTCCAGCCCGACCCAGGCGACGAGCTGCTTGAGCACCGACGCGCCCTTGGCGTAGGTGATCATGTCGAAGTTGACCTCGACGGCGTGCAGGTCGACGTTGTCGGCCGCGATCGGGTGGGTCGAGGGCAGCGAGTCGGCGCGGTAGCCGGTCTGCTTGCGGGCGTTGGTGAAGCCGGTCCACGCGTCGACGTACGACGTGGCGAGGGCCTCGGCGTGGTAACAGGCCCACTCGGCGAACGACTCGTTGAGCCACAGGTCGTCCCACCACTTCATGGTCACGAGGTCGCCGAACCACATGTGCGCCATCTCGTGCAGGATCACCGAGGCGCGGAACTCGTAGAACGAGCGCGGCTGGCGGGAGCGGGGGAGGTACTCGTCGCGCAGGGTCACCGCGCCGGCGTTCTCCATCGCGCCCATGTTGTACTCCGGCACGTAGAGCTGGTCGTACTTGCCGAACGGGTACGGATAGCCGAAGGCCTCCTCGAAGAACGCGAAGCCCTGCTTCGTGAGGGTGACGATCTCCTCGCGGTCGCGCTCGAGGTACTCCTTGAGCGACTGGCGGCAGTAGTGGCCCAGCGGGATGGTGCCGTGCTCGCCCTCGTAGACGTCCTGCACCTCGTGGTAGTCGCCGGCGACGACCGCGGTGATGTACGTCGACAACGGCGCGGTCGGCGGGAAGGCCCACAGCGCGACGCCGTCGCGCACCGGCGTCGGCTCCGGCGTGGCCGCGTTGGAGACGACCTTCCAGTGCGCCGGTGCGGTCACGTTGAAGGTGAACGGCGCCTTGAGGTCGGGCTGCTCGAAGGTGGTGAACACGCGGCGGGCGTCGGGGACCTCGAACTGGGAGTAGAGGTAGACGTTGCCGTCGGCGGGGTCGACGAAGTGGTGCAGGCCCTCGCCGGTGTGGGAGTAGGTGCAGTCGGCCCGGACGACCAGGACGTTCTCGGCCCGGAGGTCGGGCAGCGCGATCCGGCTGTCGGCGTACGCCGTGGCGGGGTCGAGCGCGACGCCGTTGAGGGTGATCTCGTGGACCGTCGCGCCGACCAGGTCGGCGAAGGTGGCCGAGCCCGGCTGACGGCAGGTGAAGGTCAGCGTGGTGGTCGACCCGAAGGTCTCCACGCCCTCCTCCGTCGCGCCGGAGAGGTCGAGATCGATCACGGAGGACGTCACGTCGACGAGCGCGGCGCGGGTGGCCGCCTCGTCGCGGGTGAGGTTGGTGCCGGGCATGGCAGCCATCCTTGCACCCGGCCGGAGTTGTCCGACAATCGGAGCGAGGGCGGCGAACTACAACCATGTAACTCCCGATTGTCAACGCGACACGCCAGTGAACGATGGGATTTTCGGGGTTTTTGTTGCGTTCTGGGGCTGTTGTGTCCGATGGTGTTCGGCATGCGCACACCAGGCCGGGCCGCGCGCTGGGGGACCACGACCACCGCCAGCGCCCTCTTGGCGTCCTATCTCGTCCTCGCCGGACCACCGCCGACCTCGGTCGAGCCACTCCTCCCATCGGCAGGGACCACCTACCTCTGCAGTGGTTACAAGGCGTGCAAGGACGCGGGCTACCCGCACTGGGGCTACAAGGCGAACAGCTCGACCATGTACTGGCAGATGTACGCCGGGCACAACTGCACGAACTACGTCGCCTACCGGCTGGTCGGCGCCGGCATGCCCAACAAGCGGCCCTGGACCGGCGGCGGCAACGCCAGCGAGTGGGGCCTGTACATGGCCTCGATCACCGACCAGACGCCCAACGAGCACGCCATCGCCTGGTGGGGGCGCTACTCGAACGGCTCCGGCTCGGCCGGTCACGTCGCGTACGTCGAGAAGGTCGTCTCGGCGGACGAGATCATCGTCTCCGAGGACTCCTGGGGCGGTGACTTCCACTGGCGGTCCATCACCCGCTCCAGCGGCCGGTGGCCCACCGGGTTCATCCACTTCATCGACACGCCCCCGGCACCCCCGCCGCCTCCGACGACCCCCACCGAGCCCGTCTTCACCCAGACCGGTGCTCCGGTCGTGAGCACTCCCCTCGTCGTCGACACCACCGTCACCGCGACGGCCGGGACCTGGTCGCCGACCCCGGCGGAGAACCGCTGGCGCTGGTTCGCCGACGGCGTCCGGATCGCCGACAACATCACGCCCAACCTGGCCCTGACGCCCGACCTCCTCGGGAAGCAGATCAGCCTGCGGGTGGTGGCGAAGCAGGCCGGCTACACGACCTATGTGTCGCCCTTCTACGACCTCGGCCCCGTCCTCGCCGGCGTGATCAACCCGACCGCGCCGCCCACCATGACCGGCACCCCCGCCCTCGGCGAGGTGCTGACCGCGACCCCGGGCGCCTACGACCAGGCCGACGCCGCCGTCACCTACCAGTGGACGCGTAACGGCGCACCCATCGCCGGCGCCACGGCGCCGTCGTACCAGCTCACGGCGGAGGACGTCGGCACGTCGGTCGCGGTCCAGGTGACCGCCGCCAAGCCGCAGTTCCTGGCGCGCACCGAGACCCTCGCCACCGCCCAGCTGGTGACCAGCCCGGCGCTCGTCACCCTCAAGACCAAGTCCAAGAAGGGGCGGGCGATCGCCAAGGTGCGCGTGACCGCAGCGGGGAAGCTGCCGGTCACGGGCAAGGTGCTCGTCCGGATCGGGTCGTGGAAGCGCGAGGTCCGGCTCGAGAACGGGGTCGTCAAGGTGAAGGTGCCGATGGCGCGGGGCACGAAGAAGGTGCGCGCGCGCTATCTCGGCTCGACCGTGGTCCCGAAGGCGCCGAAGGTGACCGGGACCGTCCGCGTGCGCTGAGCCTGCGCTGAGCCTGCGGGAATGCCGGCGCGGGTCGCCGGGTTGGCCGAGACATGGCTGACAACTCCACGCCCGCGTCGGCACCGCACCGGGCCGACTTCTGGTTCGACCCGCTGTGCCCCTTCGCCTGGATCACCTCCCGCTGGATACTCGAGGTCGAGAAGGTCCGCGACATCGAGGTCGCCTGGCACGTCATGAGCCTCGCGTACCTCAACAAGGACCGGGACATCCCCGACGAGTACCGCACCCTGCTCGCCCCCGCCTGGGGCCCGGTCCGGGTCCTCATCGCCGCTCAGCAGCGCCACGGCGACCAGGTCCTCCGCCCCCTGTACGACGCCTTCGGCCAGCGCATCCACCTCGGCGGCCGGCGTCTCCACGAGGAGCCGGACGGCGCCCTCGGCCTGATCTCCGAGGTGCTGGCCGAGGTCGGGCTCGAGGCCGACCTCGTCGAGGCGGCCGGCGACGCGTCGTACGACGAGGCCGTGGCGCGCTCGCACCACGAGGGCATGGACGCGGTCGGCGACGACGTCGGCACGCCCACCATCCACATCGACGGCGCCGCCTTCTTCGGCCCGGTGCTCTCGAAGATCCCGCGTGGCGAGGACGCCGGCCGGCTCTGGGACGGCGCCGTCGCCGTCGCCTCGTTCCCGTACTTCTACGAGCTCAAGCGGACGCGTACCGGCGAGCTCGACTTCTCCTGAGCGGGCGGCTGCATGGATCCCCGGACATCCGGGGATCCATGCGGTTGTCAGGGGTTGCAACGCCTGACAACCGCATGAATCGCACCCCCGCAGTGACGCGTGGGGCGGATGTGACCACGGGTGGCGATGTGCGACACGCGGGGTGCGCCGCTTCCCTCTCTTCCGGTCGATGACGCATGCTCGATGGTCATGACCCTCTCGGACCCGTCCCTGCGCCGCCGTGACCTCGCCGCCCTCGGAGCGGCGGTGGTCGCCGTACCGCTCGTCGCGCTGTCGTCCGGACCGGCGGGGGCCGCCCCGGGCCTCGCCGGTCCGGGCCTCGCGCCGGGCGCCGCGCGGGCCGGGGGAGCACCACGGCTGCGACTGCGCCGTGACGACGACGGCGTGGGGTCAGCGGTCGACGTCGCGCTGACCCAGGACCCGCAGGTCGCGGCGCGCGGTGCGGTGCTGCGGACCGCGGCGCAGCGCACCGACCGCTTCGCGCTACTGGGCGTCACCTGGGCCACGGCCACGGCCACGGCCCCGGCCGCGGGCACCGGCCAGGTCCGGGTGCGGGTACGGCGTGCGGGTGGCGCCTGGGGGCCGTGGCGCGCCGTCCCGGCGCTGCACGACCTGCCGGACCGCGGCACCGGCGAGGGCCGCACGGGCCGGGTGGCGACCGAGCCGCTCTGGGTCGGCGACAGCGATGGGGTGCAGGTCGAGGTGACCGGGGCGGTGCACGACCCGGTGCTGACCCTGATCGACCCCGGCAGGCACGCCCAGGACGACGTCGACGTCGACGTCGCCGCACGGCCGCGCCGCAAGGCCCGGCGACCGAAGATCCGCAGCCGCCGCGCGTGGGGCGCCAAGGAGCGCTGGGCGACGGGGAGGCCGAAGAAGGTCAAGACCGTCGAGCAGGTCCACGTCCACCACACGGCGACCGGCAACGACTACCGCAAGCGCGACGTGCCGCGCATCCTGCGCGCGATCTACCGCTACCACACCAAGACGCTCGGCTGGTCCGACGTCGGCTACAACTTCTTCGTCGACCGCTTCGGCCGGATCTGGGCCGGTCGGCGCGACCCCGACCGCGAGATCCGCGGCGCGCACACCCTCGGCTTCAACCACACCTCGGTCGGGATCGCCGTGCTCGGCAGCTACCAGGAGGTCGCGCCGACGCCGAAGGTGCTGGCCGGCATCGCGAAGGTGGCCGCCTGGAAGCTGCGGAAGTACCGCCGCGACCCGCTCGGCACGACGCCGGTCAAGTCGCACGGCAGCGACCGCTACCCGAAGGGCACCTGGGTGACGCTGCCCGTCATCGACGGCCACCGCGACACCAACGACACCGAGTGCCCCGGCCAGTACCTGTACGACGCCCTCCCGGAGATCCGGCTGCGGACCGCCCGCCGGATGAAGAAGCGCCGCTGAGCGGGGCCGAGGGCCGCGACCCTAGGATTCAGGGCATGACGCACGTCCTCTCCGCTGTCGCCTGGCCCTACGCGAACGGCCCCCGCCACATCGGCCACGTGGCCGGCTTCGGGGTGCCCTCCGACGTCTTCAGCCGGTACCAGCGGATGGCGGGCAACGACGTCCTCATGGTCTCCGGCTCCGACGAGCACGGCACGCCGATCCTGATCGCCGCCGACGAGGCCGGGATGACCCCGCAGGAGCTGGCCGACAAGAACCACCGGCTCATCGTGGAGGACCTGGTCGGCCTCGGCATCAGCTACGACCTCTACACCCGCACCACCACCCGCAACCACCACGCCGTCGTGCAGGAGATGTTCCTGGGCGTCTACGAGAACGGCTACTTCGTCGAGCAGACGACGTACGGCGCGATCTCGCCCTCGACCGGACGCACCCTGCCGGACCGCTACATCGAGGGCACCTGCCCGAACTGCGGGTACGACGGCGCGCGCGGCGACCAGTGCGACAACTGCGGCAAGCAGCTGGACCCCCAGGATCTGAAGAACCCGCGCTCACGGATCAACGGCGAGACGCCGGAGTTCGTCGAGACCCAGCACTTCTTCCTCGACCTGCCGGCCCTCGCCGACGCGCTGACCGAGTGGCTCGACGAGCGGGAGGCGACCGGGCTGTGGCGGCCCAACGTGATCCGGTTCTCGCAGAACATCCTCGAGGAGATCCGCCCGCGCGCGATGACCCGCGACATCGACTGGGGCATCGCCGTCCCCCTCGACGGGTGGCGGGAGAACCCCACCAAGAAGCTCTACGTGTGGTTCGACGCGGTGATCGGCTACCTGTCGGCGTCCATCGAGTGGGCCCGCCGCTCCGGCGACCCCGACGCGTGGCGGGCCTGGTGGAACGACCCGGACGCGCTCTCCTACTACTTCATGGGCAAGGACAACATCACCTTCCACTCCCAGATCTGGCCGGCCGAGCTGCTGGCCTACTCCGGCAAGGGGTCGAAGGGCGGCGAGCCCCGGGAGTACGGCGTCCTCGACCTGCCGACCGAGGTCGTCTCCAGTGAGTTCCTCACCATGGAGGGCAGGAAGTTCTCCTCGTCCAAGAAGGTCGTCATCTACGTCCGCGACCTGCTCGCCCGCTACCAGCCCGACGCCTTCCGCTACTTCGTCGCCGCGGCCGGCCCGGAGAGCCAGGACTCCGACTTCACCTGGGCGGAGTTCGTGCGTCGTACCAACGACGAGCTGGTCGCCGGCTGGGGCAACCTGGTCAATCGCACCGCCACCCTGATCGCGAAGAACTTCGGCGAGATCCCCGCCGCCGGCCCCCTCACGCCCGAGGACGAGGCGGTCCTCGCCGCCGCCGAGACCGCGTTCGACACGGTCGGCGAGCTGATCGGCCGACACCGGCAGAAGCAGGCGATCGGCGAGGCGATGCGCGCGGTCGCCGACGTCAACAAGTACGTCTCCGACTCCGAGCCGTGGAAGCTCAAGGGCGAGGACCAGCGTGAGCGCCTCGGCACGATCCTGCACGTGATGGCCCAGTGCGTCGCCGACCTCAACCTGCTGCTCAGCCCGTTCCTGCCGTTCTCCGCCAACGAGGTCGACCGGGCGCTCGGCGGCGCGGGCGAGGTCGCGCCGATGCCCGGGATCGAGGAGGTCACCGACCTCGACGACCCCGCGCGGGCGTACCCGATCATCACCGGCGACTACGCCGTGGCGCCGGCCTGGCGGCGGCACCCGGTCGAGGTCGGCCGCCCGGTCGCCAAGCCGACGCCGGTCTTCACCAAGCTCGACCCCTCGCTGGTCGAGGAGGAGCTGGCCCGGCTGGATGCGTGAGCGACGAGCCGCCGGTCGCCCTCCCGGGCACCGGGCAGTTCGCGTCGTCGAGGTTTCCAGCATCGCTTCCCCGGGCATCCGCCGATCACCATGTTCCCCTCGGGCAGGACTGATCGATGAGCAGCTACGACGACCTGAAGACCACCGTCGGCAAGATCAAACGGGCTGCGATCGACGCCTTCATGTGCGAGGACACCTGGGGCGGCAGCGACGGGGTCGGGATCTCGGGCTGGACCATCCACGGCGACCTGTACTACTACGTCCACCCGAGCACGGGGATGTTCGGCCCGACCACGGAGGAGGTCACCCGTCCCGGGGAGGACGGCGAGGGCGGGGGCCGATGGAAGATGCGCATCCCCCTGGCCCCGGACCCCGACGAGGAGGACAAGTACGTCGGCGACTTCAACAAGATCCGTGAGCGCATCGACGCGGTGTTCGAGCCGTGGACGGCCAAGGAGGTGCCGGATCCGGACGACTTCGACAACCCGATCGGCCACCTCCACAACGCGATCGCCGACCTGACGCTGACCGGCGACGGCGACTACTTCGCCGCCGGTGACATCCGCGACCTCATCCTCACCCAGCTCGGGCGGGTCAACGGCGGGGACTACAGCGGCTGGTCGGGGCAGACGGTCCGCGCGTTCGAGAACAGCTACGGCAAGGTGCGCTGTGAGACGGTCACCCAGAACCAGCGCGCTCTGCTGATCCGGCTCGCCCAGGGGCTGTGCGCCGAGCAGGAGATCTGGTTCAAGGCGCGGCCGGCGATCGCGGAGATCGCGGACAGCGCGCTCGCGGCCTTCACCGGCGTCGCCGAGTCCGGGGACACCGAGAGCGCGGCGCTGGCGTGGAAGATCGTCACCGGCGTGACGGGCATCGTCGCGGACTACGTGCCGGGCGGGAAGGTGATCCAGAAGAGCATCGCGGCCGCCGGCGTCGCCATGGATGTCGCCAAGCTCTTCGGCACCCCCGAGGCGCCGCCGGAGGCGCCGTCGGGATCGGTGTCGGGCGGCAGCCTCGAGGAGGTGATGACCAGCCTCGAGAAGGCAGCGAAGAACCTCGACGACGACATCTACCACTCCGAGTACTACATCTGGGAGGCCCTCGAGAAGGCCACCGACTTCGTCAGCCGGGACGATCAGATCGACAACTTCCACATCCACCGTGGCCGCGGGATCCGCGGGCACGACGACCAGACCGGCGTCGACTGGAACGGGCCCAACTCGCTCGCCTTCAAGCCCGAGCTGTTCGAGGAGATCGGCCGCTACACCCTCCCCAGCCTGGGCGCCGTCGTGGTCGGCTCCGCCGACGAGGCGGCGCTGAGCAAGGCGTCGATCTGGGAGCGCGACTACCGGATCGGCTGGGGATCGTACGGCCCGCGGTCCGGATACGACGCCACCTTGGAGTGGGTCCACAAGCTGATGCGGAGCACCGGTCTCGACATGGTCGAGGCCGGCGAGCAGTGCAGGATCGCGGCGGGCTACATCCGGGACGCCGACGCAGCGACGGACGCGGCGTTCAAGGCGCAGTACGACAAGCTCGATGTGGGCGTCGTCGACCCGGGTGACCAGGAGCAGGCGGCTCCCGACCCCGACTCCGGATCGCGCGCCGGGCCGGGCGCGCCGGTCGACCCCTACTACGTCCCGCCCCGGCCCGGCCACGGCGGCGGCCCGACCCCGTACTGACGGCACAGATGAGCTCGCACACCCCCCGGGCGCCGGTGGCGCGGCACAGGATCGTCGCGTTCGCGGTCGCAGCCGTGGTGGTCGTCGCCGCGGTGGTCGTCATCGCGTGGGTGCGGGCGTCGTCCTCCCACGACGACGCCGCCCGTGCGGCGCAGCGCTATGTCGACCTGATCGCCTCGGGAGACGGCGATCTCTCGGAGCTGACGACGATGACGGCGGAGGACACCCGTGCGCTGGACGACGCGGCCCGCCTCCTCGCCGCTGCCGACGAGCGGATCGAGGTCCTCTCGCTCGGCGACCCCCGGTCGGTGGACCCCCCGGCGGATCTGCCCGCCGCGTCCACGCTGGAGGATCCGGTCGAGGTCGAGGTGCGCTACCGGCTCGCGGGCGAGGAGCACACCTGGCCGCTGGTGCTCGGCCGGGACGAGGACGGCTGGCGGGTCGCCTCCCCGATGGTGGGATCGGTCGACTGGGACGAGCCGGGCCTGCTGAACGTCGACACCGACATCCGACTGGGCGACATCCTGCTCGAGCGCAGGCCCCGGGTCAGCGCCGCCGGTGACGGCGACGGCGACGTCCAGCCCCTCTACCCGGCCGTCTACCGCGCCGAGAAGCGGATCGATCCCTACTTCGCGTCGGTGCCGACGCCCGTCGTCGTCCTGCCCGGAAGCGCGACCGCCGAGCCCGTCCCGACCCTGGCGGCCACGGCCGACACCCGGGCTGTCATCGCCGAGGCCTTCACGACGAGAGCCGACTCGTGCGGCGGACCGGACGCCTTCGGCCAGTGCCCGTTCCTCGACCTCGTGCAGACGGTCCGCGCCGACGGGGATCCCTCCGCGCCGGGGTGGTGGAAGGGGCTCGCGGGGAGGCCCACGATCACCGTCGACGCCGTCGACGACGGGGTCGCCGTCTCGGGCGCGTTCCGGTACGTCGCCCGACAGGGTGTGCGCACCATGAGGTTCACCGGCAGGGGAGAGATCGGCTTCGACACCGCGACCCGAACGCCGACGCTGACCGGCCTCGAGGTCGAGCAGGCGGGCTGATCCCGGGCCGAGCCCGAGCACTCCCTACCGCCCGGGAAGCCGGGCGGGGCAGCGTCCTCTCGTCGTCCCACGAGAGGAACCCGTCATGACACTCGTCACCGAAGCGACCCGTCGCTCGCTCACCCGGCCGGCCTGGCTGCTGGTGGCCTCGCTGCCCGCCTTCGTCGCCTATCTCGTCGCCGCCATCACCCTCCTCGCGGGGAAGGTCGAGTCCAGCGCCGAGCTGACCACCGCGCAGATGTCCGACCTCGGCGTCGGCTGGTTCGCGGTCAACCTGCTCTGGGTGCTGCCGTCGGTCCTGGCCGCGGCCGGGCTGGCCGTGCTCGGGCCCCGGCTGCCGGAGCGGTTCCCGGCGCTGTCGCTGGTCCCGGTGCTCGCCGCCGTCGCGGTCGCGCTCTGCACGGCGTACGTCGTCGTGTCGTCGATCGGCTTCGGCTTCGACCACGCGACGTACGGCGAGAGCTGGACCTATCCGGCGTCCGGGCTGCTCAGCCTCGGCGCCGGCTGGATCGGCACCTACCCGGCGACCCTCCTGGTGGCGGTCGCGCTCGTCCGGGCGGGGATCGCCCGGCGGACGGCCGTCGCGATCGCGGCGATCCTGGCGCTGTACTGGATCGTCGAGCTGCTGGTGTACCTGCCGATCATCGTCGGGCCGGACGAGTTCGCCGACCTGAGGGGCGGGCTGCCGCCGTTCCTGCTCGGCATCTTCTGGGCCGTCCTCGGTGGCGGGGTGCTGCGCAGCCGCGTACCGTCCGAGGAATGACCGCAGCCCCGGTCGCAGGCGGGGTCGGCCTGTCCTGGTGGCGGGTCGGCCAGGCCTGCGCCCGCGCCTGGGTCGCCGCCTGCGCCGCGCTGTTCCTCGGCGGGCTGGTGCTCTGGGCGCACGGCAGCCGCTCCGCCGCCGCCGTCTGGGCGATGCCCGACAGCTGGACCGAGGACGCCTTCCGCTCCGTCGTCGCGGACGCGGGCATCCCGTTCGGCCTGGCCGCGGCGTACCCGATGCTGCTCGAGGTGCTGGTCGCCGCGGCCGGGCTCACCGCGGCCGTGCTGGTGCTGCGCGGCGCGGACACCTGGTTCCGGCTGTACGTCGCCGCGGCCCTCTCCCTGTGGTCGACGATGGGCGGCGCGATGTCGGTCGTCTACCGCGACGCGCTCGGCGGCAGCACCGGCGAGGCGGTCCAGCTGCTGCAGGGACTCGGCTGGGCGGCCTGGATCCTGATCGCCTACCTGTTCCCCGACGGCCGCGTCGTGCCGCGCTGGTCGCGCTGGGCGATGGCCGGCTGGCCGGCGTACTTCGGCTACGTGCTGCTGCTCCCGGTCGCCGGGCACGAGCCGGACCCGGACAGCCTCGTGGAGACCTGGCCGCTGCCGCTGCTGTTCGGCTCGGCGGCCTGGGCCGCGATCCACCGCTACCGGAGGGTGTCGACGCCCGAGCAGCGGCGGCAGACCCGCGGCGTCGTGGTCGCTCTGGCGCTGTGGGCGGTGCTCGCCCTGGTGGCGGTGCTGACGCCGCTGCGGGGGCTGCTCGACGACGTCGGCGTCGGCGCGCTGGTCGGCAACGCGGCGGTCCAGCTGGTCAGCTACCTGATCGCCGGCCTGCTGCTGGCGTCGATCACGGTCGCCGTGCTCCGCCACGGGCTGTACGACGTCGACCTCTGGGTCAACCGTGCGCTCGTGTACGCCGTGCTCACGGGGCTCGTCGTCGCGGCGTACGCCGTGCTCGCCGGGATCGGCGGCCTGATCTGGCCGGCCAACGACCTGGCCGGGCCGCTCGCCGCGACGGTCGTCGTGGCGGTCGCGTTCCACCCGCTCCGGCTGCGGGTGCAGCGGGTCGTCGACCGGTTCGTCTACGGGCGGAGCCTCGACCCGCTCGCCCTGCTCACCGAGCTCCGGGAGTCCCGTGAGCGGATCCTGGTCGCGCGCGAGGACGAGCGCCGCCGGCTGCAGCGGGACCTCCACGACGGGCTCGGGCCGACCCTGGCCTCGCTCTACCAGCGGATGGACGCCGCGCGCTCGCTGATGCGGCAGGACCCCGACACCGCGGACCGGCTGCTGGCCGACGTGGCCGAGCAGACCCGCGGCGTGATCGGCGACATCCGGGCGCTCGTGCGCGACCTCCGCCCACCCGAGCTGGAGCAGCTCGGGCTGGTCGGTGCGCTCCAGGCGGCCGGCGACCGCTTCGAGGGGCTGGCCGTGGAGGTGGACGCCGACGGGCTGGGGTCGATGCCGCCGGTGGTCGAGACCGCGGCGTACCGGATCGCCACGGAGGCCGTCACCAACGCCGCCCGCCACGCCGCGGCGCGCACGATCCGGGTGCGGCTCGCCTCCGACGGGCGCACCCTGTGGCTGACGGTGCGCGACGACGGCGTCGGCCTCGGTGCGGCGCCGCCCGGCACCGGGCTGCACTCGATGCGCGACCGGGCCGAGGAGCTCGGCGGGGCCTGCGAGATCGCCACGCCGCCCGGCGGCGGCACCGAGGTCACCGCCCGCCTCCCGCTCGGCGCCGCCACCGCGAGGAGGCAGCGGTGACCGGCCCGGTCCGCGTCCTGGTCGCCGACGACCACGTGTTCTACCGCGAGGGCATCCAGACCCTGCTCGCCGCCCACGCCCACCGGGTGGAGCTGGTCGGCGCGGCCGAGTCGGGGGAGCAGGCGGTCGAGCTCGCCCTGTCCCTGGCGCCGGACGTGGTGCTGATGGACGTGAAGATGCCGGGCGGGGGCGGCATCGCGGCCACCCGCCGGCTCGCCGAGGCCCGCCCGGAGATCGCCGTCCTCATGCTGACGATGGCCGACGACGACTCGGTGCTCCCCGCCCTGCGCGCGGGCGCTCGCGGCTACCTGCTCAAGGACGCCGGCGTCGACGACCTGGTCCGCGCGATCGAGTCGACGTACGCCGGCCAGGCGGTGCTCGCGCCGCAGGCGGCCGAGCGCGTGCACCGTCAGCTGGCCCGGCCCGCGCCCGCGCGGCCGTTCCCCCAGCTCACCGACCGCGAGCACGACCTGCTGGCCGAGCTCCTGCGCGGCCGGAGCAACCGGCAGATCGCCGCCGCGCTCGGCCTGAGCGAGAAGACCGTCAGCAACTACCTGTCCAACATCCTCGCCAAGCTGGACGCCCGCGACCGCGCCCACCTCGTCGAGCTGGCCACGGCCGCCGACTATCCGGCGGGCTGAGTCTCTCGTCGGGAATACGCTTCTCGACGTACGACGAATCCCGGCGGCTCGCCTAGTCTCCCTGTGCATGAGCACCGCCTTCCTCCTCACCTCGCTGGTGATCGTCGCGACCCCGGGAACGGGCGCGCTCTACGCGATCGCCGCCGGCCTGACCCGCGGCACCCGCGCCGGCGTCCTCGCCGCCTTCGCCGGCACCCTCGGCACGGTGCCGCACATGCTGGCCGCCATCACCGGGCTCGCGGCCCTGCTCCACGCCAGCGGCGTGGCCTTCGCGGCCATCAAGTACGCCGGCGTCGCCTACCTGCTGTACATGGCCTGGTCGACCTGGCGCGACCGCGGCGTGCTGACCGTGGACGAGGACGCCGCCCGCACCGGCTCGGTCCGTGCGGTGCTCGTCTCCGGCGTCACGCTCAACCTGCTCAACCCGAAGCTGACCATCTTCTTCTTCGCCTTCCTGCCGCAGTTCGTCCCCGCCGGCTCCGGCGCAGTGCCCGCGATGCTCGGCCTGAGTGCGGTCTTCATGGCGATGACCTTCGCCGTCTTCGCGCTGTACGGCGTCTGCGCGGCCGCCGTCCGCGACCAGGTCCTGTCACGACCGAAGGTCGTCGACCGGATGCGCAAGGCGTTCGCCGCGAGCTTCGCGCTGCTGGCCGGCCGGCTGGCGGTCGAGTCCCGCTGATGCTGCGACCCATCGCCGACGGTCTTGCCGCCAGATCAGCCCAGCCCGTCGCCGAGCCGACCGCGAGCGCGGCAGCGCGGCGCGAGGAACGAGCGACGCGCTCGCGCCATCTCGATCAGTAGAGGTTGCGGCGGTAGTCGGCGGCCAGCCCGGCCCGCAGCGCCCGCTCGGAGACCGCGACCCGGGCCACCCGGGCGGCGAGCCCGGAGTCCTCGTTGAGCTTGACGTGGTCGGTCCAGATCCGGCTGGCCCGGGGCAGGACGCCCTTCGCGACATGGTGGACGGTGTCCCACAGCGCCGCGTCGGCCAGCGCGGGCTCGTGCCGCAGCTCGGCGGACGCGACGTCGACCACGAGGACGACCTTCGGGACGTTGCCCTGCACCACGAACCGGGCCCGCAGGTCCTCGTCGTCGCTGATCCGGGCCCGGCCGCGGACGTGCAGCGCCCGCAGATCGCCGGGTGTCAGCGCGACCAGCGCGATCCGGTCGTGCTCGAGGAGGTTGTGCCAGGAGTCCGTACGCCGGTTGCCCGGCCGGTCCGGCAGGGCCAGGGTCCGGGCGTCGACGGCCGCCAGGAAGCCCGCCGGGTCGCCCTTGGGGCTGACGTCGGTGTGGCCGGCGCCGTCGGTGGTGGTCAGCGTCACGAACCGCGCCCGGGCGAGGAACGCGGCGACGGCCGGCGTCGCGAGATCGCCCTCCGCCTCGGTGCCGGTGCCGGTCTCGGTGCCGGCACCGGGCAGGTCCGGCTCGGCCCAGAGCTCGGACCGGATCATGCACTTCGCGCAGTGCAGGAACGCCTCCTCCACGCGCACCTCGGCTCCCAGGTCGGCTCCCGCGCCGGTGACCGCGAGCCGCCCGTTGACGCGGAGCGTCTCGCCGTACCCGGGCACCAGCGCCACCAGGCCCACCGGCGCGCCGTCGCCGGCCGCCGCGATCTCGGCCGGGACCTCCGCCCAGTCGAGCCGGAGCCGATCGGGCGCGACGGGGGTGAGCACGCCCGGCGTGCCGCCGAGCAGGGTCGTGGACTGGGACCCGTCGCGGTGCTGGAGGCCGACGACGGCCAGCGGGGAGTGCCGGAGGAAGGCGACGCAGTGCTCGTCCAGGGCCGGGATCGACTTCAGGTGCCCGGCGGGCGTGCGGCCGCCCACGGCGCGCTCGAGCCGCTCGATCGTGGTGAGGTGGCCGGTCGTGACGATGTCGCCCACGGGAGAAGGTTAGGTCGACCTAACAAATGTGAGCAGTCTCAGCCCGGCCCGTCGAGCCACGCGCGGAGATAGACCTGCTCGGTCTCCGGCGCGGCCTCGACCAGCTCCCTCGCGCCGGCCAGGTGGGCGGCGGCGGCCGCGTCGTCGCCGGCGGCGGCCGCGGTGTCGGCGAGCCCGCGGCGGGCGCGGACCTGCTCGGGCAGCAGACCGGCCGCGACCGCGATCTCCTCGGCGCGGGCGAAGCCGTCCCGGGCGGCGGCGTGCTCGGCGAGCGCGAGCCGGGCGCTCGCCACGCCGCACAGCGCGGACGCCTCCAGCAGCCGGTCCCCGGACCGGCGCGCGATCTCGAGCGCGGTGTCGTGGTGGGCGATCCCGTCGAGGGGCCGGCCGAGGCCGACCAGTGCCCGGCCCCCCGCGGTGAGGCCGTAGCCGCGGACCGGGTCGTGGCCGACCTGCTCCGCCAGCCGCACGCCCTCCTCGGCCGAGGCCAGCGCGGCCTCCGGGTCGCCGAGCGTGAGCTGGAGGGTCGCGGTGTTGACCAGGCTCAGCGCGCGCGGCGCGTCGGCGCCGGCCCGCTCGGCCACTCCCTGGGCGAGCTGGTGGTGCCGCAGCGCCTCGGCGAAGTTGCCGAGGCGGTGCTCGACGATGGCGACGTTGTCGAGGGAGAGCGCCTGACCGACCAGGTCACCGCTCTCGGCGGCGAGCTCGGCGCAGCGCCGGAAGAGCGCGGAGGCCTCGGCGGGCCGGCCCTGCTGGGCGGCCACGATGGCGAGGCCGTTGAGCGCCTCGCGGGCCTCGATCGGGAGGCCGGCCTCCTCGAGCTGCGGGTGGACGGCGCCGAGGTGCTCGGCGCCCGCGGTCAGGTCGCCGAGCCGGACGAGCGCGCGGCCCAGGTCGAGCCGGGCGCGCAGGACGGCGTCCGGTCGCTCCGCGGCCCGGGCGACCGCCCACGCCCGCTCGTGCAGGACCCGCGCGTCGGCGTACCTGCCCCACAGGTCGAGCCGGGAGGCGAGCGCCCGGGCCAGGTCCGGCAGGACGTCGGTCAGGGGCCCGTCGGCCAGGCCGGCGAGCAGCAGCAGCGTGTCGGACTCGCGATCGACCCGGCGGCGCGCCTCGTCGGCGTCGAGGTCGGGCAGCTCGAGGCCGGCCGGCGGCGGCCGGCCGCTGCCGGCGCGCAGGTGGACGTGGTCGGCCCAGGCCAGGGCGAGCAGGTGCTGCGCGAGCCGGCGCTGCGCCGCCGCGCGCTCGACCGGTCGGTCCTGGTCGTGGGACCGGTCGAGCGCGAACGTGCGGACCAGCGGGTGCATCCGCAGGCGGGACGGCGCGGAGCGCTGGAGCAGGTGGTGGCGCCACAGCTCCGCCAGGGCCGCGGCCGCCTCCTCCGCCGGCGTCCCGGCGACCGCCGCGACGGCCGTCTCGTCGAGGTGCTCGACCGGCAGGGCGGACAGCAGCCGGAGCAGCCGGGCCGCCTCCGGGCCGAGCGCCGTGTACGTCGCCGCGAGGGTCTCGGCGACGGCGTCGTCGACCCGCAGGCTGCGGCGCCGGGCGTCCGCCACCTCGACGAGATCGGCCAGCGGCCAGTCGTGGCGCGCGGGACCCGGGTCGCCGCGAGGGACACCGCGAGCGGGAGGTGGCCGGTGGCCTCGGCCAGCGCGGCCGCCGCCTCCGGCTCGGCGGCGACCCGGTCGGCGCCGGCGATCGCGCCCAGCAGGTGGACCGACTCGCGGGGCGTGAACGAGCCGAGCGTCACCCGGTCCGGTACGTCGGGCAGCAGCGCGAGCCTGCTGGTCACCAGGTGCACGGTCGGCCCGGCGCGCACGAGGAGCGGGCGCACCTGCTCCTCGTCGGCCGCGTCGTCGAGGACGACGACGTGCGGCCGGGCCCGGAGCAGGTCGGCGTACTGCTGGCGCCGGGTGGGCAGCGCGGCCGGCGCGGCGCCACCGCCCAGCGCGCGGACGGCGGCCGTGAGGGCGGCCTCGGTCGCGACCGGGGGCAGCCCGTCGTGGAACCCGCGCAGGTCGACCTGGAGCCCGCCGGCCAGGCGCCCGCTCGCGACCAGGCGCTGCGCGGCCCGCCGGGCGAGCTGGGTCTTGCCGCTCCCGGCCAGCCCGTCGACCACGACGACCCGGGCGCCGGCCTCGACGGCCGCGACCACGGCCGCCAGCTCGGGCCGGTCGATCGACGGCTCCTCCGGCGGCGGCACCGGCGCCGTCGCCGTACCGACCATCCCGGCGTCCCGCCGGTGCTGGGCCGCGCTGCTGCGCTGCCGCCAGTGCTCGGCCGTGGCGGCGTCCCCGCCGAGCGCCTCCACGATCTCCGCGACCAGGTCCGCGTCGAGCCGCCGGCGCCCCGCGCGGAAGCAGTCGTAGACGGTCACCCGGCCGACGTGACACTCCGGCTCGGGCACCCCGCGGGCCCGGCGGGCCTCGGCGATCCCCTCGGCGATCCGGGCGTACGACGGGCTGCCGGCGTCGGCGCGCAGCTCCCGCAGCCCGGCGGCGAGGTCGTCCAGGGTCCAGGTCGCGCCCTCGTCCGAGGCCGGGCGTGCGGCTGTCACGCGGTGACCGTACCGGGTGCGTGCGCGGCCGTCCGGGACCGTCCGGGAGCGTTCGGGAACGTTCGGGATCGCGGCGGGCCGGCGCGCCGGTGCGGCAGCCTCGGTTCGCACGGTGACCGGCGGTGAGAGGAGCGTGGCGAGGTGCGGATCAGACGGTGCGCGGCGGCCGCGGCGGGGACGCTGCTGCTGGCGTCCCTGGCCGGCGTGGAGGCGGGCGCCGCCCGGGCGGAGGAGGGCGCGCCGGAGCGCCCGGGCAGGGCGCCGACCATCGCGACGTACCCCGTGCCGACCGCCGACGCCGGCCTGGACTCGCTCGTGGTCGGGCCCGACGGGCAGCTGTGGTTCACCGAGCGCAAGGGCTGGAAGCTGGGCCGGATCACCGCGGCGGGCGCGATCACCGAGTTCCCGGTCCCGCCGATGGGCGGCGGCAGCGGCCCGAGCGACATCGTGCGGGGAGCCGACGGCTACCTCTGGTTCCTCACCGACAGCCGGTTCCGGCTCGGCCGAGCGACCACGGGCGGCACGGTCGAGCGGGTGGCCGAGGCGCCGCTCGCGACCATCTTCTCCGACCTCGCCGCGGGTCGCGGACGCGGCGTGTGGCTCACCCAGGCCGACGGCGGCCAGGTGCACCGGCTGCTGGACGCGGACACCAATCCGGCCCAGGGCTGGTCGCTGGCCACGTCGTACCTCAGCCCGACGCCGATGGCCGTCGCCCCCGACGGAGCGCTCTGGTACGGCGACGGCGCGGGCTACCTCAAGCGGCTCGACGAGGCGGGCAACCAGACCAACCACCCGATCAGCTGGGGGAACAGCAATATCGACAGCACCTCGCTGGCGTTCGGCTCCGACGGCGCGCTGTGGGCGACCGGGTTCGCGCCCGGCACGCCGCTCAGCACCGCCGAGGGCGGATCGGTCGGCCGCTTCGACGGCACCAGCCTGCGGGCCTGGCCGCTGCCCGAGCTCGCCACCCACGTCGACCCGGTGCCGGGCTCGATGACCGCCGGACCGGATGGCGCCCTCTGGTGGGCCGAGGACGGCGCGATCGGCCGGATCACCACCACCGGCGTCATCTCGCGGGTCCGCATCGCCCCGCACGACCCCGACGACATCGCCTTCGGTCCCGACGGGCGCCTGTGGTTCCTCGACACCGGCGCCAACCGGGTCGGCGCGATCACCGTCGACGCGAACCTGTTCCCCGCCCGCCAGGTGGCCCGCAAGGTCAAGCTCCGCGCCGTCTCGGGCCGGCGGGTCAAGGGGCGGGTCGTCACGGCCGAGCCCGGCTGCCGGGCCGGCAAGGTGGTCGCCTACGCCAAGCCCCGCAAGGGCAAGGCGCGCAAGATCGGCGCCGGCCGGGCGAAGGCCAACGGGAAGTTCTCGGTCAAGTTGCGCAAGCGGCCCGGCGGGAAGGTGTTCGTGAAGGTCAAGGCGTCCGCGCCCGCGGCCGACGTGCGGTGCCTGCCCGCGAAGTCGCGGGCCCGCTGACTCGCTAGGGTCCGCCGCATGGCCCTCCACCCCCAGGCCCGTGCGGCCGTCGAGAACGCCGCCGGGGAGCTCCCCGTCACCGATCCCGCCTACGACATCGCGGCCGAGCGGGAGCGCGACCGCGCGGCCGCCCTGGCCCAGGAGCGGCCCGCGGTCGCGGACGTGCGCGACGTCGACGCGGGCGGCGTACCGGCTCGGCTCTACCTCCCCGAGGGGTACGACGCCGTGGTGCTGCACGCCCACGGGGCGGGTTCGTGTTCAACGACGTCGAGGTCCACGACGCGGCGGTACGGCGGTTCGCGAACATCAGCGGGGCGGCCGTGCTCAGCGTGGACTACCGGCGCCCGCCGGAGCACCGGTTCCCGGCCGCGCCGGACGACCTGTCCGCGGCGGTGCGCTGGCTGGACGGCGAGCCCGGGCTCGCGGCGCTGCCGACGTTCGCGCACGGCGACAGCGCCGGCGGCAACCTGGCGCTGGTGACGGCGCTGCGGCACCCGGGCCGGTTCGCCGGCCTCGCGCTGGTCTACCCGTTCCTCGATCCCACGGCGTCCTACGACTCCTACCGCACCGCCGCCGACGGCTTCGACCCAGCGGAGGCCGCCTGGTACTGGCAGCAGTACGCCGCCACGCCCGCCGACCTCGAGCACCCGGACCTCGCGCCGCTGCGCTCGGACGCCCTCGGCACGCTGCCGCCGACCCTGGTCGCGACCGCCGAGCACGACCCGCTGCGCGACGAGGGGAGCACCTCGCCCTGCTGCTCGCCGAGGCGGGCGTCGAGGTGGTCGGCACCCGCTACCTCGGCCAGGTGCACGGCTTCTGGCGGCACACCGGCGTCTTCGACGCGGCCGAGCCGCTGATGTGGCAGGTGGCCGGCTGGATGCGGATGCACGCCGACCGGGTCAGGGGTGCAGGCTCGCGCCCTTGAGCACCTTGTCGACGGCGTTGCGGGGCCCGTGCACGGCCAGGCCCACCAGGTCGAGAGCCGCACCCCCGACCGCGGCGACCACCGCCCGATTCGCCTCGTCGTGGCCGGTGCGGAACATGTCGCCGGTGTAGACCGCGAGCGGCAGGCCGCGTCGTACGGCGCGCTCGCGGGCCGCGCCCAGGGTCTCCACGCTCGCCCGGAACACCAGCACCGGCATGCCCAGCAGGGGCAGGTACGCCGTGCCGTCCGCGTCGGCGTACGGCGCGCCGATCAGGTGCGGATGCGCCGCGGCGACGCCGCTGGCGAGGAACGCCGTGACGTTGAGGCGCTGCCAGGTGGCCAGGTCGTCGCGGACGGCGATGGCGATCTTGGAGTCGAACGGGGGCTGCAGGATGTCGTCCACGGCGCCCAGCCTGGCCGGGGCGCGACGGCCCCGTCTTGTACGTTCCTGACATGGCGCCCCGGCCGCGGATCCGCACCTGGCGGCCCGACGTGCCCGGCGTGGCCGAGGTGCTGCACGCGCACTTCCCGAGCCACGCCTACCCGCCGCACACCCACGACACCTGGACGGTCCTCCTCGTCGACCACGGGACGGTGCGCTACGACCTCGGTCGCCACGAGCGGGCGACGGCGCGCTCGCGGGTGACCGTGCTGCCGCCGTACGTCGCCCACGACGGGCGCAGCGCGGAGGCGGGCGGCTTCCGCAAGCGGGTGCTCTATCTCGACGCCGACCGGCTCGACCCGGAGCGGGTCGGGAGCTGGGTCGACCGGCCGGATCCCGCCGACGGGGCGCTGCGTGCGGCCGTCGACCGGCTGCACCGCGCGGTGGCCCTGCCCGGGGAGGAGCTCGCGGCGGAGGTGGGCCTGGCCCTGGTGGTGGAGCGGCTGCAGCGGCACCTGGCGCGGGTCGACCCCGAGGCGCCTCCGGTCACCGCGCCGACCCTGGCCCGCCGGTTGCGCGAGCTGCTCGACGAGCGGATGGTGGAGGGCGTCTCGTTGGCCGAGGCCGCGGCGGAGCTGGGCGCCGACCCGGCCCATCTGGTCCGCGTCTTCCGGCGGGAGGTCGGCGTGCCGCCGCACCGCTACCTCGTCGGCCGGCGGCTCGACGCCGCGCGGCACGCGCTGCTGGCCGGGCACCCGCCCGCCGAGGTCGCCGTACAGGTGGGCTTCCACGACCAGTCGCACCTGCACCGGCACTTCCGGCGCCTGCTCGGCGTGACGCCGGGGGAGTACGTCCGGTCGCTCAACCCGGGTCGATGACCTCGAGGGTGCCGTCGTCGCGCTGCCAGAGGCTCGCGATGTGCATCTGCCGGGTCCGGCCCACCTGGTCCCAGGCGTGGTAGATCAGCCGCAGCGACTTGTGGTCCACGAACGCCGAGGCGCCGCCCGGCCCCAGCCGGCCGGTCGCGGCGGTCGACAGCAGCGGGTCGCCGCGGTTCTGGCGGACGCACGGACCCTCGGGTCCCGCGCAGATCGCGTACCCGGTGGCGTAGTCGGCCCGCTCCCAGGAGTTGCCGGAGTAGAAGAGGTAGGTGACGCCGCGGAACTGCACCATGCTCGGGTTCTCGATGGTGTCGCCCTCCCAGGCCCGTTCCAGGGTGAGCAGCTCCCGGGTCTGCGAGCCGTCGGCGAAGCCGGTGCCGTCCGGGTTGAGCTGGCGGATGAAGATGCCGGCCGGGCGGCGGTTCACCACACCGGAGAACTTCCACAGCAGCCACGGGACGCCGTGCTCGTCGACGAACACGTCGGGGTCGATGACACCCAGCTGCGCCTCGCCGTAGCAGATCGGCTCGCCCACGGGTCGGAACGGGCCGGCCGGCGAGGGCCCGCGGGTCAGGCCGATGCAGTTGTGCCGCTGCCCGCCCTGGGTGCCCGCCGGCGCGGCGTACGCCGCCGTCCAGCCGTCTCCCACCTTCTCGACGCCGGGCGCCCACAGGTCGCGGCCGCCGTCGCGGCTGCGCACCCAGCCGCCGATCTCGAGCGGGTCCACCCGACGGCCCGCGCTGTCGGCGAGCGGGGTCCAGGTGACCAGGTCGCGGGAGGTCAGCGTGGGCAGCCGCAGGTGTGAGGTGTTGGTCGCGTAGGCGTACCAGCGGTCCCGGTGTCGCACGATGTCCGGATCGGCGAACACCCCGCGGTACGCCGTGCCCGGCTGCCAGCGCGAGCTGCTGCCCGCGATCCGCACCGGCGCGGGCCGCCGCTGCGCGGGCAGCTGCTGCGCCAGCCGCTCGGCCAGCTTCGCCAGGTCCTGCATCTCGCCCGCGAGCACGTCGCTGGGCAGCGCGGTCGGCAGCGCGCTCTCCTCCGGGATCAGCGGGGCCTCGGAGGAGGTGTGGTCCGCGCGCGGCGACGCGCTTCCACCCTCGGTGCAGGCTGCGGCGCCGATCGCGACGAGCACCAGCAGCGCGGCGATCGGCCTGCCCCGCTTGCGCATGTCCCACCTCCCCACGGTGGCGCCACTCTAGGGCGCGGGCCGTCGGATCGCGCTGCCCCCGACGCCGAGAGCGATCAGCTCTCGTCCGGTGCGCCGTCGCCCCTGGTCTGCGGCCAGATCTCGAGCACCTCGGTCATCGCCTTGCGCACGTGCTGGATCGTGATCCGCTCCGCCTCCGCCTCGTCGCGTCGCGCGATGGCCTCGACGACGGCGCGGTCGTCCTTCCAGCGGTAGTTGCCCGGGACCTGTTGGTCCAACATGGCGCGCTGGGTGCGCTCGCGCATCTCACGGTGGTTGAACGCCTCGGTCTGCTCCAGCAGGCGCACCAGCAGCGGGTTGCCCGCGCAGGCGTACTGGAGCCGGTTGAACCGGTCGGTCATGTCCGCGACGCGGCGCAGGTGATCGTCGATGGGCAGGCCGTCGGCCCGGCGGCTCGCGATCAGGCGCCACAGGTCGTCGGACTCGTCGAGGACGGCCATCAGCTCATCGACCTGCTCCGGGGTGGCGTGGCGTGCCGCGAGGCGGGCCAGCACGCCGCGGATCGCGGCGCGGGCCTCGATGATCTGGCTCAGGGTGGCGGGGGTCATCGCCGTCACGACGAGCGTGCGCGGGCCTGGGCGCTCCACCAGGCCCTCGCGCTCGAGGCGCTTGATCGCCTCGCGGATCGGCGTCGCGCTGACATTCAGGCTGGCGGCCAGCCCGCGCTCCGTCAGCCGCTCCCCGGCGCGCAGCTCGCCGACCGTGATGGCGCGGCTGATCGCCTCGTAGCAGCGGTCGGCGACGCTCTGTGTCTCCAGACGTTCGAGTGCAGGCGGCATGGCTGGATGCTACTACGAATAGCAAAGATCCACTTCGAAAGATTCCAGTAGCAAAACTATTGCAGGCAGATAGGCACTTTGCTATTGCAAACAGGAGAACGGGCGGCCTACGCTCACGGCCGTTCGGTCGTGTGGTGGCCGACACACGCACGACCCGAGAGGAAAGGACGACCATGAAGATTCCGACCCGACGCTGGCTCGCGGTCAGCACGGCAGCCCTGCTGTCCGGCGGCCTCCTGACGGCCTGCGGCGACGGCGGCGCCACGGACGAGCCCATCGCCAGGAACACGAGGGCCGCGGCCGGGATCGGCCAGGACGAGGTCGCCGAGGCGACCGCCGAGGGGAAGGTCGTCGTCTACGGCAACCCGCCCGAGGACATGTGGAAGCGGCTGATCCCGACCTTCGAGAAGGCCTACCCGGGCATCAGGATCGAGACCGTCGACCTCGGCGGCTCCGAGCTCGTCCAGCGGGTCCTCTCCGAGGCCAAGACCGGCGCCGCATCGGCCGACCTGGTGATCGACTCGAACAGCAAGACCTTCCTCGACCTTGCCGACGTGATCGCCGCGCGCACCTCGCCGTTCACCGCCGAGCTCCCGGAGTTCACCCAGCCGGAGAGCGGTGTCTACGCCTTCGCCGCGGACCCCGGCATCCTGGTGTACAACAAGGCCGTCCTCGACGAGGGCCAGTACCCGGCCTCGATGGCCGACCTGGCCGCGATCGGCGACGCCCATCCGGGCAAGCTGACGACCTACGACCTCAGCAACGACAACGGCTACAGCCAGATGTGGACCTTGGCCGACGCCATCGGCGACGCCGCCTGGGACGTGTACGCCGACCTGGTCCCCGAGACGACCTACGAGTCGGCCGGCGGCACGATGCTGCAGAAGGTCGCCCAGGGCGAGTACGTCGGAGGCTACTTCCAGTCCGGTCTGGCGCGCGGCCTGCTCGCGCCGATGGGATACGACAAGCTCGTCGGCTGGTCCTACGCCTCCGACGGCACCCCGGTCCAGCCGCGCTACGTGGCGCCGTTGAGCGACGCCGGGCACCCCAACGCGGCCGCCCTGCTCCAGGACTACCTCCTGTCCGCCGAGGGGCAGACGGTCGTGTGCGCGAGCGGCCTGACCGCCGTCCGCGAGGACGTGGTCGGCACCTGCGGCGACTTCGCGCTCAAGCACATCCAGGACGAGCTGGGCGAGGAGAACGTCCACCTCGTGCCGTTCGGCCGCCAGGTCTTCGACGACAAGCCGGACTTCGAGGCGCGGGTCGACGCGCTCGACAAGGGCTGATCGTGTCCCTTCGCAGTCACGCCGGACCCGCGCCCGCGCGGGTCCGGCACCGGCCGTCGGCGTCCTCGCTGACCTGGTGGATCACCCTGGTCGTCTCGGCGGTGCTGCTGCTCGGCGCGATCCTCCCGATCGCGTACGCCGCGCTGCGCTCGGTGCCGCTCTACGAGTCCGGCGGCTCGTTCACGCTGGACAACTACACCGCCTTCCTCTCCGACGCCTCGTTCTGGACGGCGCTGTGGAACACGAGCCTGCTGGCCGTGCTGACGGCGGTCCCGTCGATCCTGATCGGCACCGCCCTGGCGGTCCTGGTCACCCGGACGAACATGCCCGGCCGCTCGCTGATCGGAGTGCTGCTCCTGGCGCCGCTGCTGTTCCCGGGGCTCGGGGCCACCCTCGGCTGGGTCTCGATGTACGCGCCCAGCGGCTACATCTCGACCTGGTTCGCGAACACCTTCGGCGGCGTCCCCTGGAACCTGTACTCGATCCCCGGCATGGCCCTGGTGTCGCTCGAGCGCACCGTGCCCATGGTGTACCTGCTGGCGCGGGCGCGGCTCTCGACGCTCGACTCCTCGATCGAGGACGCCGCGCTGTCGGCGGGCGCCGGCCCGGCGCGGATCCTGCGCACGATCACCCTGCCGATGATGCGGCCGTCGCTGCTGCTGGCCGGCGTGCTGATCAGCATGATGGTGTTCGAGTCGCTCGGCCTGCCGCTGCTGCTGGGCACGTCGTCCGGGATCGAGACGGTCTCGACGTACATCTACAACAACTGGACGAGGTCGGCGGACAACCAGGGCCTGGTCTCGGCCACCGCGTCGACCCTGCTGCTCATCGTCACCCTCATGATGCTGCTGCGCAGCAGGCTCGAGGGCGACAGCAAGAGGTTCGTGACCGCCTCGGGCAAGCCCAAGGCCCGCCGTCCGCTCGATCTCGGCATCATCGGCCCGGTCGCGTCCGTGCTGTGCCTGGCGTGGGTGGTCCTCGCGATCGTCATGCCGACCTTCGGCCTGCTGATGACGGCGTTCACCCAGATCTTCTCCCCGCTGATCTCGCCGTGGGAGGTGCTGACCACCCACAACTTCTCCACGGTGTTCGACAGCCCCGCGTTCACGCGCTCGATCCGCAACAGCATCCTCGTCGCCGTCGTCGGCGCCCTCGTCTCGACGGTGGCCCTGACGATCGCCGCCCTGGTCGCGCACCGCTCGGAGTTCCGGTTCCGTACGGCGCTCCCGCCGCTGCTCCTGTTCCCGCGGGCGATGCCCGGCATCGTGGTCGGCATGGGCCTGTTCTGGGCCTTCGTCGTGGTCGATCCGTCCGGCTGGGTCCGGGCCTCCATCTGGGGGATCATGATCGCCTTCGTCATCCGCAACACCGCCGTGGGCTACGCGGCGATCGAGTCGACGCTGCTGTCGATCAGCAACGAGCTCGACGGCGCCGCCCGGACGTGCGGAGCCGGCTGGCTGCGCACCGGCTGGACCATCGTCGTCCCGCTCCTGCGTCCAGCGCTCGGCGCCTGCTTCGTCCTCATGTTCGTCGCCCTGCTCAACGACTACGACCCGGCGATCTTCCTGATGACGTCCGGGAACGAGGTCATCGGACTGACCATGCTGCGCCAGTGGCTGGCGGGATTCGCCGGTCCCGTCGCCGCCCTCGGCGTCATCCAGATGCTCATCACGGCCGTCGTCCTCGGGTCGGGCCGCCTGTTCTTCGGAGTGAAAGCCCATGTCTGACGTCACCATCGACCGGCTCGGCCTCGACTACGGCGACAACACCGTCCTGAAGGACATCTCCTTCCACGTCGCCGAGGGCGAGTTCGTGACCCTGCTCGGTCCCAGCGGCTGCGGGAAGACCACCACCCTCATGTCGATCGCAGGACTGGCCGCCCCGACGCGGGGCTCCATCACCTGCGGGGAGGTCACGCTGTTCGACGGCGCCAGGCGGATCAACCGGCCGCCCGAGCGGCGGGACTGCGGCGTCGTCTTCCAGTCCTACGCGATCTGGCCGCACATGAGCGTCGCCGACAACGTCGCCTACCCCCTGCGACTGCGCCGCCGGCCCAAGGCCGAGATCGCGGCGGCCGTCGCGGAGACCCTGGCGCTCGTCGGGATGGGGGATCTCGCCGAGCGGTACCCGCACGAGCTGTCCGGCGGGCAGCAGCAGCGCGTCGCGATGGCGCGCGCGGTGGTCTACTCGCCACGGGTCCTGCTGCTGGACGAGCCGCTGTCCAACCTCGACGCGAAGCTCCGCGAGCAGGCCCGGGTCTGGCTCAAGGACATCCAGGCCCGCCTCGGCCTCACCACGATCTTCGTCACGCACGACCAGGACGAGGCTCTCGCCATGTCGGACCGGATCGTCGTGATGAAGGACGGCGCGATCGAGCAGATCGGCGCCCCCGAGGAGGTCTACCGCGAGCCGTCGTCCCCGTTCGTCGCCTCGTTCCTCGGCTCGAGCAACCTGATCGCCGGGACGGTGGTCGGCTCCTCCGGTGGGCGCACGGACGTACGGATCGGGCAGGACGGAGCGGTGCTCGCGCTCGACGCTCCGGTCGGCGCCGCCGTACGCGACGTCCAGCTGATGGTGCGCCCGGAGGACGTCGAGCTCAGCGAGCAGGCGCGCGACCGCGCATCGATCCCCGTCCGGATCGAGTCCCGGATGTTCCTCGGATCCCACTACCGCTACGGCGTCTCGCACGCCGGGACGTCCTTCTTCGTCGACAGCCGGGATGCCGTCGCCGGTCCGACCGCCCATGCCCACATCCCCAGCGGAGCGGCCCGCGTCTTCGACGCGACGTCTCCCACGACCCCGAACCAGGAGCCAGTCCGTGCCTGAACTCACCCTCGATCCGGTCGACTACCAGAACCCCGTCGACTACCAGCCCGACGCCAAGGGACCGCTGGAGGGAGTGCGTGTCCTCGACCTCGGCCGGTTGGCCGCCGGCGGACACTGCGGGCTCGTCCTCGCCGACCTCGGGGCCGACGTGGTCAAGGTCGAGAGGCCGAAGGTGGGCGACGAGATGCGGGGCATGGGACGCGCCGCCCTGTCGCCGTACTGGGTCGTCTACAACCGCAACAAGCGCAGCCTGGCGCTCGACCTGAAGTCGGAGGAGGGGCGCGCCCTGCTGTTGGAGATCCTGCCGCAGTTCGACGTCCTGGCCGAGAACTTCCGGCCGGGAACGCTGGAGTCGCTCGGCATCGGCCCCGACGCGCTGCTGGCGCGCCATCCGGGCCTGGTCGTCACCCGGCTGTCGGGCTGGGGGCAGACCGGCCCGTACGCGAGCCGCCCGGGCTTCGGCACCCTCGCCGAGGCGGTCTCGGGCTACATGCTGCGCAACGGGTACGCCGACCGGCCGCCCGTCCCCGCCCCGACCGCCCTGGCCGACATGGTCGCCGGCCTCTACGGCGCCTGCGCCACGGTGGCCGCGGTCCTGCACGCGCGCGGCGGCGGACCGGGCCAGGTCGTCGACGTGTCGCTGTTCGAGCCGATCACCTCGATCATGGGACCGGACGCGCTGCTCGACCAGCTCGGCCGGCTCCCGGTGCGGGGCGAGGGGACGCGCGCCTCCTCGGTGAAGGGCATCTTCGAGTGCGCCGACGGCCTGTGGATCGCGCTGTCGGCCGGCACGGACTCGATCGTGCAGCGGGTCTTCGAGGCCCTCGGCATGGGCGACTTCGCGGACGACCGGCGGTTCGCGACGTACGACGACCGGCTGGAGCACCGCGAGGAGATCAACGCGATCATCGGTGCCTGGGTCCGGCAGCACTCGCGGGACGAGGCGCTGGCGCACTTCCACCGCCACGGAGTCACGGCCGGCCCGCTCTACGCCGTGGCCGACGCCCGCCGCGACCCCCACTTCCAGGCGCGCAAGGTGTTCGTGGACCTGCCCGGTCGTCCGGGCGAGCCGGAGCGCGTCGCCATGCACAACATCGTGCCGCACATGTCCGCCACCCCTCGGGGATCCGGCGGCCGGCGCCGCTGCTCGGCGAGGACACCACCGACGTGCTGCGCGAGGCCGGGATCGCGGACGAGCGGATCACGGCACTGCTGACCGACGAGATCATCGAGGAGAACCATGCGTGACCACGACGCGGCCCCCTGGCGGTCGCTGCTGTACGTCCCCGCCAACCGCCCGCGGTTCGTCGCGGGCGCGACCCGACGGGGAGCCGATGCCGTCATCCTCGACCTCGAGGACTCGGTGCCCCGCGAGCAGAAGGCGGCGGCCCGCGCCGGGCTGACCGATGCGATCGGGACGGTCGCGCAGGGCCGCGGGGACGTGCTGGTCCGGGTCAACCGGAACTGGTCGGACCTGGTCCCCGACCTCGCGGCGAGCGTGCACCCGGCGGTCACCGCGATCAACCTCCCGAAGGTCGACGACCCCGGCGTCGTACGCGTCGTCTCCGAGATGCTGGACGAGCTGGAGGCCGAGCGTGGCCTGGAGCGCGGACACGTCCGGATCTTCGCCCGGATCGAGACGGCCGGCGGAGTGCGCCGCATCGACGACATCCTGCGCGCCAGCGACCGGGTCGCGGCGACGGCGATCGGCACCGGCGACCTGTCGATCGAGGCCCGCCTCGACCCCGCGGGGGACGGCATCAGGCAGGCGTTCGTCGAGGTGACCCTGGCGGCGCGCGCCGCCGGGGTGCAGCCCCTGGGGCTGCCGGGCCTGATCGTCGACTTCGGCGACCTGGACGCCTTCCGGCGGACGGCGGAGGACGCCAGGAGCCTGGGCAGCCGGGGCGCGCCCTGCATCCACCCGTCCCAGGTGCCCGTCCTCAACGAGGTCTTCGGCCTGCAGCCCGACGAGGTCCGGGCGGCGCGCGAGGTGGTCGCCGCCTTCGAGCAGGCGGCTGCGGAGGGACGAGGCTCGCTCATGCACGAGGGGAGCTTCGTCGACGTGGCCAACTACAATCAGGCCCGCCACGTCCTCGAGCAGGCGACCCGTCAGCAGGAGCTGGAGACCGCCTGAGCCGGACGACCCATCCACCCGCGATCGACAGCTCGGAGAGTGCATGAGCCCGCCGGCGTGGCGCGTGGTGCTCGCGGCGGTCATCAGCGCGGGTGCGACGGCGCTGATGTTCGCCGTCTCCGCGCCGTCGCCCGCGCTGTTCGCGGGCTTCGTGACGTCGGTGACGTGCGCGCTGCTGCTGAGCCGGCAGCTCGCGGTGCCCACGCCGGTCAGCCGGACCGCCCAGGCCGTGCTGGGCGGCACGGTCGCGACCCAGGTCGATCTCGACGGGTGGGGGAGCGTGCACGCGCAGCTGCCGGCCGTGTTCGCGGTCGCGACGCTGACCATCGTGGTGGCGGTGGCGATGGGCCAGCTGCTGCTGCGGCACGGCGTCTCCCGGACCACGGCCGTCCTCGCCTCGGTCCCCGGTGGTGCCTCGACCGTCACCGCGATCGCGGGGACCTGGGAGCCGACCAGCGGGTGGTCGTGGTGGTGCAGTACCTGCGGGTCGTCGTCGTGATCGTCACGCTCCCGGTCCTGCTCGCGACCCTCTTCGACACGTCGACGGGAGGCGCGGCGACGTCGGCCGCCGCGGGGGCGTCGGACTGGGTGTACGTCGTGCTGGTGGCGCCGGGTGGGCTCCTCCTCGGGCACCTGCTCCGCCTGCCCGCGCCCGCCGTCGTCGGCGCGCTGCTGGCCGGGACCCTGCTGATGCTGGCGCCGCCCTTCGAGGCCTCGGTCACCCCGCCCCTCGTCCAGTCGGCGGCGCTCCTGGCGATCGGGCTCCAGTCGGGCAGCGGGTTCAACCGGCGTACGCTCGCCGACCTGCGCGGACTCCTCCCGATCGCCCTGGTGACGAGCGTGCTGCTGGTGGCCCTCTGTGCGCTGGTGGCGGTGCCCTTCGCCGCCTGGACCGGCGTCTCGGGCCTCGACGGCTATCTCGCGACGTCGCCCGGAGGGCTTCCCGTCGTGCTCGCCGCATCCCTCGACTCCGGCGGTGACGCCGCCCTGGTGTCGGTCACCCAGATCGTTCGGCTGCTCGCGGTGCTCCTCGTGATGCCGATCGTGCTGTCGATCGCCCGGCGCTGGAGGCCGGGCAGCTGATCTCGGGCGGAGCGCCCGGTGTCGGGCGGACAGGGCTAGTGCGCTAGCTTCTCTGTTGCAATCGACTTGCAACAAGACGAGGAGCCGTGATGGTCGCGCTGGAGCCCGCCGTCGCCGTTCCGGAGGCTCCCGATCGCACCGCGGCCCGGGCACGCCGGTGGACGCTCGGGCTGCTGCTCGCCCTCGCCGTGTCCGTGGTCGCGGGCATCGCGTTCGGCGCGATCGCCGTCCCGTTCCGCAGCGTGGTCGAGGTGATCGGCCACCACCTGTTCCTCATCCCCGGAGAGCGGACCTGGAGCGCGCCCCGCGACTCCATCGTGTGGGACGTACGGCTCCCGCGGGTCCTGCTCGCCGCGCTGGTCGGCGCCGGCCTGGCGGTGTGCGGGACGGCGCTGCAGGCGATGGTGCGCAACCTCCTCGCGGACCCCTACCTGCTCGGCGTCAGCTCGGGCGCGTCCGCCGGCGCCGCGGCCGCGATCCTGTTCGGCGTCAGCCTGGGACTGGGAGAGCACATGCTCTCGGGCAGCGCCTTCCTCGGGGCGCTCGCCGCCTCCGTCCTCGTGTACGGCGTCGCCCGCTCGGCCGGCCGGGTCACCTCCACGCGACTCCTCCTCGCCGGGGTCGCCGTGGGCTACGCGCTGCAGGCCGTCACCAGCTTCCTCATCTTCGCCTCGGACTCCGCCGAGGGCGCCCGGTCGGTCATGTTCTGGCTGCTCGGCTCGCTCGCCCTCGCCGGCTGGGGGCAGCCGCTCGCCGTGGCCGTGGTGGTCGTGCTGCTCGCCGTCGCGGTGCTGACCGTGCTCGGCCGGCAGCTGGACGCGCTCGCGGTCGGCGACGAGACGGCGCTCGCGCTCGGCGTACCCCCGGAGCGGTTCCGGTCCGCCCTGCTGGTGCTCGTCTCGCTCTGCATCGCGGTCGTGGTCTCGGCCGCCGGCAGCATCGGCTTCGTGGGCCTGGTGGTGCCCCACCTCGCCCGCCGCGCGGTCGGCGCCGCTCACGTCCGCGTCGTCCCGGTCGCGGCCCTCATGGGCGCGATCCTCCTGATCTGGGCCGACATCGTCGCCCGGGTGCTGCTCGCCCCGCAGGAGATCCCGATCGGGATCATCACCGCGGTCGTGGGCGCACCGTTCCTGCTCGTCCTCGTCCGCCGCCTCCAGGCCACCGCCGTCTGACCTCCAGGAGACCCATCCGCCATGCGCCGTCCACTGATCGCCCTCGCCGCGACGACCTCCCTCCTCGCCGTGTCCGCCTGCGGCCTGGCCACCGAGTCGCAGTCCGCCGAAGGCGGCTCGAGCGACTCCGACGCCTACCCGGTGACCGTCGAGAACTGCGGCGCCGAGGTCACCTTCGACGCGGAGCCGGAGCGGGTGGTGTTGCTCAAGAGCGCCGCGGTCCCGTACCTCTCGGCGCTCGGGGTCCTCGACCGGGTGACCGCCCGCGCGGGGGAGTACCCCGCGACTACTACGACGACGCCACCTGGTCCGCGCTGGAGGACATCCCCGCCCTCACCGGCAAGACGGACACCTCCGGGCACCTGCTGATCTCCAAGGAGGTCGTGATCGACCAGGAGCCGGACCTCGTCCTCGGCGAGGTCGACAACCTCAGCCGCGCGACCCTCGACGGCGTCGGGATCCCGCTGGTCGAGGAGCCGGCGATGTGCGCCGAGGGGCTCGACGACCCCGGCTTCGACGACGTCTACGACCAGATGGAGACCTACGGCAAGGTCTTCGACCGCCCCGACGAGGCCGCGGCCGCCAACGCCGCGCTGGAGCAGCGGGTCGCCGAGCTGAGCACGGACGACGCGGGCCGTCGTCGTACCGCCGCGGTGCTCTACCCGACCGTCGGCGGCGGCGTGACCTACGCCTACGGCACCCGCAGCATGGCCGCCCCGATCCTCGAGGCCGCCGGCTTCGACAACGCCTTCGGCGACACCGACGAGCGGGTCTTCGAGGTCACCCCCGAGGAGCTGATCGGCCGCGACCCTGACGTCCTGATCCTGCTCTACAGCGCCGGCGACCCGGCGAAGGTCGCCGACGCGGTCACCACCCTGCCCGGCGCGCAGAGCATCTCCGCGGTCCGCGACGACAACCTGATGCCGCTGCTGTTCAACTACGTCGAGCCGCCGACGCCGCTCGCCCTCGACGGCCTGGAGCAGATCCGCGAGCGGTTCGGCGACGCGTCGTGATCGTCGCCGAGGACCTCCACTTCTCCTACGGCGCCGCGCCGGTCCTGCGCGGCGTCGGGCTGGAGGCGCGGCCCGGCCGGGTGCTCGGCCTGCTCGGCCCCAACGGCAGCGGGAAGACCACCGCGCTCCGGATGCTCTACGGCTCGCTCCGCCCGGCGCGCGGCCGGGTCACCCTCGCCGGCCGCCCGCTGGCCACGCTCACGCCGCGCGAGGTCTCGCAGCGGATCGCGGTCGTCGTCCAGGAGTCCGACGCCGAGTCGATGCTGTCCGTGCGCGAGATGGTGACCCTCGGCCGGCTGCCGCGGCTGCGCACCTTCCAGCGCACCGGCCCGACGACCACCGCGCCGTCGACGACGCGCTGGCCGCGGTCGGCGGCACCCACCTGGCCCGCCGCCGGTTCGCCGAGCTCTCCGGCGGCGAGCGGCAGCGGGTGCTCGTCGCCCGCGCGCTGGCCCAGGAGGCGGAGTTCCTGCTCCTCGACGAGCCGACCAACCACCTCGACATCCGCTACCAGCACGAGGTGCTCCACCTCGTCCGCACCGTCGCCACCAGCGCGGTCGTCGTGCTCCACGACCTCAACCTCGCCGCGCGCTACTGCGACGACCTGGTCCTGCTCGACGCCGGCCGCGTCGTCCGGGCCGGCTCGCCCGACGACGTCCTCGACCCGGACCTGATCGCCGAGGTCTACGGCATCGGCGCCACCCGGGCCGACGCCGGCGGCCACCCGCAGCTCCTCTTCCACCCCCTCACCGAGAGGCTCCCCGCATGAACCAGCCCGTGAGCTCCACCGTCCAGGACAACGTCGACGCCTACTGGACCGGCCGCGCGCCGTCCTACGACGACTACCAGCAGCGCCCCGAGCGGCTCGCCCTCGACCAGGCGGCCTGGGGCGCGATCTGGTCCGGCGCCCTGCCGCCCGCCCCGGCCGACGTCCTCGACCTGGGCACCGGCAGCGGGTACGTCGCGCTGCTCCTCGCCGGCCTGGGATACGACGTCACCGCCACCGACCTGTCCGAGGGCATGCTGGCCCGCGCCCGCGAGCACGCCGACCGCGCTGCTCGCACCGGCCGCGCCCCCGACTTCCGCCGCGGCGACGCCGTCGTACCCGACTTCCCCGACGCGTCCTTCGACGCCGTCACCAGCCGCTACCTGATGTGGACCCTGCGCGAGCCCGAGCGCGCCCTCGCGAGCTGGCGCCGGCTGCTGCGTCCCGGCGGGGTGCTCGCCGTCGTCGACTCGACCTGGTTCCCCGACGGCCTGGACCGCGACACCTCCGCCGACTTCGTCGAGCTGTACGACGACGAGGTGCGCCGCGCTCTGCCGTTGGCCGCCGCCCGGTCGATCGACGCCACCCGCGACCTGGTCGCGGCGGCGGGCTTCACCGACGTCACCGTCACCCCGCTGACCAGCATCCTCGAGCTGGACCGCGCCCACGGCGTCGCGCCCGACCACGAGGTGCAGCTGCAGTTCCTCGTCCGCGGGGTCCGCTGATTCATCGCCCGTCCCGGCGCGCATCTAGACTCCAAGCGCCATGAGTGAGCCTGTTGCGCGCCCAGCCGAGACCGTCGCCGAGGCCGAGGACGCCCTGCTGTCCCGGTGGCCCGAGACCCGGCTGGAGCCCTCGCTCGACCGGATCCGCGCCTTCACCGAGCTGCTCGGCGACCCGCAGCGGGCCTACCGCTCGATCCACCTGACCGGTACCAACGGCAAGACGTCGACCTCGCGGATGATCGACGCGCTGCTGCGGGCGCTCGACCTGCGCACCGGCCGCTTCACCAGTCCGCACGTCGAGCGGATGAGCGAGCGGATCAGCATCGACGGCGAGCCGCTGGACGACGAGGCGTTCGTGCGGGCGTTCAACGACGTGGCGCCGTACACGCACCTGGTCGACGCCGCCGAGGCCCATCCGCTGAGCTTCTTCGAGACCGTCGTAGGGATGGCGTACGCCGCCTTCGCCGACGCCCCGGTCGACGTGGCGGTCGTCGAGGTCGGCATGGGCGGGGTCTGGGACGCGACCAACGTCATCGACGCCGACGTCGCGGTCATCACCCCGATCGCGGTCGACCACGCCAACTACCTCGGTGGGACGGCGGTCGAGATCGCCCGTGAGAAGGCGGGGATCATCAAGCCCGGGTCCGTGGCGGTCCTGGCCCAGCAGAGCGCCGACGTCGCGGCGGTCCTGCTGGAGCGGGTCGCCGAGGTCGGCGCCACCGTCGCCCGGGAGGGCCTGGAGTTCGGCGTCGTCTCCCGCGCGCCCGCGGTCGGCGGCCAGGTGGTGACCTTCCAGGGCCTGCGGGGCCGCTACGACGAGGTGTTCCTCCCGCTCTACGGCGCCCACCAGGCGCAGAACGCCGCCGCCGCGCTCGCCGCGGTCGAGGCGTTCGTCGGCGGGGACGAGCCGCTGGGCGACGACGTGGTCCGCGGCGCGTTCGCCGAGATCACCTCGCCGGGCCGGCTCGAGGTGGTCCGCCGCAGCCCCACGATCGTGCTCGACGCCGCCCACAACCCCACGGCGCCGAGGCGACCGCGGCGGCGCTGGAGGACTCCTTCCAGTTCGACCCGCTCATCGGCGTGATCGGCGTGATGGGGGACAAGGACGCCGAGGGACTGCTGGCCGCGTTCGAGCCCCACCTCGCCCACGTCGTCATCACCCAGAACTCCACCGACCGGGCGCTCCCGGCCGACCAGCTCGCCGTCGTCGCCCGTGAGGTGTACGGCGAGGACCGGGTCAGCGTCGTACCCCTGCTCGCCGACGCCATCGACGCCGCGGCCGCGCGCGCCGAGGCGGCCGGCAGCGACGCCCTCAGCTCGGGAGCCGTCCTCGTCACCGGGTCGGTCGTCACGGTCGGCGAGGCCCGGGCCCTGCTGGGGGACGCAAGTGACCGACGAGCGCGACAGGTCGCCGCGGCGGGCGATGTGCGCGGCCGTCCTCTCCCTGGAGGCGATCGCGGTCGCGCTCTCCACCCCCGTGATGATCGCGATCTCCGACATCCGCCCGGCCGTCGCGCTGCCCGTGGGGCTGGGCCTGGCGGTGCTGTGCGTGCTGGTCGCCGGGATGCTGCGCCGCGAGTCGGCGTACGCCCTCGGCCACGTCCTGCAGGTCGCCGCGATCGCGCTGGGCCTCCTCGCCCCGCTCATGTTCGTCATCGGCGGCATCTTCGCCCTGCTCTGGGGCACGGCCTACGGTCTGGGGCGCAGGATCGAGAGCGAGCGGGCGGCCGCGTTCGCCGAGTACGACCGCCGGAACTCGGACGGTTCGTGACTGCTCGGTAGAGTGGCCGCGTGCCAGTGATCATCGACAAGCTCCTCCGCATCGGAGAGGGCAAGATCCTCCGCCAGCTCGAGGGCATCGCGAAGGCCGTCAACGCCATCGAGGACGACTTCAAGGCGATGTCCGACGACGAGCTGCGGGGCATGACCGAGGAGTTCCGCACCCGCCTCAACGAGGGCGAGGATCTCGACGACATCATGCCGGAGGCGTTCGCCACCGTCCGCGAGGCCGCCCGCCGGGTCCTCGGCCAGCGCCACTTCGACGTCCAGGTCATGGGCGGCGCGGCGCTGCACCTCGGCAATATCGCCGAGATGAAGACCGGTGAGGGCAAGACCCTGGTCTCGACCATGCCGGCGTACCTCAACGCCCTCGAGGGCAAGGGCGTCCACGTCGTCACCGTCAACGACTACCTCGCCAAGTTCCAGTCCGAGATGATGGGCCGGATCCACCACTTCCTCGGCCTCACCGTGGGCGTGATCCTGCCGAGCATGAGCCCCGCCGAGCGGCGCGAGGCCTACGCCTGCGACATCACCTACGGCACCAACAACGAGCTCGGCTTCGACTACCTCCGCGACAACATGGCCTCCTCGCTGGAGGAGTGCGTCCAGCGCGGCCACAACTTCGCCATCGTCGACGAGGTCGACTCGATCCTCATCGACGAGGCCCGGACCCCGCTGATCATCAGCGGCCCGACCCAGGACGAGGTCAAGTGGTACGCCGAGTTCGCCAAGATCGCGCAGAAGCTCACCCGTGACGTCGACTACGAGGTCGACGAGAAGAAGCGCACCATCTCGGTCCTCGAGGACGGCATCACCAAGGTCGAGGACCACCTCGGCATCGAGAACCTCTACGAGTCGGCCAACACCCCGCTGATCTCCTTCCTGCACAACTCCATCAAGGCCAAGGAGCTGTTCCGCAACGACAAGGAGTACGTCGTCATGGAGGGCGAGGTGCTCATCGTCGACGAGCACACCGGCCGCATGCTCGCGGGACGCCGCTACAACGACGGCCTCCACCAGGCCATCGAGGCCAAGGAGGGCGTGAAGGTCCGCGAGGAGTACCAGACCCTCGCGACCGTCACCCTGCAGAACTACTTCCGCCTCTACGACAAGCTCTCCGGCATGACCGGCACGGCCATGACCGAGGCCTCGGAGTTCGACAAGATCTACAAGCTCGGCGTGGTCCCGATCCCGACCAACAAGCCGATGCTCCGCAAGGACCAGCCCGACCTCGTCTACCGGACCGAGGAGGCCAAGTACGACGCGGTCGTCGACGACATCGTCGAGCGCAACGAGAAGGGCCAGCCGGTCCTCGTCGGCACCGTCTCGGTCGAGAAGTCGGAGTACCTCCACCAGGCGCTGACCAAGCGCGGCGTACCCCACTCCGTCCTCAACGCGAAGGTCCACGCCGAGGAGGCGAAGATCGTCGCGATGGCCGGCCACAAGGGCGCGGTCACCGTCGCCACCAACATGGCCGGCCGCGGCACCGACATCATGCTCGGCGGATCGGTCGAGTTCCTCGCCGACGCCGAGCTGCGCAAGCAGGGCCTGGAGCCCTCCGGAGAGACGGCCGAGGAGTACGACGCCGCCTGGCCCGCCATGATCGAGACGATCAAGAAGCAGGTCGAGAAGGAGCACGACGAGGTCAAGGAGCTCGGTGGCCTCTACGTCATCGGCACCGAGCGCCACGAGTCGCGCCGCATCGACAACCAGCTCCGCGGTCGCTCCGGCCGTCAGGGCGACCCCGGCGAGAGCCGCTTCTACCTCTCCCTGCAGGACGAGCTCATGCGGCTCTTCAAGTCCGACTGGGTCGACCGCGTGCTGCTCCTGCTCAAGATCCCCGACGACGTCCCGATCGAGAACAAGCGGGTCACCAACGCCATCGCCAACGCGCAGGGCCAGGTCGAGTCGCAGAACTTCGAGTCCCGCAAGAACGTCCTCAAGTACGACGACGTGATGGACCGCCAGCGCAAGGTCATCTACGGCGAGCGCCGCGAGGTGCTCGAGGGCGTCGACCTCGAGGACCAGGTCCGCACCTTCATCGACGACGTCGTCACCGGCTTCGTCGGCAGCTCCCTCGACGAGTTCGCCGAGCAGTGGGACCTCGAGCAGCTGTGGACCGACCTCAAGCAGTTCTGGCCGGTCTCCCTGTCCTGGAAGGACCTCGTCGAGGACGCCGGCTCCCAGGCCGCGCTCGAGAAGCAGCACCTGATCGAGAAGCTCAAGGAGGACGCCCACGCGGCGTACGACCGTCGCGAGGAGGAGGTCGGCGAGGAGGTCGCCCGCGAGCTCGAGCGCCGCGTGCTCCTCTCCGTGCTCGACCGCAAGTGGCGCGAGCACCTCTACGAGATGGACTACCTCCGCGAGGGCATCTACCTGCGCGCCTACTCCCAGCGCGACCCCCTGGTCGAGTACCAGCGCGAGGGCTTCGACATGTTCGCCGCGATGATGGACGGCATCAAGGAGGAGACCGTCGGGTTCCTCTTCAACCTGGAGGTCCAGGTCGAGGACGACGACGAGGACGACGACGAGGAGGAGTTCCACTACCACGCCGACGGCACCCGCCACGCCGGCCCGATGCACCAGGGCGCGTTCGCCGAGCCGCCCGTCGGTGCGGGCGCGGGCGGCGGCGTCGACCTCGCCTCGATCTCCTCCGAGCTCAAGGCCCCGAAGGTCACCGCCAAGGGCCTCGACGCCCCGAAGCAGCCGCAGAACCTCACCTACTCCGCACCCGACGAGACCGGGCACGAGGAGGTCCGCGGCGGCGGCACCGTCACCAACGCCGGCGACGAGTACGCCGACGTCGGCCGCAACGCGCTGTGCCCCTGCGGGTCGGGCAAGAAGTACAAGCGCTGCCACGGCGCCCCCGGTGGCCCGTCCGGGCTCACCACCCGCGTCAACGGCTGAGGCTTGCCGCGACCCGGCGCGTCCTGACCTCGGAATCGTGTCGACCCGGCGCATCCTGACCTGACGGAGGTAAGGATGCGCCGGGTCGGCGTCGTTCGGAGGTCAGTTTGCGCCGGGTCGGGCACGCGGTCTCACGAGAAGTCGAGCGCGGTGCAGATCCAGCGCTGGTCGATCCGCTCGAAGCGGGCGGCGACGGCGCGTGAGCGGTCGCCGTGGCGCACGTGCACGCCGCACTCGACGACGGTGTCGCTGAGGAAGCAGGCGTGCACGCTCTGCACCCGGGGCCGGACCGGCTGGACGCGGGCCAGGCCGGGCTGGTGGCCACCGGCGCGGGCGACGAGCAGGGCGCGGCGGTGGAGGTCGGCGTACACGTCGCGGCTGGTCCAGCGGACCAGCTGGGAGACGGGGCGGTCGCCGCCGACGATCTCGACGGCTGCCTGGACGAACCGGTGCGTCCACTCCTCGATGGCGTGGCGCAGCCGCTGGTCGATGGGTACGACGACCGCGCCCGGGCGCGCCGGCGGCCGTCGCTCGGGCCGGTTCGGTGGGGGTCCGGAGGGCGGGGTCTGGCGGGGGAGCAGGGCGAGGGCGAGGGTGCCCTGGGTGGGGCTGACGGGGACCGCCAGCCGGAGGCCGACGAGCTCGTGCGGGACTGCGGACATGGATCCTCCTGGTGCGGGCGGCTGGTTCACGCGGGCGGCAGCCGCAGGGACTGTCCGGGCTGGATGAGGTCGGGATCGGGGCCGATGACGGCGGCATTGAGCGCCTGCACCCGCCGCCAGTACGACGCCACGTCGGCCGCCGACGCCCCCGGCCCGAGCCGGCGGGCGGCGATCGTCCACAGCGAGTCGCCGGGCCGGACGATCACGACCGTGGGTCCGGACCCGACCCTGCGCCCGACGGCCCGGTCGGGGAGCGGCAGCCCGTCGAGGGCCCTCGCGCCGGCAGGTGCGTCGGAGCCGAGCGGCGCATCCGCGCCGGCCGGTGCACCCGAGCCCAGCGACGAGCCGGCGTGGGCCGGTGCCGTGGTGGCGAGCACGGTGACGCCGCAGGCGGCGAGCACCAGCCGGCGCACGGATCCGACCCGCCCGGTGGACCGGCCCGGCGGCGTACCCCCGGACCGCAGCACGCCCCACACGACGTCGGTGACGGTGACCCACAGGACCCCGGCGGCGACCAGGGCCGCGGCGGCGCAGGCCCGGACCAGGGCGGCGGCGAAGTCCGGGCCCGGGCCGGTCAGCAGGTCGCGGGCGAGGGGCGCGGTGAGGGCGCCGAGCGCGGCCAGGGCGGCGGTGGCGGTGAGCCAGAGCAGGGCGGCGCGTGCGCGCACCCGTCCGGCAACGACGAGTTCCATCCCGAGAACCTTTACGTTTGCTTCTGTTTGATTCAGGATGAATTCGTTCGAGGACGATGTCAACCGTTGGTGTTCGGCTTGTGGACGACGGCGTGTGAGGGTGGTGCCCATGGGCTGGGAGGACGAGCTGTTCGCGCTGTTCGACGACCTCGAGGACCAGGCCAGCGCCCTCTACGCCGCCGAGCGGGACCTCGAGGTGGCCGACCGCAGCCGCGCGGAGTACCGCCAGGTCACGCTGAGCAGCCGGCTGATGGCGAGCGTCGGCGACGAGGTCACGCTCGGGATCCTCGGCGTCGGCAGCGTGACCGGCACCGTCGAGCGGGTCGCCGCCGACTGGCTGCTGGTGTCCGCCGGCGACCACGCCGGCCACCACGACTGGGTGGTCGACCGGACGGCCGTCGTCACCGTCGAGGGCGCCTCCGACCGCGCGGTCCCCGAGGTCGCCTGGTCGCCGCTGACCCGCCTCGGCCTCGGCTCCGCGCTGCGCCGGATCGCCGACGCCGGTGAGCCGTGCCTGCTCCACCTGCGCGACGGCAGCCGCCACGACGGCGTGCTCGGCCGGGTCGGCGCGGACTTCTGCGAGCTCGTCGAGGGGGAGCGCCGCCGTACCGTGCTGATCGCGTTCAGCGCCTTCGCCGCGGCCCGGTCCGGGGCTCGCTGAGCGGTCCGTTCGGATTCGTCCGGATTGCGCCCACCGCCGGTCGGGGGACACCAGACTCCCGGAGCATGCGTGGAATCGCCCGACGTGCCCTGTCCGTCCTGCTCGGCGCGGGGATGCTGGTGGGAGCGGGACTCGTGCCCGCCGCGGCCCGGACCGAGAGCGTGCCGACCGCCCCGCCGACGGCCCCGCGGGCGGCTCCCGGCGCCCTGTACGTCGAAACGGGCCACTGGGCCGTCGGCGAGGCCGGACCGGTCGCCGTCGACAACAGCGGCCACGTCCTGGTCGCGGCCGACGAGAGGCTGCTCACCTACGACGAGACGGGCCGGCTGCTGTCGTCGTTCGCGACCGGCGTCTCCACCGCCTACGGGCTGGCGGTCGGTCCCGACGGGCGGATCTACCTCTCCGAGTACGGCGGCCTGCCGAGCGCCGTGCACGTCTTCAGCCCTGGGGGCGCGTCGCTGGGCAGCTACACCTCGCCCGGCGGCGGCTCCTTCGATCCGTGGGGGCTGGAGACCCACCCGGGCACCGGCCAGCTGTGGATCGCCAACGCCACCGGCGACGAGATCGACCGGGTCACGCCGAATGCGCCGGCCATCGGCGGCCCGGGCACCGGGAACGGCCGGTTCGACACCCCGGTCGACGTCGCCTACGGCAACGGCAGCATGTACGTCGTGGACCGGGACAACAGCCGGATCCAGCGCTTCCGCGCCGACACCGGCGTGTTCCAGGGGAAGTGGGGACAGCTCGGGCACGGCGCCGGCCAGTTCGAGCTCCCGGTGGCGCTGGACGTCGGTCTCGGCGGGTCCGTGCTGGTCCTGGACCGCTGGCTGACCGGGGACAGCGACCTGGACGCGTTCAGTCCCGACGGGGTCTACCTGGGGACCAGCAAGGTCCCCGCTTCGCACACCTTCGGCATGGCGACCGATGCAGCCGGCAACGTCTACGTGTCCGGCCTGCTGGCGAGCGGTGGCTGGGGAGTGGTGCGGATGTCCCCGGCGTCCTATCCCCGGCTGGCCGAGAAGCGGGTCGACGCCAAGCCGAACCGGAAGAAGGCGAAGGTCAAGATCGCCTGCGCGGCGGGCGCCGACTGCCACGGCAAGGTCCGGGTCGTCCGGAGCGGCAAGGTGGTGGCCAAGGGCAGCTACCACGTGGCCGCGGGAGCCAAGCGCATGGTGAAGATCAAGATCACGCCGAAGGGACGCACGGCGCTGCGCCAGCGCGCCCGTACGCCGGTGAAGGTCCGCCTGGTGTCGGCTGGCGGCGTGGTCAAGGCACGGGGCGTCCTCACCCGGTGAGCGCGAGTCCCTCCCGGGCGCGCTGCGCCTCGAACCCGTCGGCGTGGACCACGTGCCGGAGCGCGCTGGAGTAGGCGGCCCGCGCGGCGTCGAGGTCACCGGCGGCCCGCTCGGTGTCGCCGAGGTTGTTGGCGATCGCCGCCACCAGGTCGGGGTCCCGGGCCTCCCGAGCCGCGGCGCTCCCGAGCCGGTGCGCGGCCCGCGCCTCGTCGTACCTGTCGAGCGCCGTCAGCGCGACACCAAGATTGGTGCGGCTGGCCGCCGCGTTCACCCCGTAGCGCTCCGCCAGGTCGCACGCTCGCTCGGCGGCGCGGAGCGCCTCGTTCGGCGAGCCGTCGGCGAGCTGGTTGTCCACCAGGTTGTTGAGGGCGGAGGAGGCCAGGCTCCAGTCGCGGTCGCGCAGCGCCAGGTCGAGCACCTCCTGCTGGTGGGCGATCGCCTCCGGGAACCTGGACAGGTGGGTCAGCACCACACCGATGTTCCCGAGGAGACCGGTCCGCGTGCGGACGGTCCGGCCGGTGTCGACCAGCGCCAACGCCGCCCGGAACTCGTCGAGAGCCTGCTCGAGGTCGCCCCGGTGGACCGCGAGGACGCCGCGCACGGTGCGGGCGGTCGCGCTCGCGTCGGCGCCGGCCTCGGTTGCGGGGTCGGCGCCGGCCAGGATGAGCTCGGTCTCCCGCAGCGCCGTCTCCGCGTGGCCCAGGCGCGCGTGTGCGGCCGCCAGGTGGCCTCGGGCACCGATCGCGCCGCTGTCGTCCGCGCGGCCGAGGGCGGCGTCGACCGCCCACCCGTGGAGGACGACGGCCTCCTGGTGGAGACCCTGCGTGTCGAGGTAGCGGCCGAGCAGCCGTGACATCCGGACGGTCGCCTCGGGCCCGGGCCGGTACGCCGGGTCGACCAGGGCGATGAGGCTGGTCCGCTCCCGCGTCAGCCACGACCAGGCGTGGTCGGCGTCCTCGGCGGGCTCTCCTCCGTCCGGAGCCGGCTGGCCGGGGGCGTAGGAGAGCATGCCCGTCGCGGCGATCGCGCGCTCGGCGGCGCGCAGGCAGTGGTCCACCAGCCGCTCGCGCGCGGCGTCGCGCTCGGACGGCGAGTCCTGGCGCGGGCCCCACGCTCGCGCCGCCACCCGCACCAGGTCGTGGAGGACGATCCGATCCGGGGGACCGCTGACGAGGTGGGCGGCGGCGAGGCCGTCCAGCCAGGTCGTGGTGCTGGCGAGGTCGGCGCCGAGCAGCTCGGCCACGGCCTCGGCGGGCAGGTGCCCGCAGGGCTGCTCCGCGATCAGCCGCAGCGTGCGGCCCGCGCCGGGATCGAGCGCCCGGAAGGACAGCTCGAGACTCGCGCTCACCGGCTGGTCGAGCCGGAGCAGGTCGTGCTCGTGGCGCGTGGCCGCCAGGTGGTCGGCCAGCGACCAGTCCGGGCGCTCGGCCAGCCGGTGCGCGGTCAGCTCGAGTGCGAGCGGGTGGTGCCCGACCAGTGCGGCCAGGGCGAGGGCGGTGTCGTGGTCCTCGACGGGCACCGCGCGTCCGTACGCCGCCAGCAGCCACACGGCGGACACCGGGTCCAGGCCGTCGAGGGCGAGGTGCTGCGCGAGCGGCCAGTCGAGCCCGGCGCGACTGGTGGCGAGCACCAGTGAGCCGCATTCGTCCGGGCCGACAGCGCCGAGAACGGCGGCGATCTCGTCGGCCGACGCGGCGTTGTCGAGGAGGAGGACGCAGCGTCGCTCCACGAGCGCGGCGCGGAGCGCGCGCTGCTCCTCCGGCGCCGGCAGCCCGCGCGGAGGCGCGTCGACCAGCTGCTTGAGGAGCTCGTGGCGCACCGCCGCCGGGTCGGCACCGGGCCGGGTCTCGTCGTACCCGCGGAGGTCGACCAGCAGCAGCCGGTCGGCCCGGCCGTCGCGCACGTGGTCGCGGGCGGCCCGGATCGCCAGCTGGGTCTTGCCCACGCCGCCGACGCCGCTGATCAGGAAGACGCCGCGCTCGTGCGCCCGCAGCGCCGTGAGCTCGGCGGTGCGGCCGACGAAGGTGGCGGTCGTCGCCGGATCCGGGTCGCTCGCGACGATGCGTGCCGCGTCGATCCCGTTCTGCACCGCGAACAGCGACGCGCTCCATGCCGTGGCCTCGGTCCCGGACAGGCCGAGCACGGCGCCGAGGTCCTCGAGGAGCGCGAGGTCCATCCGGACCCGGCCGTCCCGGAAGCAGTCGTACACCGCGGTCCGACTGGTGTGCTCGGGCCGACCCTGCGCCGCCCGCCGCTGCCCGACCTGCGCCGCCAGCCGCGTGTACGACGGGCTCCCCGCTCGGGTGCGCAGCTCTCTCAGCGTCGCGGCGACGTCATCCCAGGAGCGCACGACCCACCCGGGCTACGTCGCGTCGATGTCGTACGGCGGCCGCTCGCCCGGCTCCAGCAGCCGCGCCGGCGGGGGCGCGTCGTCCTCGCCGGCGCTGCGGATGGTGTCCTCCAGCTCGTCGAGCTCGGCCATCGCCTCGGCGATGTGCTTGCGGACGATCGCGCGGGGGTCGAGGTCGGTCAGCTCCAGGTCGGCGTACTCGGGCCCGAGCTCGGAGCGCAGCTCGTCGCGCGCGTTGTTGGCGAACCGGCGCAGCTCCCGGACGAGCCGGCCGGCCTGGCGGGCGAGCTCGGGCAGCTTGTCGGGGCCGAAGACGAGCACGGCGAGGAAGGCGATGACCACGAGCTCGCCGAAACCGATCCCGAACACCCGCCGCCCGCCCCTCTACCGTCGTCCCGCGCACGCCTGTCGCAGCGTGCGGGTCAGAACTTACTGGTCGGGGTGAGCCCGAGCTGCATGCCGGCCAATCCGCGGCCACGGCCGTCGAGGCGGTCGGCGATCGACCGCAGCGCCGCGGCGGCCGGGGCGGTGGGGTCGGCGTCGACGATCGGCTTGCCGGCGTCGCCGCCCTCGCGGAGGGCGATGTCGAGGGGAATCCGGCCGAGCACGGGCACGTCGTACCCGAAGCGCTGGGAGAGCGTCTCCGCGACCCGGTCGCCGCCGCCGGAGCCGAAGACCTCGAGCCGGTGGTCCTTGCCCTCGGCCGTGCAGTGGGGCAGGGGAGGTAGCTCATGTTCTCGATCACGCCGACGACCCGCTGGTGCATCATCGAGGCCATCGTGCCGGCGCGCTCGGCGACCTCGGCCGCGGCCTCCTGCGGCGTGGTGACCACGACGACCTCGGCGCCCGGCAGGTGCTGGCCCATCGAGATCGCGACGTCGCCGGTGCCGGGGGCAGGTCGAGCAGGAGGACGTCGAGGTCGCCCCAGTAGACGTCGGCGAGCATCTGCACGAGGGCGCGGTCGAGCATCGGCCCGCGCCAGGCGACGACCTGGTCGCGGCGCGGCTTGAGCATGCCGATCGAGATGACCGAGACGCCGGACGGCGTCGGGACCGGCATGATCAGGTCCTCGACCTGGGTGGGCCGGGAGTCGGCGACGCCCAGCATCGCCGGCACCGAGTGACCGTAGATGTCGGCGTCGACGAGGCCCACCTTGCGGCCGGCGGCCGCCAGCGCGAGGGCGAGGTTGACGGTCACCGACGACTTGCCGACGCCGCCCTTGCCGGACGCGATCGCGAAGACCTTGGTGAGCGAGCCCGGCTGCGCGAACGGGATCTCGCGCTGCGCCTGGCCGCCGCGCAGCGTCTCGTGCAGCCCGGAGCGCTGCTCGGCGGACATCACGCCGAGCTCGACCTCGACCCGGGTCACGCCGGGGAGGGCGGCGACGGCGGCCGAGACGTCGCGGTTGATGGTGTCCTTGAGCGGGCAGCCCGCCACGGTCAGCAGCGCCTTGACCGTCACCACCGAGCCGCCGTCGCCCGCGGCGATGTCCACGCCCTCCACCATGCCGAGCTCGGTGATGGGGCGCTTGATCTCGGGGTCGTCGACCTTGCTGAGCGCGGCCATGACCTGCTCGACGGACGGGGACTGCGTCGTACTGCTCACAACCGTTGAGTCTACGGAGCGGCCGGAGCTTCCTCGTCGGCGCCGTCCCCGTGAGACTGCGCACGCTCGTCGAGGTCGGACAGCAGCGAGCGCAGCTCGGAGCGCAGGAAGTCGCGGGTGGCGACCTCGCCGACCGCCATCCGCAGCGACGCGACCTCGCGCGCGAGGAACTCCATGTCGGCGTGCGCCCGCGCGTCCGCCTGCCGGTCCTGCTCCGCGATCACCCGGTCCCGCGCCTCCTGGCGGTTCTGCGCGAGCAGGATCAGTGGAGCGGCGTACGACGCCTGCAGGCTCAGCATCAGGGTCAGGAAGATGAACGGGTACTCGTCGAAGCGCAGGCCGTCGGGGACGACCAGGTTCCAGCCGATCCAGCCGACGACGAACAGCGTCATGTAGATGAGGAAGGTCGCCGTCCCCATGAACCGGGCGAACTGCTCGGCGAACACGCCGAACGCGTCGGCGTTGTACGCCGGCCGGCGGACCAGCTGCCGCCGCTGGTCGCGGGGGGTGTCGAGCCGCTCGCGGCGCGCCTCGCTCATGACGCCGCCCCTCCGCGCTGCCGCGCCCGGTCGCGCCAGTTGGCCGGGAGCATGTGGTCGAGCAGGTCGTCGACGGTGACCGCGCCGAGCAGGCGCCGGTCCTCGTCGACGACCGGCGCCGCCACCAGGTTGTACGTCGCCAGGTGGGCCGCGACCTCGTCGATGGTCGCCTCCGGGCGCAGCCACTCCAGGGAGTCGTCGAGCGCCCCGGCGACCAGCGTCGAGGGGGCTCGCGGAGCAGGCGCTGGATGTGGGCGACGCCGAGCAGCTTGCCGGTGGGCGTCTCCAGCGGTGGGCGGCAGACGTAGACCAGCGCCGCGAGGGACGGGGTGAGCTCGGGGTTGCGCACGTGGGCGAGCGCGTCGGCGATGGTGGCGTCCGGGCCCAGGATGACCGGCTCGGAGGTCATCATCGCGCCGGCGGTGTTCTCGACGTACGACATCAGCCGGCGGACGTCCTCGGCCTCCTCCGGCTCCATCAGCTGGAGCAGGATCTCCTGGGTCTCCGGCGGCAGGTCCGCGACCAGGTCGGCCGCGTCGTCGGGCGACATCTCCTCGAGGACGTCGGCCGCGCGCTCGGAGTCCAGTCCCTTGAGGATCTCGACCTGGTCGTCCTCGGGCAGCTCCTCCAGCACGTCGGCGAGCCGCTCGTCGTCGAGAGCCAGCGCGACGGCGGTACGACGCTCGGCGGGCAGGTCGTGCAGGATGCTCGCCGCGTCGGCGGGCCGCATCTCGTTGAGGGCCGCGATCAGGTGGGTCGCCCCCTGCGCCTCGTCGACGCGGTGCAGGCCGACCACGTTGCGCCATTCCACGACGTGGGTCTGCCCGCGGCGGCGGAAGCCCTTGGACGGCTCGCGCACGGCGACCCGGCTGAGGACCCAGTCCCGGGTGCGGGCGGGCTCCATCGCGACGTCGTACACGGTGCCGGTGATGCCGCTGTCCTTGATGGTCACGGTGCGGTCGAGCATCTGGCCGATGACCAGGGTCTCGGTGGAGCGCTGCTCGAAGCGGCGCATGTTGAGCAGGCCGGTCGTGTAGACGTGCCCGCTGTCGATGTTCGTCACCCGGGTCATCGGGACGAAGATCCGGCGCCGGCCGAACACCTCGGCGACCATCCCGAGCACCCGCGGCTGGGTGCCTTCGGTGCGCATGGTGACGACCAGGTCGCGGACCTTCCCGACCTGGTCGCCCTGGGGGTCGAAGATCGGGAGCCCGACCAGCCTGGCCGCGAACACGCGGGACGGGGTGGTGCTCACGGGACGCAACGCTACCGGTCGGCGCGACGCGCCCGTGACACCAACGCGCTAGGGAAGCGCTGATCGATGTCGCCGTCGCGAGCGCCGTGAGGTGCGTGCGTTGCCAACGTAGCCAGCGTGCGTGCATCGCGGCGCGCAGCAGGCGAGATTGATCGGCGGTTCCCTACTGCATGAAGGTCCGCGGGCAGGAGGCTCCGGCGCAGTCGCGGGTCTCCGCCCACAGCCGGCGCAGCTCCTTGCGCACGCTCTTGAACCGCGGGTCCCGGTAGATGTTGTAGAGCTGGTAGGGGTCGGACTTCGCGTAGTAGATCTCGCCGCGCCCCTTGCGCCCGCGCACGTAGGTCCACGGCCCCACGATCACCCCGGTGTAGAGCGGCTCGAGGCCGCCCTTGACCGGCCAGCCGGCGACCGGGATGACGCGCCGGGTGGCGTCGCTGTCGAGCCACGGCATCACGTCGACGCCGTCGGCGTCGCGGTCGAGGGTGGTGCCGGCGAGGGCGGCGAACGTCGGTGCCCAGTCGGCGTTGGTCACCGGCGCCTGCGTGGTGATGCCGGCCGGGAGCCCCGGGCCGCGGATGAACATCGGGATGCCGATGCTGTCGCGGAAGTACCACAGCTTGCCGTTGAGGTTGTGCTCCCCGACAGTGAAGCCGTTGTCGGAGGTCACCACGACATAGGTGTCGTCGAGCTGGCCGGTCTCGCGCAGGGTGTCGACCGTGCGGGCGATGGCGCGGTCGACGGCCTGGAGGGACTCGACCCGCTGCTGGCGCGCCTCGCGCAGCCCCGCGCGGCGCTCCGGGGAGCTCTTCTGGCGCGCGGCCCGGACCAGCGCCTTGTCGGAGGGGTCCTCCTCGAACATCTCCGGCGTGGTGTCGAGCTCGAGGTCGGAGAACGTGTCCTTGTCCTGCTTGTCGGGGACCGTGGTCGAGATGCCCTCCGGGTCGTCGTCCTCGTGGGGGCTGCCGTGGTGCGGGGCGACGTAGTTGACCCACAGGTACCACGGGTCGTCGCTGTCGGCGCGGTCCTCGATCAGGCCGTTCGACTGGTCGCTGAGCAGCGTCGTGGAGTAGGTGTCGTAGTCCTTGATCCGGCCGTCCACGAGCAGCTGCGGGTGCTCGAAGTTGTACGTCGCGAAGTCGACCGTCGGGCGCCACACGGTCCAGCCCGGCGGCTCGTGGTGCACCTCGCTCTTCGTGTACCCGTTGAGGTACTTGCCGACCATCATCGTGTCGTAGCCCGCCTTCTGCAGGCTGACCGGCAGCGTGTCCTCGTCGTCGAACGCGTGGTAGCCGCCGCCCTCCCCGCTGATGGTGACCGCGCCGTGGTTGTTGGCGTACTGGCCGGTCAGCAGCGAGGCGCGGGCGGGCACGCAGATCGGGGTGGGCGCGAGGCCGTTGGCGATGGTGACGCCCTGGTCGGCGATCAGCTCCTGCAGGTGCGGCATGAACTGCATGTCCTTGAGCGCCGCGTCGTCCATCGTGATCATCAGCAGGTTCGGCTGCTCGGGCGACGTGATCGGCACCGGGGTCGCCTCCGGGCCCAGCACGGTGTCCTGCTCCGTCGGCGCCGCGACCTCGGCCTGCTCGCCCGGCGGCTGGTACTTCACCGCCGGCCGCTTCTCCTCGGCCCCGCCGCCACCCCCGCCCGTGCAGGCGGCGAGCACGCTCGCGCTCAGGACGGCGGCGGTGGCCAGCCGGAGTCGGCCGGGGCGTGTCACGCGTCGATCTCCTTCTCGGTGGTGGCGTCGGCGGCACAGCGGAAGCCGAGGTTCGAGGCGCTGGAGTCCGGTGGTGCCGCGGAACGGGCGGCGACCCGGTACCGGTTGCAGTACGAGTCGTGGCACAGGAACGACCCCCGCGCATCACGCGGACCGTACCAGAGGCCGGGCCGCGCGGATCGCGCCGCGGCCGGTCGGTGTACGCCCCCGGGTCGAACCAGTCGGCGCACCACTCCCACACGTTCCCGACCATCTGGTGGAGGCCGTAGCCGTTGGGGGAGTACGCCGTCACCGGCGCGGTGGTCGTCCAGCCGTCCTCGGCGGTGTTGCTGGCCGGGAAGCTGCCCTGGAAGATGTTGCACCGCCAGGCGCCGTCGGCCATCAGGTCGTCCCCCCAGGGGTAGCGCTTCGCGGCGAGGCCGCCGCGGGCGGCGTACTCCCACTCGGCCTCGGTCGGCAGCCGCCTCCCGGCCCATCGGGCGAAGGCCAGGGCGTCGTCGTGGGAGACGTGGACCACCGGATGGTCGGCCCGGTCGGCGAGGTCCGAGAGCGGGCCCTCGGGGTGCCGCCAGTCCGCGCCGCGCACGCCCACCCACCACGGCGTCGCGGGGGAGTAGCCCAGCACGTCGGCGAGCGGGGCCGCGACGTCGGTGTGGAAGACGGCGGAGTAGCCCTCGGTCTCGGCCGTGGTCCGGTGGCCGGTCGCGTCGACGAAGGCCGCGAAGGCGGCGTTGGTCACCGTGGTCGTGCCGAGCAGGAAGGCGGACAGCTCGACCTCGTGGACCGGTCGCTCGCCGTCGCCGGCGTAGCCGTCCCCGAAGTGGTCGCCCAGGACGGCCCGGCCCGCCGGGATCGCCGCCATGGCCGACGGGTCGGTGCCCCGCAGCTCCGCCGGCGGCGCGGCCGGGGCCGCCCCCGAGCGGGCGTCGAGGCCGGCAGGGACGCAACACGCAGGCTGATCGGACATCGCCGACCAGTCTGCCCCGGCCCGCGAAGAGATCCGGTGATCGGGGTGTGTCGTTTACCATTCCCGACGTGGCGGAGCATGGGAAGCGCGGCGCGCGCGCGAGCAGGCGGCAGGGCCCTGCCGTCTCCTCCCTCGACGTCGTCGTCACGCTCGTGGCGGTGGTCGTGGTGCTCGCCGGGCTCAGCGTCTCGCTGATCTTCCCGCCGGGCGCTCCGGACACGCCGGACGCCTCGATCGCGCGCGAGGGGAAGCGCACGACGCCGGCGGTGGTCGCCACCGACGTCCCCGTCCCGGAGGCCACCGAGACCGGCGGCGTGGTCGTCCCGCCGCTGGCGATGGAGGCCGAGCGGCAGTCCGCCCAGCTGGTCTGCCAGGCCCTGATCGGGACCCACGAGTTCACGGCCCTCTCCTACAACATCAAGTCGGGGCGCGCCGGCGGCCTGGAGCGGCTGCTCGGCGTGATGCAGCGCTCGACGGCCGACGTGATCCTGCTGCAGGAGGTCGACAACAAGCGCCGCAGCACCGGCAGCGTCGACCAGGCCGCCTGGTTCGCCGGCCGCCTCGGCGGGTGGCACTCCGCGTTCGGCCGCAACGTGACCTTCGGCGACGGCCTCTACGGCACCGCCGTCGTGTCGAAGTACCCGATCGTCTCCTCGGTCAACACGCCGCTGCCCAACAGCGGCAAGGCGCAGCCGCGAGGGCTGCTGCACGTCGTGATCGACGTCGAGGGCGTCGAGGTCAGCATCTACAGCACCCACCTCGACAACACGTCCAACAACATCCGCACGGCCCAGGCCAGCCGGATCTCCAGCATGCTGGCGGCCGACCCGCGGCCCAAGATCCTCGGCGGCGACATGAACGCCTGGCCCGGCGCCGGGCCTGCCCGGATCCTCACCTCGCGGCTCACCGACAGCTTCGTCGTGGCCGGCCGGGGCGGCGGCGCCACCCACCCCGCGAACCGGCCGCGCGGGCGCATCGACTACCTGCTGTACGGCGGTCCGGAGCTGAAGGCGCTCAGCGCCGACGTGCTTCCCGACGGGGGGTCCGACCACCTCGCCGTCCGGGCCCGCTACGAGCTCGGCGGGATCAAGACCGAGAAGTGCAGCGGCGACGGCAAGGCCAAGGGCGAGGCCAAGAGCGACTGACCGGCCGGCCGCGCGGGTGGGGCGCGGGAGGCGGGTTTCGGCGCCTCCTGGTGGGTATAGTTCCCGCGTCAAAGGGTCGAGAGCCGCCTGCACCCGCGAGGGGTGCTCCGTTCGGAGCCCGATCGGTTTTCGGGTGGAGTGGGTAGGGAGTCAGGGACGTGGCGAATGTGTGGGGGACCTCGTCGACGGTCGGCCGGACCAGAGGAATGGCGGCGCTCGTCGCGCTGCTGCTCGCGGCGGGGCTGCTGGTCGCCGGCCAGGGGAGCGTGAGCCGCGCGGAGGCCGCTGCGGTGGCCGCGCCGGCGGCGGTGTCGACCACGTCGGCGGCCGAGGCCGCGACGAAGCGCAAGCCGAACCCGGCGTTCGTGGTGAAGCCCGGGATCGTGTTCAACCACCCGTTCAAGAAGAAGAAGCGCACCAAGATCCAGCGCAAGATCATCAAGACGGTCAAGAACGTCGAGGCCGGCCAGACGATCCGGCTGATGACCTGGAACTTCGACTCGCCCATCTACAACAAGGTGTTCATCGCCGCCCACAAGCGCGGCGTCTCGGTGCAGATCATCATGGCCCGCGGGCTCGCCCGGGGCAGGGCCCCGGCCGCTCGTACCCCGTGCTGCGCAACGCGCTCAAGAAGGGCAACGCCGACCGGCCCAAGGAGCTGCGCAGCTGGATCCGCACCTGCGTCTCCACCTGCCGCGGCAAGGGCGGCGCGATGCACTCCAAGCTGATGCTGGTCAGCCGCTCGGGCGCGACGAACTGGATCGTGATGCAGGGCTCCGGCAACTTCACCGGCGCCGCGGCGTACAACCAGTTCAACGACTGGACCACGGTCACCGAGGACCAGGCGGTCTACGAGGGCTGGATGCAGATGTGGAAGCAGTCCACGAAGGACAAGAACTTCCCGCCGCTGCGGTTCACCGTCGGCAACATCACCTCCATCTTCGCCCCGCACCGCGACAAGGTCGACCCGGCGCTGAAGGTGCTCAACGAGGTGAAGTGCTCCGGCGCCACCAACACCGCCAACGGACGCACGAAGGTCCGCATCGCCAACGCGGTGTGGGGCGACGAGCGGGGCGCCCGGATCGCCCGCAAGGTCCGCGAGCTGCACAACCAGGGCTGCGACGTCCGGCTGGTGTTCATGATGATGTCCGGGAAGATCCGCAGCATCCTCGCCGGCCTGCCGGCGAAGCAGATGGTCTACATCACCGGTGCGACGGCCAACAAGTTCAAGGACCGCTACGTCCACCTCAAGGGCCTCGCCGTCCAGGGCAATGTCGACGGCCGCAGCGACGGCAACGTCGTGCTGTCCAGCAGCGAGAACTGGACCCAGCTGGGCTGGCACTCCGACGAGCAGAACATCATCTTCTACGACGACGCGGCGATGGCGGCCAAGTACGCCGACTGGGTCGACGTCATCTACCGGCAGGCGCCGCGGACGCTGGCCAACTACGTCAACTCCGCGGACCCGGACCCGAAGGTCCGGATCAAGCCCGGCAGCGAGTATCTCAGCCCGAAGGACTACCCCTTCCACGAGCTCGAAGCCGAGTTGAACTGACGAGACGCATCCCGGGCCCGGGTCGCTGCTGAGAGAATGCAGCGGCCCGGGCTTCGGGCGCCCGTGAGCAAGGGGACCTGAGACATCGGAGAGGACGACCCATGGCGCAGCGAGTGGTGCTGCACATCGGCACCATGAAGTCGGGGACCAGCTTCCTCCAGAACGTGCTCGGGGAGAACAAGGCGGAGCTGGCCGAGCGGGGGGTGCTCTTCCCCGGCCGCCGGTGGCGCCGCCAGGTCCGGGCGGTGCGCGAGCTGATCGCGTACGGCGGTCCCGGCCAGCCGCCGATGCCGCCCGCCGGCTACTGGCAGCAGCTCGTCGACGAGATCCGGGCCTGGCCCGGCACCGCCGTCGTGTCGATGGAGTACCTCGCGCCCCGTGACGAGCGGCAGATCCAGCGGATCCGCAAGACGTTCCCGGAGAGCCGGGTCGAGGCCGTGCTGACCTGCCGCGATCTCGGGCGCAATGTGCCCGCGATGTGGCTGGAGTCGATGCAGAACGGCGGGGTGACCGGCTGGGAGGACTATGTCGCCGCGCTCGGCACCCGCAAGGACGGCACCGAGTCCACCGCCCGGTTCTGGCGCCACCAGGACGTGCCGACGATCGCGTCCCGCTGGGCCAAGGCGCTCGACAAGGGCGCGCTCAGCCTGGTCACCGTCCCGCCGCCGGGCGCGCCGGGCGACCTGCTGTGGCGCCGGTTCGCCGAGGTGCTCGGGACCGACCCCGACGCGGTCGGCCTCGACGTCCGCAGCAACCCCAGCATCGACCTGCCCAGCGCCCTCCTGCTGCTCGAGCTCAACCGGCGCTTCCGCCCCGACGGCAAGGGCGACCTGCCGCCGTTCTACGACCGGCTGGTCAAGCACCAGGTGGCCAAGCGCGGGCTCTCCCTGCGCGAGGGCGGCGGCCAGCGGCTCGGGTACGACGACCCGTGGGTCCGCGCCAAGGGCGAGGAGCAGGTGACCCGCCTGCGCAAGGCCCGGCATCGCGTCGTCGGCGACCTCGACGAGCTCCGCCCGGTCCCGGTGCCCGGCCTCCAGCCCGCGGACGTTCCTGCCGAGGACGTGCTGCGGGCCGCGGTCGACGCCCTCGAGATCGCCCTGTCCCGCTGGAGCAGGTCCCGGGGCCTCACGGAGGGGGAGCAGCGATGAGGTGGCGTGGTCGCCGCGAGGACGCGCCGGCGCCGGGTCCCGGCCCGGCCGCGACGGACCGGCCGTCGAGCGACGGGCTGCCGCGCGTCGCCGCCATCACCATGACTCGCGACAGCGGCCCGGTGCTGCGGCGCTGGGTCGAGCACTACCAGCGCCAGCTCCGCGCCGACGACGTCTTCGTGGTCGACGACCACAGCGTCGACGGCTCGACCGACGACCTCCCGTGCACGGTGCTGCGCCTGCCCTACCTCGACAAGTACACCTTCGAGCCGTCCCGGATGGGCATCCTCAGCGGCCTGGCCACGTCCCTGCTCTTCGCGTACGACGCCGTGCTGCTCGCCGACGCCGACGAGTTCGTGGTCGCCGACCCCGCGAAGCACGACTCGCTGCGCCACTTCGCGGCCGCCCGTCAGGGCAGCGCCGTCGCCGGCGTCCTGGGCTACAACGTGATCCACCGCGTGGACGTCGAGCCTCCGCTCGACTTCGCCGCCCCCTCGCTGCTGCGGCAGCGGGAGTTCGCCCGGTTCACCCCGCTGATGTGCAAGCCGGCGCTGAAGTGGGTGGACGCCGACTGGGCCCACGCCTCCCACGGCATCCGGCACCCGTTCGAGCCCGACCCCGAGCTGTTCATGTTCCACCTCAAGTTCGCCGACGTCGACCAGCTCCGGCTGCTCGCCGAGCAGCGCCACCAGGCCGCCGTCGTCGAGGGCCGCGCGGTGAAGTCCGGCTGGAGCCGCCCGACCGACGAGATCGTGGAGGCGCTGCGCACGGCCGCCGCCCAGATCGCCACCGCCGAGGAGCAGGGGGAGCTCGGCCGGTTCCGGCCGGGACCGAAGAAGATCGCGGCGATCGTGCAGAACGAGGGCGACCTGTGGCGGGCCACCGGCGCCGGCCAGCACCTCGCGCTGGCGCGGCCGCCGTACGTCCGGATCCCCGACGAGCTCCGCGACCTGGTGTGACATGGCCGACCTGACCGTCACCGCCGTCGACGACGACGGACTGCTGCTCGCCGTCGAGGACGAGGACCGGGCGCTGGACGTGCTCTTCGACGGCCGCCGGATCTGGTCCTTCTGGTCCCTGCGCGACACCATCGAGAGCGACACGACCGAGGGCGCGGAGGCCGAGCGCCGGATCGCCTGGCCCGAGCGGATGCTCCGCTTCCTTCACGGGGTCACCCGGCTGAGCGTGCGCGACCACGTCGCCGGCACCGTGCTCTACGACGAGGAGATGTCCTTCGGCGACGGCGACGAACGGATCGCGTTCGTCAACAAGCAGGGGCTGCCGATCGCCCTGGACAAGTCGGGCCGCTTCCACCCCGAGTTCTCCGTGCGCAGCGGTGACCAGCTCGAGCCGCTGCTGGAGGCGATGCACCGGGTGATCGCGGTCCTCGAGGAGGAGGGGATCGCCGCCTTCCCGGCGTACGGCACCCTGCTCGGCGCGGTCCGCGAGCAGGACTTCCTGGGCCACGACTCCGACGCCGACCTCGGCTACGTCTCGCGGCACGTCTCGCCCGCCGAGGTCGTGCGCGAGTCCTTCCGGCTGCAGCGCGCGCTGGCCGTCCGGGGCATGGCGACCTTCCGCTACAGCGGCGGCGCGTTCCGGATCGACGTCGAGGAGAGCGACGGCTCGGTGCGCGGGCTCGACCTGTTCGGCGGCTTCTTCGCCGGCGACGGCCGGCTCTACCTGATGGGCGAGGTCGGCGTGGACTTCCGCGAGGAGTGGATCTTCCCGCTGTCCACGGTCACCCTCGCCGGCCACGAGTTCCCGGCGCCCGCCGAGCCCGAGCGGCTGCTCGAGGCGATGTACGGCCCGCACTGGCGGGTCCCGGACCCCGCCTTCAAGTTCGAGACGTCGGCCCGCACCAAGGCCCGGCTCGACAGCTGGTTCCGCGGCCTCTCCCCGTTCCGGCGCGACTGGCAGCGCAACCAGGCCCACCGCAAGGCCGACGTCGACGCCCCCGCCTCCGACCTGGCCGGGCGGCTCGCGGCCGACACCGCCGTGGGCACCCACGTCCTCGACGTCGGCGCCGGGCGGGGGAGCGACGCGCTCCACCTCGCGCGCGCGGGCTTCCGCACGACGGCCTACGACTACGTGCCGCAGACCCTGCGCAAGGCCGAGCGGGTCGCCGGGCGCGAGGGCGCCCCCCTCGACGTACGGATGCTCAGCCTCACCCAGCTCCGCTCCGTCCTCGCCGAGGGCGCCCGGATCGCGCGCCAGGAGGGACCGCGCGCCATGCTGGCGCGGCACGTCCTCGACGCGACCACCGAGCTCGGCCGCGAGGGACTGCTGCGGTTCGCCGCGATGACCCTGCGCGGCGGCGGGCGGCTGCACGCCGAGTTCGCGACGGGCGAGGGCGAGGCCGGCGAGGGTTTGTATCCTGTTGCCCTCGACGGGGTCCTGGCGGCGATCGGACGGTTCGGGGGCTCGGTCGTGTCGGCGGACGTCGAGCCCGGCCCGCGGGTCGCGCCGGACGCGCCGTCGTGGTCGCCCGGTGGTGAAGATGGTGAGAGAAGAGATGACCCGATGACGCAGAATCGCTGGAACCTGTTCGCGACCGTCCGCGCCCAGCGGCTGCGGATCGAGGCGCTCGAGACCGAGGTGGCCGAGCTGCAGCGCCACTACGTGCGCGTGGCCGAGCTGGTCGACGTCGTCCAGGAGCTGCTGATCCCCGTCGCCCAGCAGGACGAGGCCCGGATCGCCGAGGCGATCGAGGCGTTCGAGAAGAGCCTGTAGGGAGATCTCGTGGTGTCTCGCCGCGTCTTCGTCCACATCGGGCTGCCCAAGACGGCCACGACCTACCTCCAGACCATCGTCTGGGCCTCGCGGGACCGGCTGCGGGAGGACGGCGTGCTGCTGCCCGGGTTGGGTCGCTTCGACCACCTGTGGAGCAGCCGCATCGTGCGCGAGGACCCGCGTCTCCCGAAGGCGACCGAGGAGCACCGGACCGCGTGGGAGCGCCTGCGCGCCGAGATCGCGGCGTACGACGGCGACGCGCTGATCACCCACGAGTTCTTCGCCGCGGCGAGCGCGGAGCAGGCGGCCCGGATGGCCGAGCAGCTCGCCCCGGCCGAGGTGCACGTCGTGGTCACCGCCCGCGACCTGCTGGGGCTGTTCACGGCCAGCTGGCAGGAGAGCCTGAAGAACCGCGGCACGACGCCGATGGCCGACTACTCCCGTGAGGTCTCCGACGACCCCCGCGACGTGTGGAACTGGCGCACCCTCGACCTGCACCTGGTCCTCCAGCGCTGGTCGGCGGCGGTCCCGCACGAGCGCATCCACGTCCTCCCGCTCGACACCTCCGCCGCCCGCGACGAGATCTGGCACCGGTTCGCGGGCCTGCTCGGCCTGCGCGCGGACGCCTACGACCTGAGCCAGTCCTTCCCGAACGAGTCGATGGGCGTGGTCGAGGCCGAGGTGCTGCGCCGCGTCAACGAGCGCCTCGTAGCGCGCCGGTCGCTGGGCGCCGCGCGGGACCGCGGCATGTTCATCCGCACCTTCCTCGCCGACGAGCGGCTGGTGCCGCGGCGGGGGGAGAAGTTCTGGCCGCAGGCCGAGCGGATCGAGGAGTGCCGCCGCCGCAACGAGGCGGCGCTCGACTACCTGCGCAGCCATCCGGTCGACGTCGTCGGCGACCTGGCCCGGCTGGAGATCCCCGCCGAGCTGCCGCCGCGGCGTACTCCCGACACGGTCACCGAGGCGGAGGTGGCCGCCGCCGCCACCGACCTGCTCGCGACGATGCTCGGCGACGTCCGCGACCTCCGGGTCGCCGCCGCTCCGGCCCCGGCGAAGCGCGGCCTGCTCGGCGCCCTCCGCAGGCGCTGATCGCTCACCATCCAAGCTCAGGTTGGCCCAGGACCTGCCGAAGGGTCCCAGGAATTCCGACGCTGCCCGATATCACGGGACCCGTGTATTCCCGGACGAATGACATCGTTGTCATTCTCCTAATTACATTCTTGTAGTTATTCGCCCTGTATTGCATTGGTGAAGTTGTTACTGATGTGATTCCTGAGGAAATTGTTCGCTCGGCGCATGTGGGCGCCGTGATTCGGGAGGTCCCATGCGCAGGCTGAGCTCGCTTCGATGGCTCCGTGCCCTACCGGCGACGGTCACCGCGCTCGCGGTCCTCGCGACCCTCCTGGTCCTCGCGGCGGCGAGCACCGGGGGCGGGCGCAGCGAGCTGGAGAACACCGCGGCGGCCTCGGACCCGGGCGGCGCCAGCGGCATCCGCCTGGTGCAGGCGAACATCAAGTCCGGGATGGCGGCCGGCAAGACGGCGGCCGACCTCGGCCAGGTCTTCGCGCAGGTCCCCGACTTCATCACGTTCAACGAGGTCTCCAGCCGTCCCGACGCGCTGCTGGCCCCTCCGGGCTACGCCATCCAGCGCACGCCCGGCACCTACACCGGCGCGACCGCGGTCGTCTGGGACACCTCGCGGTGGACGAAGATCGCCGCCGGCACCTACAACATCACCGACGTCTGGGGGAAGACGAAGAACCAGAAGGTGCACTGGGGCGTCCGGTACGCCAACTGGGTGACCGTGCGCAACCCCGAGGGTCGCGTGGTCTCCGTCGTCGCGGTGCACTTCGCGCCGGCGTCCAAGTACACCCAGGGCCTCACGCTGCCGTCGTACCAGCGCCTGGCGGGCCTCGCGCAGACCCTGTCGGCGAGCGGCCCGGTGCTGATGGCCGGCGACGTCAACGTGAACTTCCGCACCGCGGCGTACCCGCGCAACGAGATCGCCGCGCTGGGCCTGGTCAACGTCTTCGACCTGTTCGGCGTCGCCCCGGGCACCCACGACAGCGGCGCGGTCATCGACCACGCCTACCTCTACCAGGGCGACCCGCTGCTGCCGGTGACGAACCTGACCACGGTCCCGCTGCACTCCGACCACCACCTGCTCGCCGTCGACCTGGGCAATGTCGGCCCGCGGGCCGGGGCCTTCGCGCCCGGCTGGGTCTCGAACAAGAGCGACAAGAAGGCCACGATGCGGCTGGTCAAGCAGGCGATCAAGCAGGCGCCGCCGGGCTCGGCCCTCCACCTCGCGACCAAGAAGCTCTCCGGCAACGGCATCTACAAGGCGATCGTGAAGGCCCGCGCCCGCGGCGTCGAGGTCCAGATCATCACCGGGCACGGCAAGGCGACCCCGCTGGACCGCAAGCTCGCGAAGCTGCTCGGCACCAAGAAGAAGCACAAGTCGTGGGCCAAGCGGAAGTCGAACTGGGCCCGCACCGGCCTGCCGCGCTCGCTCGTGCTGGCCAGCATGTCCGGCGGCACCCGCGCGGTCCGGATCGACTACAACCGTGCCTGGGTGCCCAAGCAGCAGAAGAAGTCGGGCTCCGCCGCGCAGATCCGCTCCGACCAGTTCGGCTACGACGAGATGTTCATCCGCTACTTCGCGGCGGTCGGCCGGACGATCTGACCGGCGCTCTCGACGGGCTGTCCGGGCGGCCGCGTGACCTGCCTCACGTCCCGGGTCTCGGCACTCGTTCGAGGGGACCCGGGGTGTCTACTCGCGGGTACAGTGCCGTGCGGCAGCACGAGCGCCGTGCCAGTTGCGAAGGGGAGAACCGATGACCCGGCTTTGTCAGACCGAGGGCCTCACCGAGGACCAGACCGAGATCCTGAAGGCCGTGCGGGTCTTCGTGGACGAGCAGATCATCCCGGTGGCCCAGGAGCTCGAGCACGCGGACGAGTACCCGCAGGAGATCGTCGACGGTCTCAAGGAGCTCGGTGTCTTCGGCCTGACCATCCCCGAGGAGTACGGCGGCCTGGGGGAGTCGCTGCTGACCTACGCGCTGGTGGTCGAGGAGATCGCCCGGGGCTGGATGAGCGTCTCGGGCGTCATCAACACCCACTTCATCGTGGCCTACCTGCTGATGCAGCACGGCACCGAGGAACAGAAGCAGAAGTACCTCCCGCGGATGGCGACCGGTGAGGTGCGGGGCGCGTTCTCGATGTCCGAGCCCGGCCTCGGCTCCGACGTCTCCGCGGTCTCGACCAAGGCCACGAAGCAGGACGACGGGTCGTACTCGATCACCGGGCAGAAGATGTGGCTGACCAACGGCGCCACCTCGACCCTGGTCGCGCTGCTGGTCAAGACCGACGAGGGCGCCGAGAGCGTCTACAAGAACATGACGACCTTCCTGGTGGAGAAGGAGGCCGGGTTCGGGGAGACCGCGCAGGGCGTCACCGTGCCGGGCAAGATCGACAAGATGGGCTACAAGGGCGTCGAGACGACCGAGCTCATCCTCGAGAACCACCAGATCGCCGCGGAGCAGGTCCTCGGCGGGGAGCCGGGCAAGGGCTTCTTCCAGATGATGGACGGCGTCGAGGTCGGCCGGGTCAACGTCGCCGCGCGTGCGTGCGGCCTGGCGTGGCGGGGCTTCGAGCTCGGGGTGGCCTACGCCCAGCAGCGCAAGACGTTCGGGAAGGTGATCGCCGAGCACCAGGCGGTGCTGTTCCGGATCGCGGAGATGGCGACCAAGGTCGAGACCGCGCACAGCATGATGGTCCGCGCCGCGCGGCTGAAGGACACCGGGAAGCGGATGGACGTCGAGGCCGGCATGGCCAAGATGATCGCCAGCGAGTACGCCAACGAGGTCGTCGAGGACTCCTTCCGGATCCACGGCGGCTACGGCTACTCCAAGGAGTACGAGATCGAGCGCCTCATGCGTGAGGTCAAGTTCATGCTCATCGGCGAGGGCACCTCCGACATCCAGAAGATGATCATCGGCCGCCAGCTGCTCAAGGAGTACAAGCTCAAGTGAGCGGCGCGACAGGGGGATCCAAGACCAACCCCGGCAACTTCTTCGAGGACTTCGAGGTCGGCCAGGTCATCCGGCACGCCACGCCGCGCACGGTGACCGAGGGCGACCGGGCCGTCTACGGCTCGCTCTACCCGACCCGGTTCGCGGTGCCGTCCTCCGCCGAGTTCGCCGCCTCGGTTGGCCTCGACCCCCACCCGGTCGAGGACCTGATCGCCTTCCACATCGCTTTCGGCAAGACCGTCCCCGACGTCTCGCTCAACGCGGTCGCCAACCTCGGGTACGCCGAGTGCCGGTTCCACCGCCCGGTGGTGCCCGGCGACACGCTGAGCACCACGTCGGAGGTGATCGGCCTCAAGCAGAACTCCAACGGGAGGAGCGGGGTCGTCTACGTCCGCTCCACCGCCACCGACCAGCGCGGCGAGATCGCGCTGGACTGGGCGCGCTGGGTGATGGTCCACAAGCGCGACACCGATGCGCCGGCCCCCGAGGCCGTCGTCCCCGAGCTCGCGCCGGCCGTGGCCGCCGCGGACCTGGTCGTGCCCGCGGGCCTCGACTTCACGTCGTACGACTTCGGGGCGGCCGGCGAGCCGCACCGCCTCGACGACTACGTCGTGGGGGAGCGGATCGACCACGTCGACGGCGTGACGCTGACCGAGTCCGAGCACCAGCAGGCCACCCGGCTGTGGCAGAACACCGCGAAGGTGCACTTCAACACCGAGGCGCGGCCCGACGGCCGCAACCTGGTGTACGGCGGCCACATCATCTCGATGGCCCGCGCGCTGTCCTTCAACGGGCTCGCCAACGCCCAGCTGATCGCGGCCATCAACGCCGGCGCCCACACCGCCCCGGCGTTCGCCGGCGACACCGTCTACGCCTGGTCGGAGGTCCTCGACAAGGCCGAGACGGCCGCCCCCGGCGTCGGCGCGCTCCGGCTGCGGCTGGTCGCCACCAAGGGCCGGGACGAGTCGATGACCCTGCGCGGCGAGGACGGCAAGTACGCCTCCGGCGTGCTGCTCGACCTCGACTGCTGGGCGCTCATCCCGCGCTGATCCGCACGTTCTTGATCGTGTAGGTCACCTCGTCGTCGACGGCCTGCGCGATCCGGTCGAGCATGACCGAGTCGGGGTGGTCCTGGCCCGCGGGCCACTCGACGCTCGCCTTGTCGACGTCGGGGTCGTTGGCCATCTCGATGACGTCCTGGATGGTGAGCTGCGCGAACTCCGGCACCGCGCCGCCGGGCACCGTGTCGTCGAGGGCGACGGCGTTCGCGACCTCGCCGTCGCGCACGGTCACCTCCACCGGCCCGGTCTGGGGGCAGAAGCAGAGCACCTCGAGCTCGTAGGTGTAGTCCTGCGGCGCGAACGCCGGGTACGACGCACTGCCGGCGCTCGGCGTGCCCGACCCCGTCGGCGTGCCGCTCGGGCTCGCGGAGGCGGTCGTCCGGTCCGCGGCGCGGTCCGACTCCTTGGTGCACGCGGTCGCCGTCAGCAGCAGGGCTGAGGTCAGGGCGGCGGTCAGGGCGGCGGCAGGCAGGCGCATGGTGCTCATGATGCCTGGGACGGCTCAGCGGGCCGACAGGTTCCCCCGGGCACAAAACTGGAACAAGTTCCATTTCGGCCGTGACCTGAGTCACAGGCGCTCGTTGGTCCAGCACCGGTCGTCCGCGGCCGGCGACCTGTTGCGCTGTCCCATCGAGAGGTCCGCATGCCCCGAAACTCTCGCGTGCGACGTCTGGCCGGCGTCGCCGCCGTGGTGCTCGCCCTCTCGGCGTGCGGCTCCCAGCTCGACCCCGCGACGGTCGCCCGGGTCAACGGGCAGGCCGGTGGGGACGGCTCCGGGCAGCAGCCCGGCGCGGTCGCCGACCCGGTGTCCGGCTCCGACGAGAGCGTGGCGGGCGGCGACGGCGAGGTCGCCGGGGGCGACGTGGCGGCGCCCGGGGACGCCGGCGCCGCGGACCCCGCGGCCGGCGCCGACAGTTCTGGTACGGCGGGCGGCGGCTCCGGCGGCAAGGCGAAGGGCAAGGGCTCGCCGACCGGCGGCGTCAAGGCGGCGTCCTGCGAGGGGTTCAAGAACCAGACCGGCATCACGGACAGCACGATCACCCTGGCCAACGTGGCGGACCTGTCGGGACCGGTGCCCGGCATCTTCGAGGCGTCGCAGCAGGCGGCCCGCGCCTATGTGGCGTACTTCAACTCCCAGAACACCCTCTGCGGGCGCAAGCTCGCGCTGCTCAACCTCGACAGTCGCGCCGACGCCGGCGCGGACCAGCAGGCCTACACGAAGGCGTGCGCCGGCGCGTTCGCGGCCGTCGGGTCGATGGGCGCCTTCGACTCCGGCGGCGCGGCGGCGGCCCAGGGCTGCGGCCTGCCGGACATCCGGACCACGACCACCACGCCCGAGCGGGCGGCCTGCTCGACCTGCTTCGGCATCTACTCCATCCGCCCCAACCTGATCGCCGACTCCGGCCCGAAGTGGCTCGCCGCGCAGTACCCCGAGGCCACCAAGAACGTCGGGGTCCTCTACATCAACGCCGGCGCCGCGGTGGTCAACGCCAAGAGCCAGGCCGCGGCGTGGGGGAAGATGGGCTGGACCATCAACTACCTCCAGGGCATCGACGTCGCGGAGTTCAACTTCGCGCCCTACGTCCAGCAGCTCAAGGACAAGGGCATCAAGATGGTGGTCTACACCGGGCCCTACCAGAACACCGTCAAGCTGCAGCAGGCCATGCAGCAGCAGGGCTACAAGCCCGACGTCTTCATGCAGGACCCGACCGTCTACGACCAGCGCTACGTCCAGCAGGCCGGGGCGCTCGCCGAGGGCACCTACGTGTACTCGACCACGGACCTGTTCGAGAACAAGAGCAACCCCGAGATCCAGCTGTACCTCTCCTGGCTGCAGCAGGTGAAGCCGGGCGCGGTGCCGAACTTCTACGGCCTCTTCGCGTGGTCGGCGACCCGTCTCTTCGTCGAGCAGTCCCTGGCGCTCGGCGGGAAGCTCACCCGGGAGTCGCTGGTCGCGGCGATGCGCAAGGTCGACGACTGGACCGGCAACGGCGCCCACACGGCGATGCGGGTGGGCACCGCGGAGACGCCGCCGTGCCAGAAGATCATCCAGTACAAGGGCGGCCGCTGGCAGCAGGTCTCGCCCGGGAGCTGGCTGTGCGGCAACGTCGTCAACTCGGGAGTGGGGGCTGAGGAGTGCGCACCCGCTGGCGTCGTACCGCAGGAGCCGGCCTCGCCCTGGTCGCGCTCACCGCCTGCGGGTCCCAGCTCGACCCGGCGATGGTGGCGCGGACCACCGGCCAGGGCGCCACGACGGGGGTCGACGCCGAGACCGGCGGCGACACCGGACCGCCTGCGGGTGAGGCACCCGCGGGCGACGTACCGGCCGCGGGAGAGGCGCCCGCGGCCGGTACCGGTGGGGACGCCGGTACGCCGGAGGGTGGCGGCGACGCCGGCGGAGGGACGGGAGGTGGAGCGAAGGCCAAGGGCAAGGGCTCGCCCACCGGCGGCGCGAAGGCCGCGTCCTGCGAGGGCTTCAAGAACCAGACCGGCATCACCGACAGCACGATCACCCTCGCCAACGTCTCCGACATCTCCGGCCCGGTGCCCGGCATCTTCGAGTCCGCCCAGCAGGCGACCCGCGCCTATGTCGAGTACTTCAACTCCCAGAACACCCTCTGCGGGCGCAAGCTCGCGCTGCTCAACCTCGACAGCCGCGCCGACGCCGGCGCCGACCAGCAGGCCTACGTCAAGGCGTGCGCCGACGCGTTCGCCGCGGTCGGCTCGATGTCGGCCTTCGACTCCGGCGGCGCGGCCACCGCCGGCTCGTGCGGCCTGCCCGACCTCCGCTCCACGATCGTCAACCCGGAGCGACAGGCCTGCAAGTCGTGCGTCGGGGCCTACTCCATCCGCACCAACCTGATCTCCGACCCGGCCGCGAAGTGGCTGGCCGCGAAGTTCCCCGAGGCCGTGAAGAACGCCGCCTTCCTCTACATCAACGCCGGCGCGGCACCGGTCAACGCCAAGAGCCTGGCCGCCGGCTACGAGAAGGCCGCCGGCTGGTCGGCGACGTACGTCCAGGGCATCGACGTCGCCGAGTTCAACTTCGCGCCGTACGTCCAGCAGATGAAGGACAAGGGCGTCCGGGCGGTCGTCTACTACGGGCCCTACCAGAACACCGTGAAGCTGCAGCAGGCCATGCAGCAGCAGGGCTTCAAGCCGGACTTCTACCTCCAGGACCCCACCATCTACGACAAGCGGTACGTCGACCAGGCGGGCGCCGTCGCCGAGGGCGCCTACGTCTTCTCGCCCAACGACCTGTTCGAGAACAAGGGCAACGCCGAGGTCCAGCTCTACCTGTCCTGGCTGCAGCAGGTGAAGCCGGGCGCCATCCCCAACTACTACGGACTGTTCGCCTGGTCCGCCGCACGGCTGTTCGTGGAGAAGGCGATCGCGCTCGGCGGCAAGCTGACCCGCGCCTCGCTGGTCGACGCGGTCCGGGCGACCACCGCCTGGACCGGCAACGGCGCCCACACCGCGATGAACATCGCGACGGGTGCGACCCCGCCCTGCCTGAAGATGATCCAGTTCAGCGGCGGCAAGTGGCAGCAGGTGTCGTCCGGCGGCTACCTGTGCGGCAGCGTCGTCGACTCCGGGATCGGAGGCTGAGCCATGTCGTCCCTCTTCGCCTACACGCTGCTGGGCCTGTTCACAGGCGCGGCGTACGCCATCATGGCCAGCGGCCTGGTGCTGACCTACACCACCACGCGGGTGTTCAACATCGCCCACGGCGCGTTCGGCATGTTCCTGTCCTTCGTGTTCTGGGACTTCACCCAGCGCCAGGGGCTGCCGACCGTGTTGTCGCTGGTCCTGGTGCTCGGCGTCGTGGCGCCGGCGATCGGCTGGTTCATCCAGCGCTTCGTCACCCGCGGTCTCGGCGAGGGACCCGTCTCCGTCGCCCTCGTCGTCACCGTCGGCCTCCTCGTCGGGCTGATCGGCCTGGCCCAGCAGATCTGGCCACCGGAGCCCCGGGTGCTGCTCCCGTTCTGGTCCGGCACCGGCTGGCAGCTCGGCGACACCTTCGTCACCGCCCACCAGCTGGTCACCCTCGTCTGCGCGATCCTCGTGGCCTTCGGGCTCTACCTCCTGCTCAGCCGGACCCGGATCGGCACGGCGATGCGGGCCTCGGTCGACAACCCCGAGCTGCTCAAGCTGTTCGGCGGCAAGCCCGACCGCGTGGCCGCCCTGTCCTGGGCGATCGGCATGTCGCTGGCCGCGCTCGGCGGCATCCTGCTGACGCCCGTCGTGCTGCTCGACTACTACGCACTCACCCTGCTGGTGATCAACGCGTACGCCGCCGCGATGCTCGGCCGGCTCAAGAGCCTCCCCATGACCTTCGCCGGGGCCATGATCCTGGGCGTCCTGGAGTCGTGGGCGGTCGGGTACCTGCCCACCGACGGCTTCCTGGCCTCCTTCCGCCCGGTGATCCCCGCGCTCTTCCTGTTCGCGATCGTCGTGCTGATGCCGCAGGCGCAGCTGCGGATCGGCCAGGTCAAGGGCATCGTCACCGCGCCGGTCCCGACCCTGCGGCTCTCGCTCGGCTCCGGCGCCGGACTCCTCGTGGTGGCGCTGCTCCTGGTCAACCTCGTGGCGCCCAACCAGGTGCTGCTCATCGGCGTCGCGGCGACCTACGCGATCGTGATGCTCTCGCTGGTCCTGCTGACCGGGTACGGCGGGCACGTCTCCCTCGCCCAGTTCACCTTCGCCGGCGTCGGTGCGCTCGCCTACGCCAAGCTCGACGAGCCGAACCTGATCGGGCTCCTCCTCTCGGCCCTGATCGCCGCCGGGGTCGGCGCCCTCGTCGCGCTGCCGGTGCTGCGGCTGACCGGCCTCTACCTCGCGCTCTCGACGATGGCCTTCGCCGTCCTCATGGACAAGGTGGTCTTCAACGCCGACTTCGCGTTCCAGTTCAACGGCACCCTGGCCGCCGAGCGGCTCTCGATCCTCGGCCTGCGGATCGGATCCGACACGTCGTACGTGTGGTTCATGGTGCTCGCCTTCGTGCTGCTCGCGCTGGGCGTGCTCGTGCTGCGGCGCGGTGCGCTCGGCCGGCTGCTCATCGCGATGCGGGACAGCCCCTCGGCCTGCGGCACCCTCGGCCTGGACCTGCGCTGGTTCCGGGTCGGCCTGTTCGCGCTGTCGGCGGGCATCGCCGGACTCGCGGGCGGGCTGTTCGCCGGCCTGCGCGGGACGGTCGGCGCCGCGGACTTCCTCTACTTCCAGTCGCTGCTCGTGCTGCTGCTCGCCGTCGTCTTCGGCGCCACCTCGGTGACCGGTGCGCTGCTCGGCGGCGTCGCGCTGATGCTGCTGCCGGAGCTCCAGGCCTCCCAGCCGGGCATGGCCGGCCTGCTGTTCGCCGTCATCGGCTTCGGCGCGGTGCTGCTCGGCCGCGACCCCAACGGCCTCGCGAACCACCTGTTCCGGGTGGGCCGCTGGCTGCGCTCGCGGCTCGCGCCCGGGCTGGAGGGGCGGCTGCAGGGGCTGCTGCCCCGCGGTGGGACGGCCGACGGCGCGGACGGCTCGGTCGACGTACCGCTGGTGGAAGTGCCGGGCGCCGCGGAGCCGGTGGCGATCGAGAAGGCGGGCTGACATGGCGCTCCTCGAGGTCGACGACGTGGTCGTCCGGTTCGGCGGGGTGACCGCCGTCAACCGGGCGAGCTTCACCGCGGACCGCGGCGTGATCACCGGGCTGATCGGGCCCAACGGCGCGGGCAAGACGACCTGCTTCAACGTGATCACCGGCCTGCAGCGGCCCACCAAGGGCCGGGTCCGCTACCGCGACCGCGACGTCACCGGCTGGCCGGTGCACCGCCGCGCCCGGCACGGCATCGGCCGCACCTTCCAGCGGCTCGAGGCCTTCGGGTCGCTGACGGTGCGCGACAACGTCCGGGTCGCGCAGGAGATCCACGGCGGACCGCTGGCCTGGCTCGGCAGCCGGCGGGGCGCGCTCGGCGTCGACGTCCTGCTCGACCGGGTCGGCATCGCCGAGTACGCCGACGAGCGGGCCGACTCGATCCCCACCGGCACCGCACGGCTGCTCGAGCTGGCCCGCTGCCTGGCCGGCGACCCGCGGCTGCTGCTCCTCGACGAGCCGTCCTCGGGCCTCGACGAGACCGAGACCGACGCCTTCGGCGCGCTGCTCGTCGAGCTCGCGGCGGAGGGCTGCTCGATCCTGATGGTCGAGCACGACATGGACCTGGTGATGAGCGTGTGCCACGAGATCCACGTCCTAGACTTCGGCGAGATCATCGCCTCGGGCGCACCGGCCGACATCCGCACCGACCCGAGCGTCCAGCGCGCCTACCTCGGCTACGCGGAGGACGAGGGGGACACCAGCGTGCTGGAGCCCGTGGCCGAGGAGGTGCTCCCGTGAGCGTCCCGATCCTCGATGTCATCGACCTGCACGCGGCGTACGGCCGGATCGAGGTGCTGCGCGGGGTCGACCTCTCCGTGCCGCGCGGCGCGGTGATGGCGCTGCTCGGTCCCAACGGCGCGGGCAAGTCGACGCTGGTGAAGGTGATCAGCGGCCAGAAGGAGGCCACGTCCGGCGACATCCACCTGGCCGGCGTGCACGTGCAGGGCGCTCGCTCCGACGACCTGGCCAGAGTCGGGCTGTGCACCATCCCCGAGGGCAGGTCGGTGTTCCCGAACCTGACCGTCGAGGAGAACCTGGTCCTGATGTCGTACGCCGGCGTGCCGGCCTCGGCCGTCCTCGACACCGCCTACACCTACTTCCCGCGCCTGCACGAGCGGCGCCACCAGCTCGCCGGCACCATGTCGGGCGGCGAGCAGCAGATGCTGGCCATGTCGCGGGCGCTGGCCTCCGACCCCGCCCTGCTGCTGCTCGACGAGCTGTCGATGGGGCTGGCGCCGCTCATCGTCGACGAGCTCTACGAGACCGTCGCCCGGATCGCCGAGTCCGGCGTGTCCATCCTCTGCATCGAGCAGTTCGCCCGCACCGCCCTGCGGGTCGCGGACTACGCGGCCGTGATGAGCGGCGGGCGCATCGTGGCCACCGGCGAGCCCGGCGAGATCCTCGAGACCATGGCCGACGTCATCCTGGGAGGCGCAGCATGAACAGGTTCCGACTCCTCGTGGCGGGAGGCATCGTCGCCGCCCTCGCCGCCGGTCCCGGCGTCCCGCCCGCGACCGCCGACGACGGCGATGGGGCGGCGGCGCCGCGGCGTACGGCGGCTTCACGACGCAGGCCTGGTCGGCGCCGATCCGGGTCGAGATCTTCGAGCCGAGCATCCCGATCCCGGTCGACGCCGGGCAGGCGCAGGTCGAGTTCGACATGGGCTACAGCAAGGTCAAGGCCGACTCGGGCGAGTCCCGCGGCCGGGCCAGCCTGTTCTGGCCGGGCGACCCGGTCGGCGAGGGCCTGAAGACCTTCGCCGAGCAGCTCGGGCTGCCGCCCAACCCGCTGACGGACGGCGGGTACCCGATGCAGGTCAACTCGCAGTATCCCGGCGACACGCCGACCCAGACGGACGACACGATCCCGGGCGCGATCATGACGACGACGTCGGGGAGGGCGTCGCGACCGCCGAGACCGGCTTCTCGCCGGACGGCGCGGTGCTGGGGCCGGACGGCGCCACCGGCGACGGCTCTCGGAAGAGCGGGCTGCTCGACCTGCTCAACGGCGTCACCGGCCTGCTCACCGGCGGCCTCGGCGCCACCGCGCCGACCACCCGCGCCGCCGCGCCCGGCCTGCCGCCCGAGCTGGCCGCGCTCGTCGACGTCGACGGCTACGTGTCCACCAGCAGGATGGAGGCCAAGGAGGGCAAGGTCGTCGGCGTCTCCCGCGCGACCCTCGGCGAGATCCGGCTGCTCGGCGGGCTGATCACGCTCGGCGGTGTGGAGGCCGTCGCGAAGACGACCTCGGACGGCACCACCGGTACGGCGACCGGCCGCTCCGCCTGGGGCACGCTGGCGATCGCCGGGCAGGAGTTCGGCATCGGCCCGGACGGCGCCATCGCGATGGGCAGGACCACGCCGATCCCCGGCCTCGACAAGCTCCCGCTCGACGCGCTCAAGGCGCTCGGCGTGACCCTCGAGGTGCCCGAGCAGGTCCGCACCGTCGACGGCGACGCCGGCACCAGCCTCTCGCAGGGCCTGCGGATCACCATCGACACGCTGCTCCTCTCGCCGCTGCTCAAGGCGCTCCCGGCCAACGTGCTGGCCGAGCTGATCCCCGCCCAGGCAGGCCCCCTCAAGGGCGTCGTCTCCGGCCTCTCCAACCTGGCGCCGCGCGTGGTGATCACGCTCGGGGTCGCCAAGGCCGAGGTCGACACCGTCCCGCCCATGGACGTCTCCGCGCCGCAGCCCGGCGAGGAGGCCGCGCCGCCGGCGGCCGCCGAGGAGGCGGCGCCCGCACCCGCGGCGGGCGGGGTCGGCGTACCCTCGGCGGCCGGACCGTCCCCGGTCGGCGCCGTGCCGGCGGGTGGCGGCACGGGACCGGTCGAGCAGCTGGCCGACGCCGCGCCCGCCAGCGCCGGGCTGCCCGAGCTGTTCTCCATCCCGGGGATGCTCCTCGTCGCCGCCTTCGCCCTCGCAGCGGTCGCGGGCTCCTGGTTCCGCCGGCTCGGCGCCGCCGCGCTCGGCATCGGCGCCTCCTGCCCCCACGGCCTCGACAGCGGCCTTCCCGACCTCCGAAAGGCATGACATGACCACAGCCGCCACTCCGTCGGGCAGCCGGGCCGGCAGCCTGCCCCGGGCCGGGGACTCCGGCCGCTCCGGCATCGCGCCCCTCAAGGACAACCACTACGCCCTGCTCCAGGTCGTGCTGTTCTGGGCGGGCGCGATCATGCTCCCGCTCGGGATCGTGGTGATCATCCTGGGCTGGTACGGCGCCGCCAACACGCCGTACCAGTGGGACCAGATGTCCTACGTCGTCTCCGGCGGCATGCTCGGCCTGGGCCTGACCTTCGTCGGCGGGTTCCTCTACTTCGGCGCCTGGCTCGCCCGGATCGCGGCCGACGGCCGGGAGTCGTCCAAGCGGCTCGCCGACACGCTGCTCGTGCTCGCCGAGGTGACCGCGACGTCGGCGCGCACCGACGACCAGGGCCACGACGTCGGCGCGATCCCGGTCACCGCCGGCGGCGGCACCACCATGCACCGGCGCGACTGCGCGCTGATCGCCCACCGCGACGACCTCGTCCCGGTGGGCGAGGACAACGCGCACCTGGCTACGTGCCGGGTGTGCCGGCCGACCGCTCGGCGCTGACCGCTGGGGCGCGTCTCCCTGTTCCCCGCCTGCTACGCGGCGTTTCCGACTCGATCTGGCGGCGTTGGGGCCGCTCGACGTGCGATCCAGCATGCCGTCGCGTCCCCGCCTTGCCAGATCGGCCGGAAACACCGCTCGCGACGGCGCCGAACAGGGAGACACGCCCTAGCGCTCCCGGCCCGCCCGGGTCCCGAACCAGCGGGCCAGGGGGAGCAGGGCCAGCACCAGCACCATCGGGACGACGAAGCCGAACCGGAGCTCGTCCTGCCCCACCACCCCGGTCAGCACCGCGCCGAGCAGGCCGCCCACGTAGTTGAACTGGTTGAACCGAGCGATCACGGCGTCCACCCGCTCGACCGAGCCGCCGGCGATCCGCGCCGCCGCAGAGAAGCTCAGCGGCGCCACCACCGAGATCCCGGCGCCGGTCAGCGTGAAGCCGAGCACCGCCACCGGCCAGGTCGGCGCCGCCGTGACCACCGCCAGTCCGCCGCACGCGACCACCGCACCGACGCGCAGGACCGGCGTGGCGCCGTACCTCTCGACGAGGGAGTCGCCGGCGAGGCGGACCAGGAGGCTCGCGACGAGGTAGGGGAGCGTCGCCAGCGCGACCCACCGCGACGGCGCGTCGAACACCTCGTCGAGGTAGACCGCGCCCCAGGTCTGCGAGGCGGTGTCGACCATGTAGAACACGACCATGCCGAGGCCGACCATGAGGATCGGGCGCCACGGGATCGCGAGCACGGCCGTCGCCGGGACGGCGGTGGCTCCGGCGTCGCGGGGGAGGAACCTCGCGCCGGCGACGACCAGGGGGAGCACCGTGATCAGCGCCGTCCAGGCCAGGTCGACGTGCGCCGTCGCCAGCGTCACGGCCGCGCCGAGCAGGCCGCCGAAGGTCCACGCGCCGTGGAAGCTCGGCAGGATCGTGCGTCCGTAGCGCCGCTCCAGCGCGACCGCCTGCATGTTGGTGCTCGCGTCGACCATGCCCAGCCCGACGCCGTAGCCGGCGACGCCGAGGAGGTACGCCGCCCACGCGGGCGCCGCGAGCATCAGCGCCGCACCGCCCGCGATGAGTACCAGCCCCGCCCGCAGCACCCGGGCGCTGGCCGTGCGCGCCGCCAGCGTCTCCGCGAGCACCGAGCCGCCGCCGGCGAGCAGCACGATCGCGAGCAGCACGCCCGAGACCTCCAGCTCGGACAGCTCCCAGCGGTCCTTGATGTCGGGCAGGCGGGTGGTGAGGCCGATGAAGACGAAGCCCTGGGTGGCGAAGCCGGCGGCGACGGCGAGCCGGTAGCGGGCCAGGGGCACGCGACTTTCGGTGCGGGGCATGAGCGGGATCCTGCCACCGCCGATGCGTGGCTGGCAGGATGTCGGCCATGGCCGATTCCGCGTTGCTGGCCCGGCACGGTGCGACGGAGTGGAGCGTCTCGGGACGGCACACCTCCCGCACCGACCTCCCGCTGCTCCCCGAGGGCGAGGAGGTCGCGCGCGGTCTCGCCGCACGGCTCGCCGACCGGGACTTCGCCGAGGTGCTGACCAGTCCGCTGCTGCGGGCGCGTCGTACCGCCGAGCTGGCGGGCTTCGCCGACGCCGAGGTCTGCGACGACCTGCGCGAGTGGGGGTACGGCGACTACGAGGGCCGCACCACCGCGGAGATCCGGCAGGACGTGCCCGGCTGGACGATCTGGACCCACCCGTGCCCCGGCGGCGAGCCGGCCGAGGAGGTCGCGGCCCGCTGCGACCGCGTCGTCGCCCGGATCCGCGAGGTCGACGGCCCGGTCCTCGTGTTCGCCCACGGCCACCTGCTGCGCGCGCTCGCCGCTCGCTGGCTGGGCCTGCCCGTCGGCGAGGGGCGGCTGTTCCGTCTCGACACCGCGACCCTCTCCGAGCTCGGGCACGAGCGGGAGACGCCCGTGCTGCTGCGGTGGAACTGCTGATGCGGGCTCGAGCTCCCAGGGTGCTTGACGAACGGGCCGCCGCGCAGCACGGTGTCGGACATGCCGACCGATGAGCCCAGGCCGCCCCGCAGCGGGGACGGGGTGCGCGTGGAGTGCCCACGCTGCCCCGCGCCGGTGGCCGAGGTGGGCGACGGGCGCTGGTCGTGCCCGGACCACGGGATCGTCGTACCCCTGTGGCGGCCGGTGACGTCGTCGTACGACGAGTTCGCGGCCCACCTCCTGCGCGTCGGCCCGTTCCCGACCTTCCTGCCGTGGCCGCTCGGGCCCGGGTGGTCGGTCAGCGACTTCGCCGCGGTCGTCGCCGACGGCGAACCGCCGCGCGCCACCATGGCCTGCGTCTCCGGCACCAGCCAGCTCGACGGGCCGGTCGACGTGATGGTCATCAGCGAGGAGCCCGGCACCGGCTTCGGCGCGCGCGTCGCCGGCCTCGCCACTCCCGACGATCCCGAGCGCATCGATCCCGGCCACGAGGTGGGGGAGGGGCCGGCGCCGGTCCGGGTGCGCGTCGACCAGTACCCCGTCGGCCTGTGGCCGGTGTCCGTCAGCACGTCGCCGGGGGAGTGGGACCGCTCGGTCCTGGCCGGCGAGGCCGGCGGCCGCTGGCTGTGGCTGGTCCTGCGTCCCGCCTCCGCGATCCTGCTGCTGCGCGACGACTGGATCCTCCGTGACATCTCCGCGACCGGGCCGCAGCTGGTCGCCCTGCCCTTCGGGGGCCGGCGCCCTCCTGGTGAGGTAGTGCAGACACCACCCCCATCCGGGTCGGTGCGCTACTGACCTCGGCGTCCCCGGTGGTGAGGCTGGAGTCATGTCAGCTCCCCGTGGGTCCCGCCCCCTCACCGTCGTACGACGTCGGCCGTTCACCGCCCTCGGGCTGCTGCTCATCGTGGTGGTGGCGCTGGGCACCGGCGCGATCGCCACCGGCCCGCTCGGCCACGGCTGGGGGCGCGCCCTCGCCTACGGGCCGGGCGCGCTCGAGGCGGGCCACTGGTGGACCCTGCTGACCGGCCCGCTCCTGGCCATCGCGCCCTGGTGCTACCTGCCCGTCCTGCTCAGCTTCGCGGTCTGCGTCGGCTACGCCGAGCCACGGCTCGGCACCCTGCGCACCGCGCTGCTCTGGCTGGGCAGCCAGGTCGGCAGCGTGCTCATCGCCAGCGCGCTGATCCTGGCGGTCGGCCCGGACTCCCTGCAGCGGTCCCTCGACGTCGGGCCGTCCGGCGGGGCCCTGGCCGTCGGCGCGGTGATGACGGCGTTCCTGAGCACCGTCCCGCGCCGCATGGCCCGCGGCGGGCTGATCGCCTACGCCGTCGTCGCGCTGCTCGCGGTCGGCCACCTCGCCGACGTGGTCCACCTGGTCGCCGTACTCGGGGGGCTGCTCATCGGCTCCCTGATCGGGCCCCGGCGCCGGCCCCTGGTCAACCGCGACCGTGCCGTCGAGCACCTGCAGCGCGACGGCGGCGGCTCGATCTCCTGGATGACCACCTGGCCCGGCGTGCGCTACCTCTACGACCCGCGGGGCGAGGGCTACATCGCCTACCGCCGCCACCTCGGCGTCGCGCTCGCCCTCGGCGACCCGATCGGCACGCCCGGCTGGCGGCACCGGGCGCCGGCGGAGTTCGCGGCCTTCTGCGCCGACGAGCACCTGATCCCGTCCCACTTCGCGGTGAGCCGCCCGGTCGCGGAGGCCGTCGCGCAGGTCGCGGGCGGTCGCAGCCTGCAGATCGGCGAGGACACCCTGCTGGACCTGCCCGGGCTGGAGCTCCGCGGCAAGCGGTGGCAGGACGTCCGCACCGCCCGCAACCGCGCTCGTCGGGACGGCATCCGCTTCGAGCTGGTCGTCCTGGCCGACGCGGACCCGCGCGTCGTCGCGCAGGTGCGGGCGATCAGCGACGGCTGGCTGCGCCGCCAGCGCACCCCCGAGCTCGGCTTCACCCTCGGCGGGGTCGACCACGCGATGGACCCGCGGGTCCGGGTCGCGCTGGCCCTCGACGAGGACGACCGGGTGCACGGCTTCCTCTCCTGGCTGCCGGTCCACGGCGGCGGGGGCCGGATCCACGGCTGGACCCTGGACCTGATGCGCCGCCCGGACGACGGCTTCCGGCCGGTGATCGAGTTCCTGATCGCCGAGTCCTGCCTGGTGTTCAAGGACGAGGGAGCACAGGTCGTGTCGTTGTCGGCGGCGCCGCTGGCCCGCAGCGAGGGCGAGCCGGACGGCTGGCTCCAGCGCGGCCTGGAGCGCTCCGCACGGGTCCTCGAGCCGCTCTACGGGTTCGCCTCGCTCCACGCGTTCAAGGCGAAGTTCTCGCCCCGGTGCGAGACGCTCCACCTCACCTACCGCCGGCTCGCCGACCTGCCGTGGATCGCCGCCGCCGTGCTCACCGCGTTCCTCGTGACGCCGAAGACCCGCGACGCGAGCGCGCCGCTCGCGCTGCCGGCTCCGTCCGCGCCGGCCCGGGCACTAACCTCGTACGGTGAGGATCGATCTCCACACGCACTCCAGCGTCAGTGACGGCACCGCCTCGCCCGCCGACCTCGTGCGGGCCGCGGCGACGGCCGGGCTGGACGTCGTCGCGCTCACCGACCACGACACGACCGCCGGATGGGACGAGGCGGTCGCCGCGGCGGAGGAGTCGGGCATCGGACTGGTGCGCGGCATCGAGGTCAGCACCCGGTTCCGCGGCGCCCCCGTCCACCTGCTGGCCTACCTGCCCGATGCCGACGACCAGGCCCTGCAGGCCGAGCTCGGCCGGATCGTCGCCGGCCGGGAGGAGCGGGTGCCGGCGATGCTGGCGCGGCTGCGGGAGCTCGGCGTACCGGCGACCGAGGAGGCGCTCGCCGAGGTCAGCCCCGGCAACCGCGTCACCGGGCGCCCCCACGTCGCCGACCTGCTGGTGCGGCTCGGGGCGGTGGCCGACCGTGACGAGGCCTTCGCGCGCTATCTCGCCGACGACGGACCGGCGTACGTCGACAGGTACGCCGCCGACCTGACCACCATGATCGGCCTGGTGACCGCCGCCCGCGGCGTCGCCGTCGTCGCCCATCCGTGGGGCCGCGGCTCCGCCGCGGTGCTCGACGACGGTGCGTTCGCCGTCCTCGCCGATGCGGGGCTCGCCGGCATCGAGGTCGACCACCTCGACCACGACGCCCGGGCCCGCGGCGGGCTCCGGGAGATCGCCGGGCGGCTCGGCCTGGTCGTCACCGGCTCCAGCGACCACCACGGCACCGGCAAGACCGGGCACCACCTGGGCTGCGAGACCACCGCCCCGGCCCAGCTGGAGCGGATCCTCGACCGGGCCGCGTCGCTCCGCTCCCCGACGACCCTGGCCGGGAAGGCCCGGCGATGATCGAGATCGTCCTCCTCGTCGAGGTCTTCGTGACGCTCTTCGTGATCATGGACCCGGTCGGCACCGTGCCCATCTTCCTGTCGCTCACCGCCGGCCGCAGCCCGGCCACCGCCCGCCGCGCCGCGTGGCAGGCCGTGGCGGTGTCGTTCCTGGTGATCACGCTGTTCGCCTTCTTCGGCCAGCAGATCCTCAACTACCTGCACATCTCGCTGCCCGCGCTCCAGTGCGCCGGCGGCCTGCTGCTCCTGCTCGTCGCCCTGGAGCTGCTGACCGGCAAGGAGGAGGAGATGACCGCCTCCGCCGACGCCAATATCGCCCTCGTCCCGCTCGGCACCCCACTCCTCGCCGGCCCCGGCGCGATCGTGGCGACCATGCTCTTCGTCCAGGACATCGACACCTGGGAGGACGGCCTCGCCGTCGCGCTCGGCGTCGTCGGCGTCCACATCGCGCTGTGGGCCGCGATGCGCTACTCCCTCCCCATCCTCCGCCTCATCCGCGACGGCGGCGTCCTCCTCGTCACCCGCATCGCCGGCCTCCTCCTCTCCGCCATCGCCGTCCAGCTCGTCGCCGACGCCGTCCGCGCCTTTATCGCCGGCGAAGGCTGAGTCGATGGCGCGAGCGCGTCGTCGCTGCGCTCCGCCGCGCTGCCGCGCGCGCCGTCGGCGTTCGCCGGTGGCCGCGGTCGTCAGGCGGCCAGACAGGCGGCTCGCGGGAACGCCGATTCCTGCGCTCCGGTCGCTCGTCCCTCGCTCCCTGCGCTCCGTCGCTCGGCGTTCCCGCGACGACCGCTTCCTGGGTGATCGGGGTCCGGCACCTGCTACTTGCGGCCGAGGGACTGGAGGCGCTGGAGGGCGGGGCGGGGGACGAGGCGGCTGGCGGTGACGATCGCCTTGTAGCGCTTCGAGGGGACCGACATCGCGCGGCCGCGGTCGAAGTCGGCGAGGGCGTCGCGGACCAGGCGCTCGGGCTCGAGCCAGAGCAGCCCGGGGGCGGAGGCGTCGCGGTCGATGCCGAGGCGCTGGTGGAACTCCGTCTTGACGAAGCCGGGGCACAGCGCCATCACGGTCACGCCCTGCCCGGCGTACTCCCGGTGCGCCCAGGCGCTGAACGAGTTCACCCACGCCTTCGCGGCGCTGTAGGTGCCGCGGGGGAGGAAGGCGGCGACGCTGGACACGTTGATCACGCCGCCGCGGCGGCGCTCGACCATGCCGCCGAGCGCCGCATGGGTCAGCCGCAGCACGGCGCGCACGAGGACGTCCTGCTGCGCCTGCTCGACGTCGATCGGGTTGTCGAGGAAGCGCTCCTTGAGCCCGAACCCGGCGTTGTTGACCAGCAGGTCGACGGGCGCGGCCCGGTCGGCGAGCCGGGCCTCGACCCGGGCGAGCTCGTCGAGGGAGGTGAGGTCGGCGGGCAGTACCTCCACCCCCACGCCGTACGACGACCGGAGCTCCTCGGCGACCGAAGCGAGCCGCGCCTCGTCGCGGGCCACGAGGACGACGTCGTCGCCGCGGGCGGCGAGCTGGCGGGCGAACTCGAGGCCGATGCCGGCGGTCGCGCCGGTCACGAGAGCAGTGGGCATGCCGCAACACTAGGAGGTGCGGAGCCTGCGCCCGGCGATCCGGCATGATGGGTCCCGATGAACAGCGAGCAGGTTGCCCCCACGATCCTCGCCGTCGCCAACCAGAAGGGCGGCGTCGCGAAGACGACCAGCGTCGCCTCCATCGGCGCGGCCCTGGCCGAACGGGACCAGTCGGTGCTGCTGGTCGATCTCGATCCCCAGGCCTGCCTGACGTTCTCGCTCGGCGTCGACCCCGAGGACCTCGAGCTGTCGGTCCACCACGTCCTCACCAAGGGCACCGCGGTCGAGGAGGTGATCATCGAGACCGACGACGGCGTCGACCTGCTCCCGGCGACCATCGAGCTGGCGCGCGCGGAGGCGGACCTGCTCACCCGCACCGGCCGCGAGCACGTCCTGCGGGGTGTGATGGAGGACCTCCGGGCGTCCGGCCGGAGCTACGACTGGGTGCTCCTCGACTGCCCGCCGTCGCTGGGCGTGCTCACGGTCGCCGCCCTCACCGCGGCCGAGGGCGTCCTCATCCCGCTGCAGTGCGAGACCCTGTCCCACCGCGGCGTCGGCCAGCTGCTCGACACCGTCCACGACGTACGCCGCTTCACCAACCGCGAGCTCGCCGTGTGGGGCGTCCTCCCGACGCTGTACGACGGCCGGACCAACCACGCGCGCGCCGTGCTCGACACGATCGCGGAGACCTACGACCTTGAGGTCGTCGAGCCGCCCATCCCCAAGACCATCAAGTTCGCCGAGGCGCCGGCGGCGGGCCGCTCGATCCTCGCCACCAGCCGTACGAGCAAGGGCGCGCAGGCCTACCGTGAGGTGGCTGGCGCCCTCCTGGACCGATCGGCGCGCTGAGCCCGTCGTGAAGCACGCAGCACCACGCCATGCCGCCGGGCGGCACCGTGCCCCCGCGCGTCCCCGGTACGGCCGGATCACGGCGGTCGCCGCGGCGCTGACCGTGACCGTCGTGGCCGTCGCGGGCGGGTTCGGGCTGCTCCCGGGCGGCGGCGGCCCGGCAGCGGCGGGCTCGGCCGGATCCGCCGGATCGGTCGGCGCCCGGGAGACCCCGTCCCCGCAGGCCGACGAGCTCGCCGCGTCCGGCGAGCCGGCCGCGAAGGACACGCCGAAGCCCGACGACCTGCCCGCCCTGGACGGCGCCGTCACCGGCGACCTGGCCGACACGGGCTCCCGGATCGCGGCGGTCTCGGACTCCACCGAGCTGCCCGCGGCGTCCGGCGCCGGCCGGCGGATCGTGTTCAGCGAGGGCCGCCAGCGGGTCTGGCTGGTCGACGCCGACGGGTCGGTCGCGCGGACGTACCTCGTTTCCGGCAGCGTCTACGACAACCTCGAGCCCGGCACCTACTCCGTCTACTCCCGCAGCCGCAACGCCATCGGCATCGACGACTCGGGCACGATGGAGTACTTCGTCCGGTTCACCCGGGGCACCCAGGGCGCCGCGATCGGCTTCCACACCATCCCGGTCGACGACGGCAAGCCGGTCCAGACCCTCGACCAGCTCGGTACGCCGCTCTCGCACGGCTGCATCCGGCAGGCCCGCCCCAACGCGATCGCGCTGTGGGACTTCGCCCCGGTCGGCACCAAGGTCGTCGTCACCACCTGAGCCCCACCCGGCGCAACGGTCACAGCCGTCACAGGCACGATTTGCCCTGCCCGGGGTGGGTCTGCCTAGGGTGCCCGGATGCTCGCCCACCTCGGAAAGCACCTTGCCCGGATCTGCGCCGCGCTGATGGTCCTCACCCTCGGCGCCACCCTCTCACCCGAGCAGCCGGCCGCCACGGCGGCCGCGCCGGAGGCGAAGGGCGCCGGCTACGAGATCCGCGCCATGTCGTTCAACATCCTCACCGCCTCGATGGCCCCTGGCGGCGCGGCGCGCGCGAACAGCGCCGCGAACCAGGTGCAGGAGCGCAGCCGCGAGGTCGTCGCCTTCCAGGAGGTCCACCGCTCCCAGCTGAAGGTGCTGCGCAAGCGTCTGCCGCGCTTCAAGTTCTACCCTCGCCGCAGCCTCGGCAACTACAGCTCGGCGATCCAGCTCGCCTGGAAGGCCGACGTCTACCAGGCGAAGAAGAAGGGCGTGATCTACCGGCCCTTCCTGGGCCACCAGCGTGCGATCCCGTACGTCAAGCTCAAGCACCGCAAGACCGGCCGTGTCTTCTACGTCGTCGCGATCCACAACTCGCCGGGCGGCCAGGAGCGCGAGCGTGACATCTCCACGACCAAGGAGATCAAGCTGATCAAGCGGCTGGAGGCCAAGGGCGACCCCGTCCTGGTGATGGGCGACATGAACGAGCGGGTGGAGTTCTGCCAGCGCGTCGCCAAGGCGACCGACCTGGTCTCGGTCGGCGGCACCAAGCGCAAGCCGTGCCCCGTCCCGCCGAAGGCCGGCCCGGACTGGATGATGGCGACCTGGACCGGCACCAAGTTCAGCGACCACCGCAAGGTCTACAACGGCATCAGCGACCACCCGGTGCTGGTCGGCAACGTGTGGGTGGAGCCCGCGGCGAGCTGACCTCCGTCAGCTCCTCGACCACAGCCTGAGACGGAGCGGAGCCCGGGACAGGCCCGGGCTCCGCTCCGTCGTCTCCTGATCAGGCCGACTGCGTCTCCGTGGAGCCCGTCCCGCCACCGGTACGACGGCGCCGGCGCCGGTTGCGGCCGGCGGGACGCTCGGCGCCCTCGGGCGGCGTACCCGCGCCGTCCGTGGCCGCGGCGGCGGTGTCCCGCGCGCCGTCCCCTCGACGGGCTTGCCGCCGCGGGTCCGGGTGCGCGTCCGGGTCCGGTTGCGCTCGCCGCCGGAGCGCCGCTCGCCTGAACGGCTCGCGCCGCGCTCGCCCGACCGCTCGCCGCGCGGTGCAGGCGGCGCCGGGGGAGCGATCCGGCCCTTGGTGCCGGGTGCGATGCCCTGGTCGTGGAAGAGGTGCTCGGAGGTCGAGTAGGTCTCGACCGGCTCGTCGAAGGGCAGGTCGAGCGCCTTGTTGATCATCTTCCAGCGGTGCACGTCGGTCGCGTCGACCAGCGTGATCGCGATGCCCGAGGCGCCGGCGCGGCCGGTGCGGCCGATCCGGTGCACGTAGGTCTTGTCGTCCTCGGGCAGGTGTAGTTGATGACGTGGCTGACGCCGGAGACGTCGATGCCGCGGGCGGCGACGTCGGTGGCGACGAGGACCTTGATCTTGTCCTCGCGGAACCTGGTCAGCGCCTTCTCGCGCGCCACCTGCGCCATGTCGCCGTGCAGGGCGCTGGCCTTGAAGCCGCGCTCGACGAGGTCGTCGGCGACCCGCTGCGCCTGCCGCTTGGTCCGCGTGAAGACGATCATCTTGTCGGCGTCCTCGGCCTGCAGGATCCGGCCGATGATCTCGGGCTTGTCGAGGTCGTGGGCGAGGTAGATGAACTGCGCGGTGGCCGGCACCGTCGCGTTCTCGTACGACGACTCCGCACGGATGTTCATCGGGTGCCGCATGTGCATGCGGGCCAGCGACACGATCGCGGCCGGCATGGTGGCGGAGAACAGCATGGTCTGCCGCGTCTCCGGGGTGAGCCGCAGCAGCTTCTCCACGTCGGGCAGGAAGCCCAGGTCGAGCATCTCGTCGGCCTCGTCGAGCACGAGCGCGTGCACGTGGGAGAGGTCGAGGACCTTGCGGTTGGCGAGGTCGATCAGCCGGCCCGGCGTACCGATGACGATGTCGACGCCGGTCTCGAGGGCCTCGATCTGGGGTTCGTAGCCGACGCCGCCGTAGATGGTGAGGACGCGCAGGCCGCGGTCGCGGCTGGCGATCTCGAGGTCGCTGGACACCTGGAGCGCGAGCTCGCGGGTCGGGGCGACGATGAGCGCCTGCGGCTTGCCCTGGGGCAGCTCGGAGTAGTCGGGGTCGGTCGGCGCGACGCTGCGCTGGATCACCGGGATGCCGAAGGCGAGGGTCTTGCCGGTGCCGGTGCGGGCCTGGCCGATCAGGTCGGTGCCCATCAGCGCGACGGAGAGGGTCATCTCCTGGATCGCGAAGGGGTGCGTGATCCCGGCCCGCTCGAGCGCGTCGCAGATCAGGGGCATCACGCCGAGGTCGCGGAACGAGGGCCCGCTGGTCTCCTCGGTCGCCGTGGTGGCAGGGGTGGACGCAGCGGTGATGTCGTTGGAAGTCAGTGTTCTGTTCGCTTTCGTGAGTGTCGTCGGCCGGTCGGCAGGCGCCAGATTCGATGCGGCCGATTCACACTCAGCCGCGCACATACGTGGGCGGGTGCCCGGGCGGGCCGCGCCGCCCCGAGGGGCCGGACGGGCTCTCGCCACGGTCTAGTCTACTTGTAGCCTGCACCTATGGCTGAATCCGCCGACGCGACCGCTCCCACCGCCGACGCCGACCCGGCCTATCGCGAGGCCGTGGTCGACCTCCTGGCCGCCATCGCGTACGGCGAGATCTCCGCCTTCGAGCGGCTCGCCGAGGACGCCAAGCTCGCCCCCAGCCTGGCCGACAAGGTCGACCTGGCGACGATGGCGAGCGGGGAGCTCACCAAGGTGCACGCCCTCCACGACCGGATCCGCGCGTTCGGCGCCGACCCGTTCGCCGCGATGGCGCCCTTCCGGGAGCCGCTCGACGAGTTCCACCGGCACACCGCGCCGGCGGACTGGTACGAGGGCCTCGTCAAGGCGTACGTCGGCGACGGGCTCGCCAACGACTTCTACCGCGAGATCGCGGCCTATCTCGACCCCGAGACGCGCGACCTGGTCATCTCCTCGATGGAGGAGGGCACGCACGCGACGTTCGTCGTCGACCGGGTCCGCGCCGCGATCGCCGACGACCCGCGCCTCGGCGGCCGGCTGGCGCTGTGGGGCCGGCGGCTGATGGGAGAGGCGCTGACCCAGGCGCAGCGGGTGGCCGCCGACCGCGACGCGCTGACCGCGCTCCTCGCCGGCGGCGTGGACCGCCCCGGCCTCGACCTGGCCGCCCTCGGCCGGATGTTCACGCGGCTCACCGAGCGCCACATGGAGCGGATGGCCGAGCTCGGTCTCGACGCCTGATCGACCCGGCGCGTCCGCCCCTCGGAATTGCACCGACCCGGCGCAAACTGACCTCCTGCGAGGTCAGTTCGCGCCGGGTCGGTGTGATCTCCGGGTCAGTTCGTGCCGGGTCAGCAGTGCTGGGTGACAGCCGCCTGCGCGGTGGCCGCGGCGGCGGTCGCCTTCTTCGACTGCTTCTTGGCCTTCTTGAGCTTCTTCTTCGTCTTGGTCACCTTGGCCGGCTTGTGCGCCTTCTTCGCCGACTTGGCCTTCTTCTTGGCCTTGCTCACCTTCGCCTTGGCCTGCGCCGCGACGGCCGCGGCCTGGGTGGCCTGGGCCTGGGCGGAGGTGCACGCGGCGGACGGGCCGTCGACGGGCGGTGCCGGGAAGTACTGCGCGGCCGGGCCGAGCCGGAACAGCTGGGTCTCGCCGGTGGCGTTGGCGAGGCCGTCGTTGTCCGTCACGGCGAGGGCCTCGCCGCCGGCGGTGATGGTGAAGCCCTCGAGCTTCTCCTGCGTCCATCCGTTCAGCGCCCTCATCCGCGGCAGCAGGTCGATCGCCAGGCGTTTGGCCAGCGGCGTCACCGCGCCGCCGGTCGTGGCCGGGAGGTCCACGGCGTAGACCCGCTTGATCGCGGCGGTGGTGCCGTTCTGCTTGTCCCGCTCGATCACGGCCAGGGTGTCGGCGTCGACCGCGGTGACCTCCGAGAGGCCGATCCAGTCGCCGGCGACCGAGGTCTGCTCGAGCGGATAGGTGAACCAGGCCCACGCACCGGTGGCGGGCGTGTAGCGACCGATCCGCGCGACATTCCCCTCCAGTGGCTCCAGGCTGCCGTTCGGGACGGTCGGGTCGACCCACAGCGGCCGCTGGACCGCGACGTACACCTGCTCGGCGGCGCCGGTGCCCCACGCGGTGACCCCTCGAGGCCCCAGCTCTTGATGTGCGCGCTGACCTCCTCCGGCAGGGAGACGCTCTCCTGGATCTCGCCGTCCGCGGCGAGCCGCAGCAGCTTGTTGCCGGCGCCGGTGGCGCCCTCCTGGGCGACCCAGAAGCCGCCCTCGGCGCGGGCGTGCAGGCCCTCGATGTCGATCGCGACCGGCGCGCCGTCCTCGGTCACGGTGATGACGTCGTCGATCACCGCCGGCTGCTGGGCCAGGTCGACGGCGTAGATCCGGCCGGTGGCGTACGCCGCGTCGCTGGCCGCCCACACCCGCTGCGGGTCGCCGGGCTGGGCGCTGAGCGCGCCGAGCGCGCCCCAGCCGATCGCCGTACCGCCCTCGTCGGCGGAGACGATCGACGGGAACGCCGGCGCGGTCGTGCCGAGCTCGTAGAGGGCGACCGAGGAGCGCACCAGGACGCTCGCGTCGTCGGTCTCGGAGGAGACGGCGAGCAGGTTGCGGCCGGGGATCGGGAGCAGGCCCTCGGGGCCGTTGGTGGTCGGGAGGACCTGGACGAACGCCGGCTCCGTCGGGTCGGTCATGTCGTAGACCGCGACGAAGTTGCTGCGCTCGGAGCCGACGAAGGCGTACGGCGTCCCGCCGAACTCGTCGAACGCCAGCCCCTCGGGCTCGGGGCCCTTCTTGCCCGCGCGGTCGTCGTTGAACAGGCCGTGGCGGATCGCGAGCTGCTCGAAGGAGTTGCCGGCGTCCCACACGACGTCGCCGGTCGCGGCGTCGAAGACGGTCCAGCCGCGGGTGCCGCCCTTCCAGTCGCCCTCGTTGGCGGTGGCGACCAGGCCGTCGCCGACCCACTGGACGGCGTCGGGCTCACGGGGGAGGTCGATGCTGTCGACGGGGTCGAAGAGGCCGTTCTTGGTGGCGTCGACGCCGGAGACCTGGGCGTTGCCGGCGCTCCAGACGTGGTCGATGGAGGCGGTCGGCAGGTCGATGACGACGACGCCGTTGTTCTCCTGCAGGGTCAGTGCCAGCTTGTTGTCGTCGTTGATGTCGACGTACTCCGGCTCGGCGTCCTCCGGGGTGTCGAGCCCGGCGAGGTCCGTCTCGGTGAGCTCGACGGGGGTGGCCTCCCAGGTCGTCGGGTCCGGGTCGCCGATGTCGATGATCTGCACGAAGCCGGCCGGCGGCTGGGGGAGGTCGCCCTCGTCGCCGCCGTCGGGCGTGACCGCCTCGTTGCGCTGGTTCTCGATGGCGATCGCGGCGTAGCGCCCGTCGGGGCTGATCGCGATCGAGTCCGGCTGGCCGAGCAGCGGGATCGAGGCGATCTCCTCGTGCTCCCCGGCGAGGGCGACCACGTCGAGGCGGCCGTCGCGGACGCCGTCCGCGGGAGGCAGGTCCTCCCACGGCGTGTCCTCCAGGCCGGGGTAGGTGCTCTCGTCGACGACGACGAGCGCGTTGTCGCCCACGATGGCGACCGATGTGGGGCTGTCGGTGCCGTCGCCCGCCACGTCGTGGCTGCCGAGGCCCGCGGGCGCGGACGGGTCGGTGATGTCGAGGAACCCGATCCGCCCGCCCAGGGCATCGGTGTAGGCCAGCGTGTTCCCGTCGGCGGAGACCGCCGAGATCTCGGCGACCGTCGGCGCCGCGGGGTCGACGTCGTCCGGCACGTTCTGGAACACGGGATAGGTCGCGACCCGGTCGAACCACGGGCCGGCTTCGGCGCCGGCCGCGACCGTGGTCGGGAGTGGTGCGGCGGCGCCGGGGAGGGCGGCGAGCGCGCTTGCGGCCAGCGGCGCGACCGCCAGCAGGGCGACGGACAGCGGGCGCAGTCGTCGCGCCCGGGTGCTTCGTGGCATGGGTGAGGCCTTCCGGATCAGGTCCCGAGATTGCTGAGGATTCGCAAAGACCCTCATCGCCCCGGGCGACGCCCTCGTGGCCGGTGGGCGACGTCCGGGTGAACGCTGTGCCGGCCCCGTCGTGCTGGCCGAGGGCGCAGCGGCCGTCGAGGCCTTCTACCGCTCCCTCGTCCGCCTGTACGACGACGGCACACCGCGGACCCGGCACATCACCACCAACGTGACGATCGAGGTCGACGCCGAGGCGGGCACGGCGACCGGAGCGGCGTCGTACACGGTCTTCCAGGCGACGGACGCGCTGCCGCTGCAGGCGATCATCGTCGGCCGCTACCGCGACACCTTCCGGCGCATCGACGGCGCGTGGTGGTTCGCGTCCCGCACGATGGCGGCGGACCTGAGCGGCGACCTCAGTCGGCACCTGCTGCGCTGAGCTCCTTCTCGGCGGCCGCCGCCGGCGCCGGCGTCCAGCCCGGCCGCGGAGATGGGCGCACGCCGCGAGCGGCTGTTCGGCGCGGTGCTCGGCACCGCCGCTCGCCTGCGCGATCCCCAGGACCCGATCCTCTAGGCTGACCGCGACGACAGCCGTCCCCGACCCCCAGGAGCAGTGCACGTGGCAGCGATCGAAGCCGTCGGAGCCCGCGAGATCCTCGACTCCCGCGGCAACCCCACCGTCGAGGTCGAGGTGCTGCTCGACGACGGGTCCTTCGCCCGGGCCGCTGTGCCCAGCGGCGCCTCGACCGGCGCCTTCGAGGCGGTCGAGCTGCGCGACGGCGGCGACCGGTACGCCGGCAAGGGCGTCGGCAAGGCCGTCGACGCCGTGATCCAGGCGCTCGGCCCGGCCATCGAGGGCCTCGACGCGGCCGACCAGCGGCTGATCGACCAGACCCTGCTCGAGGCCGACGGCACGCCCAACAAGGCCCAGGTCGGCGCCAACGCGATCCTCGGCGTCTCGCTGGCCGTGGCCCGCGCCGCGGCCGACTCCGCGGACCTCCCGCTCTACCGCTACGTCGGCGGCCCCAACGCCCACCTGCTGCCGGTGCCGATGATGAACATCCTCAACGGCGGGTCGCACGCGGACTCGAACGTCGACATCCAGGAGTTCATGATCGCGCCGATCGGCGCCCCGACCTTCCGCGAGGCGCTGCGCGTCGGCGCGGAGGTCTACCACGCGTTGAAGTCGGTGCTGAAGGACAAGGGCCTGGCCACCGGCCTGGGCGACGAGGGCGGCTTCGCGCCCAACCTCGAGTCCAACCGCGCCGCCCTCGACCTGATCGGCGAGGCGGTCGCCAAGGCCGGCTACGAGCTCGGCAAGGACGTCGTGCTCGCGCTCGACGTCGCGGCCTCCGAGTTCCACGACGACGGCGGCTACACCTTCGAGGGCGCCACGAAGTCGGCCGACGAGATGATCGCCTACTACGCCGACCTGGTCGCCAACTACCCGATCGTCAGCATCGAGGACCCGCTCGACGAGGAGGACTGGGACGGCTGGAAGGCCATCACCGACCAGCTCGGCGACAAGACCCAGCTCGTCGGCGACGACCTGTTCGTCACCAACGTCGAGCGGCTCCAGCGCGGCATCAGCGGCGGCCAGGCCAACGCGATGCTGGTCAAGGTCAACCAGATCGGCTCGCTCACCGAGACCCTCGACGCCGTCGAGCTGGCCCACCGCAGCGGCTTCCGCAACATGATGAGCCACCGCTCCGGCGAGACCGAGGACACCACGATCGCCGACCTCGCGGTCGCGACCAACTGCGGCCAGATCAAGACCGGCGCCCCGGCCCGGTCCGAGCGGGTGGCGAAGTACAACCAGCTCCTGCGCATCGAGGACGAGCTCGGCGACGCCGCCCGGTACGCCGGCGCCGCCGCCTTCCCGCGCTACCAGGGCTGAACGACCAGGAGCCGCCGATGGCTGCCACACCGGGCGACCGCCGTACGTCCGCAAGCCGGGCCGCCCCGTCGCGGGGCGGTCCGGGCCGCGGTACGCCGAGCGGCTCAAGGCCGAGCGGAAGAAGGCCGCCCGCGAGCGCGAGGCCGCCCTGGTCCGGGCCCGCGCCGAGCACCAGCAGAGGTCCCGGCTCACCAGCCGCGCCGCGATCCTCGTGCTCGTGCTCGCCGTGCTGGCCGTCTCCTACGCCTCCTCCCTGCGGGCCTACCTCCAGCAGCGGGGGAGCATCGACGCGCTGGAGGCGCAGATCGCCCAGCGCGAGGAGAAGATCGACGACCTCAAGGACGAGAAGAAGCGCTGGGAGGACCCGGCGTACGTCGCCCAGCAGGCGCGCGCCCGGTTCGGGTACGTCGCCAAGGGGGAGACGCCGTTCGTCGTCGTGGACGCCGACGGCAACCCGCTGGACGCCTCGGCCGAGCTCGGCGATCCCGCGCAGGTCGCCGACCCGGACAGGCAGACCTGGTACGAGGACGCGTGGGAGTCGATGAAGATCGCGGGCGACCCGCCGACCAAGGTGCGCGCCCCGAAGGACCAGATCAAGGCACCCAAGGAGGACCTCGCGCAGTGACCGGCGCAGTGACCAGCACCGACGAGGCGGTCATCGCCGCCCAGCTCGGCCGGCCGCCGCGCGGGGTCCACGCGATCGGGCACCGCTGCCCCTGCGGCAACCCCGACGTGGTCACCACCGAGCCCCGGCTGCCCAACGGGACGCCGTTCCCGACGACGTACTACCTCACCTGCCCGCGGGTGAACTCCCGCATCGGCACGCTCGAGGCGTCCGGGCTGATGCGGGAGATGCAGGACCGGCTCGGCACCGATCCCGAGCTCGCCGCCGCCTACCGCGCCGCGCACGCGTCCTATCTCGCCGACCGGGCGGCCGTCGGCGCGACCGGCGGCTTCGACGTCCCCGAGATCGAGGGCATCTCGGCCGGCGGCATGCCCGACCGGGTCAAGTGCCTCCACGTCCTGGCCGCCCACGCGCTCGCCGCCGGCCCGGGCGTCAACCCGCTCGGCGACGAGGTGTTGGAGATCCTGGGCGACTGGTGGGCCAAGGGGCCCTGCGTCTCCGCTCCGGATGCCGCGCCCGGCGCCGATGGCTGACCCCGTCGCCGCGATCGACTGCGGCACCAACACCATCAAGCTGCTCGTCGGCGATCTCGGTTCCCATCCCGACACGGTGCGCCGCGAGAGCCGGATGATCCGCCTCGGCCAGGGCGTCGACGCCACCGGCCGGCTGGCGCCCGAGGCGCTCGAGCGGGCCTGGACGGCGATCGACGAGTACGCCGCCATCGTCCGCGCCGCCGGCGTCGGCCCGGAGCGGACCCGGTTCTGCGCCACGTCGGCGACCCGGGACGCGGCCAACGCCGCGGAGTTCACCGCCGGCGTCCGGGACCGCCTGGGTGTCGACCCCGAGGTGCTGTCGGGCGAGGAGGAGGCACGGCTCGCGTTCACCGGGGCGGTGCGCGGGCTCGCCGGCGCGGTGGAGCTGGGCAGCCCCGCCCTCGTCGTCGACATCGGCGGCGGCTCGACCGAGCTCATCCTCGGCGACCCCCTCGGCGGACCCCGGATCGCGCACTCCATGGACATCGGCTCGGTCCGGCTGCACGAGCGGCACGTCCGTCACGACCCGATCGCGCCCGACGAGATCGCCGCGATCGTGGCCGACATCGACGCGGCCCTCGACGCCTGCCCGGTCGACCCCGCCGCTGCGGCGTCCGTGCTCGCCGTCGCCGGCACCAACACCACGATCGCCGCGGGCACCCTCGGGCTGGAGGCCTACGACCGGGCCCTGATCCACGGCCGGGTGCTCGCCGTACCGGACGTCCAGGCGCAGGTCGACCGGCTCCTCGCGATGACCGTCGCCGAGCGCCGCGCCCTCGGCTGGATGCACCCCGGCCGTGCCGACGTCATCGACGCCGGCGCCCTCATCGTCTCCCGCGTCCTGCGGCGGCTCGAGGTCACCACGATCACCGTCGCCGAGACCGACATCCTCGACGGGATCGCCTGGTCGCTCTAGGACCCGGGACCTAGGACCCGCACTTGACATAGCGTCACGTGTCGTTTCTCACATTTCAAGGCAAGAATTCGGGTGAGCGCCGACCCATTGGTCGCGGCCGTGACGGGTGACTGGCGGGTTGAACGCTCGCGAATCCCAGGATGTGAGACTCGATCGCCACGATTTTTCGCGGTCTCGCGCCTGTCCCGCGCGTGCTTCCCGGGTGAATTGCCGGGTGAACGAGCTTTCCTCCCGATCCGCGGTCCGGGGGCTCCCCAGGGGGATGCCGCCGCGCGGCGACGCCCTTGCCGGGCGCGGCAAACCGGCTCCACGACGGGGCTCTCGCGTCCGTCGGCGCGTTCATGGCGGGGTCGGTGCCCCGGCAATCGAGTCCGTGCATTTGCCAGTGGAGCGCCGGGAGGTTCGCCTAACATGCCTCCTGGTGAGTCAAGTCGACACGCGGTGGGCGGAGATTCTGGGGACGGTCGATCCGGTCGTTCTCGGTACACGCGTGCGCTCGGCCCGGGTGACCAAGGGGCTGACCCAGGGCGACCTGGCCGGCGAGACGTACTCGGTCGGATATGTGTCGCGGATCGAGACCGGCGCCCGGCGCCCGACCCTGCGAGCGATCACCGTGCTCGGCGAGCGGCTGGGGGTCTCGGTCGGGGAGCTGCTCGAGGGCGCCTCCGAGGAGGAGGTCGACGAGATCCGGCTGGGGCTCAGCTACGCCGAGCTCGCCCTGGAGAACGGCGAGGCGGTCGACGCCGAGCACCAGGCCCGCCAGGCGCTGGAGCGCGCGGAGGGGACCTCGGTCCCCGACCTGAAGACCCGCGGCCGGTTCGTCGTCGCCCGCGCGATGGAGGCGATGGGACAGCTCGACGGCGCGATCCTCGAGCTCGAGTCGCTGTTCGCGGAGGCCTCGGGCCTCGACATGATCAAGTGCGGGATCGCGCTGAGCCGCTGCTACCGCGAGGCGGGGGACCTCAACCTCGCCATCGACGTCGGCGAGCGGGTGCGCCCCGCCATCCTCGACAGCGGCCTCGAGCGCACCGACGAGGCGGTGCAGCTCGCGATGACCGTCGCGCTCGCCTACATCGAGCGTGGCGACCTCCACCGGGCCAATCGGATCTGCGCGGAGGCGATCGAGCTCGCCGAGGAGATGGCGTCGCCGACGGCGCGCAGCGCCGCCTACTGGAACGCGAGCATCGTCTACTCCGAGCGGGGGGAGACGCAGGCGGCGCTCACGCTGGCGTCCCGCGCGCTCGCCCTGCTCGGCGAGGGGCAGGACACCCGCAACCTCGCCTACCTGCGTCTCGAGCTCGGCCGCCTGCAGCTCGAGCTCGATGCACCGGACGTGCCGCGCGCGATCGACCAGGTCACCCGGGCCGCCGACGAGCTGCGCGGTTCCAGCGGGTCACGCGCGCAGATCGCGCACACCCAGGTCGTGCTGGCGCACGCGCTGGTGATGGACGGCCGTCCCGACGAGGCGCTCGAGATCGCCGTGGCGGCCCGGCGGGCCAACCCCGCCGACGCCTCCTTGGGCGCGGCCGAGGCCGCGATCGCCCACGGCGAGGCGCTGGCCGAGCTCGACCGGCGTGACGAGGCGATCGAGGTGTGCCGCGAGGCCGCCGACATCCTCGCGGCGCTCGCCGACGCCGACCGGTGGGTCGCCCAGGCCTGGTGCGAGCTGGCGGAGCTGTTCGAGTTCCTGGGCGAGGTCGTGGCCGCCCACACCGCCATCAAGGCGGCGGCGCGGGCGAGCGGTCTGCGGGTGCGCAGCCGCGAGCGCCGGCGCGTCGACTCCCCGGCCCAGGCCGGCTAGCCGGCCCGGGCTCCGAGGACGACCTGACGGACTAGCAGCAGCCGGCGGGGCGCGTGGCGATCGTGATGTCGCCGGCGCCGGCGGGCGCGCCGAGGGACACGGCCAGCGTGGCGGCGAGGGCGGCGGCGGTGGCGGCGAGGATCTTGCGAGTCTTCATGGTCTCTCCTTGGTGGGGGGTGTCCGGTTCACGGAGGCGGTGAGGTCGTCGGGAGCGGTGGGGTGCTGCCGGACTTGCCTCCGAGGTTGTCACATTTTGGCAAGTTCGGGAACGTTTCGGGGGCAAGCTCGTGCTACGGTTCTGTCAGAACGCCGGTATGAGGAGAGCCGCGGCATCGGGCGCCGTGCTCGTGCCGGCGCTTCGGGATCGACGGCGCCTCCTCCCGCCGTCGCCGAGAGTTCGCCGCCATCGGCTGCGGGGCCGCGGTCGGGACGCGAACGCGGCTCCGATGCGGGTGACGGACGAGTGCGGTGGGGGTCACACCCGACTAGTGCAGGCTCCCGCCCGTCTGATCCACGGCGTCTCCACAGGCTTGCCAGCCTCCTTGTGGGGGTGCCGATCCGCCGCCTATCGTCGACAGCGACCCGAGGGCCACCGCCCGGGGTCCGACCGATTGCTCTCTCGGGCGGATCGCAGCATTTCTTTTTGGCGTTGGCTCTCCCTTTTGGAACTCCCCGGCAGGGTGCGTTCCCTGACCTGCTGTGCCCTGGGGGAAAACCATGACGTCCTTGAGCGAGCGCCCGACTCGCGTCACCGAGCTACGGCCCACCGGCCGCACCGCTCAGCGCCCTCGCGCCGACAGGGGGGTGGTCACCGATGCCGACCTCCTGCGCCGCTGCCGCCACCGCGACGCGGAGGCGTGGAACGAGCTGGTCAGCCGCTACGAGCGGCTGGTCTACACCGTGGCGCTGCGCAACGGTCTCGGCGCCGAGGACGCCGCGGACGTCACGCAGAGCACCTTCGTCGCCCTGGTCGACGCCCTGGACCGGCTGCGCGACGACGAGAAGATCGCCTCGTGGCTGATGACCGTGGCGCGCCGGCAGGCCTGGCGCACCCGCAACCTCAGCCGCCGTACGACCTCGCTCGACGCGGCGCCCGAGGGCACCACCGAGCCGTTCGCCGACTGGGCGACGACCACCGCGCTCCATGACGCGCTCTCCACCCTCGGCGGGACCTGCCGGGAGCTCCTGCTCGCGCTCTACTTCGAGCCGGACTCCCCGAGCTACGCCGAGATCGCTCGCCGCTTCGGACGCTCCATCGGCGGCATCGGCCCCCTGCGCGGCCGGTGCCTCGACAAGCTGCGCGTCGTCCTGGGCGAGGAGGCACGATGACCACGCGGCCGACCTTCACCGAGCTGCTCGACTGGGTCGAGGGACGACTCGCCGGCGACCGGGCCGACGCCGTCGCGTCGTACGTCGCCGCCGGCGACCCGGCGACCACGGCGAGCGTCGAGTGGATCCGCGAGTTCATCGCCGGTGCGCGCTCGATGCCGCTGAGCGAGCCGCCCCCCGAGCTCAGCGCCCGGCTGCGCAACGTCTTCGAGGAGCTGCACCGCCCCGGCCACGGCGACGGCTGGTCCGACGCCTCGCTGCTGCACGATACCCGCACCGGCCTGGCGGTCGCCGGGCTGCGCTCGCTCGACGACGACGGCGTCCACCTGGCCTTCGACAGCGAGATCGGCCGCTTCGTCCTGGACGCGACCGCGGCGGGCGCCGGCGAGGTCGACATCCAGGGGCTGATCATGCTCGCGCCCGGGACCCGCGGCGTCGACCTGGCGTTCCTGGAGCGCGGCGATCTCCGGCGTGCCGTCCGGTCCACCCCGGACGGCCGGTTCGACGCGCGGGGCGTGCCCGTCGACGTGGACGAGCTGTGGCTCACGTCGGGAGCGACCCGGGTGCGCACCGTCCTCGACCTGCGCCGTTGAGGACGGCGATGAGCACCGCGAAGTCCGTCACGGCCCCCGCCGGGGCGCAGATCGACGAGCTGATCGCCGAGGCGGAGGGCTGGCTCGCTCGCGACCCCGCCCGCTGCCGGGAGCTGGTCGAGCACGCCGAGTCCGCGCTCAACGGTCAGCGCGACGTCGTCCGGGTGGCCTGGATCAGCATGATCCGCGGCGACCTCGCCGTCGCCTGCGGCGAGCTCGGGGACGCTGCCACCGCCTACCGCAACGCGCGGCGCAACTGGCTCGCCGCCGGCCGCCGGCTCGACGCCGCCCGCGCCGCCGCCGGCACGACCGCGGTGCAGCTGCTCGTGGGCGAGTTCGAGGCCGCCGAGGCGGCCCTGCTGCGCCTGCAGGCCGAGCTGGGCCTCGACCACGACGAGGACCCCCGCATCGCCCGGCTCGGCGCGCTCGTGCAGCGACAGCTCGCGGACGCCCGCGCCGGCCAGGGCGACGTGTCCGCCGCGCTGCGGCAGTACGACGCGGCCGAGAACCTGTTCGCGGCGCTGGGCGACGCCGAGAGCATCGCCCACGTCCAGCTCCGGCGCGGCCTGGCCGCCCTCGACGGGGGACTGACGCACAACGCGCTGCTCGAGCTGAACCGGGCCCGGACGACCTACCAGGCCTCCGGCCGGGTCGCCCCCGCGGCGACGGCGACGTCGCTCGTCGCGGAGGCGTTCTCCGCCACGGGGCAGGTCGCCCGCGCGCTCGACGTGCTCGACTGCCTGACCTCCGAGCTGCCGGGCACCCAGTGGCACGCGGCGTACCACGCCCTGGTCCGGTCGGGGGCGCTGCTGCGCGCCGGCTTCGCGGCCGAGGCGCACGCCGAGGCGTGCGCGGCCGAGGAGGTCTTCGTCCAGATCGGCGCCATGGAGCACTCCGCCCGGGCCGCCCTGGCCAGCGCCCGCGCCTCTCTCGCCTGGGGGAAGCGGCGGGCGGCCGCGGCCGAGCTCGAGGTCGCCGAGCGGATCTTCGGCGACTGCGGCAGCCGGCTGATGCGGGTGCGCACCTGGCTCCTGCAGGCCGAGGTGGCCTGGGCGCTCGGCGACGCCGAGGCCTGCCGCGTGGCCTGCGACCGCGTCCTCGCCGCCGAGACCGGCGACACCCCGCCGTACGTCGGCGTCCAGGCCCGCCTGGCGGCGGCCCGGGTCGCGGAGCCCGACGCCGCGGCGACGCTGCTGGAGGACGCCGCCACGCTCGCCTCCCGCAGCGGCATCCCCGAGCTGCGGGTCGACGTGCTGCTCGCGCGGGCGCGCCACGAGCGCCGTACCGGACACGCAGCGCAGGCCGTCGACACCCTGCGCAGCGCGCTGAGCGTCGGCCGGGGCTGGGAGCACCGGCTGGGCCAGCGTGGACCGGTCGTCTGTCCCTCTCTCACCGAGGCCACCGAGGAGCTGATCCTGCTGCTCCTCCAGCGCGGTGACCACGCGGGCCGGCTGGAGGCGCTGCGCCGCACGCGCGCCGCCAAGCGGGCGAAGGTGGACCTGCCGGTCCGGCGGCCGCGGGACGCGATGCCCGACCTGGCGACCGACCCGGTGACCGACCCGGCGGCCGACCCGACCGCCCCCACGGGGCGCCTGCGCCTGGAGCGGCTGCTGTCCGACGCCCTCACGCCGGTCACCCTGACGGCCGACGACGGCGACGAGACCCTGCCCGCCGTCCCCTACGGCTCGCTCGTCGAGTACTACGTGGCGGGCGACGACGTCGTCGTGTACGTCGTCCGCGACGGCCACGTCGACGCGCGGATCCTCTCGGGGGCCGCCGACGGCAGCCGGCGCCTGGTCAGCGCGTGGCAGCAGGAGTGCATGCTGATGGCCCCGGGTGGCCGCGACCACGCCGGGTTCACGTTCTCGGCCGCGCTGGAGGGCCTCTTCGAGCTGCTCCTCGCGCCGGTGGTGGACCTGCTGGCCGACCTCGACGACGAGCTCCAGGTGGTGGGCCACCGGCACCTGCACACCGTGCCGTTCGACGCCCTCCTCGACGAGGTGGGCCCGTGGTACGCCAACCTCGACCGGCCGGTCCCGCTGCCCGATCGCACGCCCGCGGGCGCCGCGGACACCGAGCTGGCGGCGCTCGTGCTCGCCGTACCGGACGAGAACGCGCCCTCCATCGCCGCGGAGGCCGAGATGATCTCCGGCGCGCTTCCCACGGCGAAGGTCCTCGTCGGCGGCGAGGCCACCCGGGACGTGCTCGTGAACTGCGCGCGCGGCGCCGACATCGTGCACCTCGCCTGCCACGGCGTGTTCCGCCAGGACGACCCGATGTCGTCCGGGCTCCGGCTCGCCGACGGCTGGCTGCAGGCGCGCGACATCGCCGGGTCGGGTGCGCTGGACGGGGCGGTCGTGGTGCTGAGCGCCTGCAGCTCGGGCCTCTCGGCCGACTACACCACCGAGCCCGTCGGGCTGGCGTCGGCGTGCCTGGCCGCCGGTGCGCGGGGCGTGGTCGCGGCGCTGTGGGCCGTGGACGACGAAGTGACGCTGGAGCTGATGACGCACTTCTACCAGGCCCTCGCGGCCGGGGTGGAGCCGCCCGCGGCCCTGCGCCGGGCGCGGCGGCAGGTGGCCCGGCGCTACCCGCACCCCTACTACTGGGGGCGTTCCGGTACGCCGGCCGCACCGACGCACCCCGGTAGCGATGGATTCGCATGGATCAATCGGTGCGCGCCGTGCACTAGTTGCACATGGTCACTCGATCCACGTCCCCTGGCGCCGAGGCGGAGGCGCACGCGGCGACCCTCCGCGCCACCCGTGACGCCCACCGCGAGGCCCAGGCCATGCTCGCCGTGGCCAGCCAGGCGAGTGAGGAGGCCGAGCGGGTCGTCCTCGAGGCGCGCGAGGCCGCCGAGCGCGCCCGCCAGGAGCTGGCGGACTGGGCCGCCGCCCAGCGGGCCCAGGTGGACTCGCTCGCGGCCGACCTGGCCGAGTCCGCCCACCACGACGCCGACGTCATCCGGGCCGAGGCCCTGCGGACGTCGATGGCGGAGGCGGAGGAGACCGCCCGCCTGTACGTCGCCGAGGCGGCCGTCGGCGCCCAGCGCGACGCCGAGGAGATCAGGGCCGCGGCGCGGGCCGTCCTCCGGCGCGCGAACGAGCTCGGCGAGGAGGTCACCGAGGCGATCTGGGACCTGACGTCCGCGGCGGCGGCGGTCACGACGCGGCTCCAGGGCGCCCGCGCCATGATGGAGCAGCTGCTCGCCGAGGGCCCCTTCGCGGGCTCGTTCGACGACGCCGACCAGGGTGGGGACGACCGTGGGGACGAGGAGGGCTGACCGGCTGGGATGATGCACGGGTGAGCACCGACCTGTACGCCGTCACCGTCCTCGGCCACGACCGCCCCGGCATCATCGCCGCCACCACCGCGGGCCTCGCGCAGCTCGGGCTCAACATCGAGGACTCGACGATGACCCTGCTGCGCGGGCACTTCGCGATGATGCTGCTCTGCCGCGGCGCCGCCGACCCGAGCGCGATCGAGGGAGCGCTGGCCCCGCTGACGGCCGACGGCGACCTCGACGTCGCGGTCCGCCCGGTCACCGACGAGCCCACGCCCGCCGCCGGCGGCAGCGCGTGGGTGCTGACCGTCCACGGCGGCGACCGCTCCGGGATCGTCTCCGAGGTGGTCGGGCAGGTGGCCGCCGCGGGCGGCAACATCACCGACCTCACCACCCGCCTCGCCGGCGACCTCTACCTGCTCGTCGCCGAGCTCGACCTGCCGGTCGGCGCCGACGTCGCCGCGGTCGAGGGCGCCATCCGCGCCGCGGCCGAACGGGTGGGCGTCACCGCGACGCTGCGCGCGGCCGAGGCCGACGAGCTGTGAACACCCCACGGCGTTCTTCTCCTCCGCTGCGCTCCCCCGAACAACGCCACGGGGACCCCGTGAGCTCGGTCGAGGGCGGCGAGCGGGTCGCCGGCTGGTCCGAGGCCGAGCTCGGGGTCGAGGGCAGGGTCCTCGACGTCGTCCGGGCCCCGGCGGGGGTGCTCTCCACCCGCGGCGCCGACGTCGACCCGGCCTCGCCCGAGATCGTGCAGCTCGCCGCCGACCTGGTCGCGACGATGCGGGTCAGCCCGGGCTGTGTGGGCCTCGCCGCCAACCAGGTCGGCGTCGGCGTCCGGGTCTTCTGCGTCGACGTCACCGAGCACCCGAAGTCCCGCACGAAGCACGGCACCTTCGTGCTCTGCAACGCCGAGATCGTCGAGTCCAGCCGCAACGAGAAGGCGCGCGAGGGCTGCATGAGCGTCCCCGACCTCACCGGCGACGTGAAGCGCGCCTCCCGGCTCACCGTCCGCGGCCGGCTCCCCGGCACCGGTGAGGAGGTCACCTTCGCCACCGACGCCTTCGAGGCCCGCGCCCTGCAGCACGAGATCGACCACACCGACGGCCTCCTGTTCCTCGACCGGGTCGCCGGCGCCCACGCGATCTATCCTCGCCAGACCTATCTGTAGAGACCTGTCTGTAGGTTGCGCGCGTGGAGGTTGTGCCGCCCCCGTATCCCAATCGGCAGAGGAAGCCGTCTTAAACACGGTGCAGTCTGGGTTCGAGTCCCAGCGGGGGCACGAAGAGTGTGAGAACACGTTGTGAGACATCGTGCGATCTCCACCGTCCGTGGCGGTTGTCAGACCTCTGCGCCGCGAGCGCCGGAAGGCTGCTGACTGTCTGCGAGGTCCGGGATCGCGGTGGGCCGGGGACCTCGGGTGGCGACCAGAAGGACCAGTGCGGTCATGATGACGACGCCGGCCCACATGGCGTCCTGCCAGCCGATGATGAAGGACTGGTGGGCGGCGGTGGTGATCTGATGGGCGTAGTCACCTGCGGTGTGGCTGACGGCGTCGGCGTTGGCGACTCCCTCGCTGGCGACATCGGCGAGGGCGGCGGGGACGCCGTCGAGGCGGCTGCCGATGGCGCTCTGGTAGCCGGCGGTGAGGAGTCCGCCGAGCATGGCGATGCCGAGCGCGGCGCCGAGCTCGCGAGTCAGGTCGTTGAGGGCTGAGGCGACGCCTTGCTGCTCGCGGGGCAGCGAGGAGGTGATCGCCTCGGTCGCCGGTGTCATGGTCAGCCCGGCTCCCAGGCCCATCGCGATCAGGCCGGGCAGGACGCTGAGGTAGCCGACATCGGCGGAGACGAGTCCGGCCATGAGTGCCAGGCCGATGGTGGCGACGCCAAGACCGACGGTCATCGCCGCGCGTACGCCGACGCGGGCCGCGAGCCTGGGAGCCAGCCCGGAGGCGAGCATCATCAGCAACGCCATGGGCATCAGGGCGAGGGTCGAGCGCAGCCCGCTCCAGCCGAGCACGACCTGGAAGAACGGGTAGAGCATGAGTGCCACTCCGCCTTGGACGCCGAAGAGGACGAGCAGCAGGGTGGAGGCGGAGGAGAGCCCGCGGGTGCGGAAGTGGCGCACGTCCAGCAGGGGATTCGGCTGTCGCAGCTCCCAGGCGACGAAGCCGATGGTCGCGACGGCGGCCACGACGAGCGTCGTCACGATGACCGGGGCTGTCCAGCCGTGTCCGGGTGCCTCGTGCAGGGCGTAGGTGAGTCCGACGACGGCGACGACGGAGGCGAGGGCGCCGAGCAGGTCGAACCGTCCCAGGGCGTGTTCGCGGGAGTCGGGGATGGCGCGCAGGCCGATGGCGGCCGATACGGCCGTGAGGACCACCGGTAGCGCGAAGAGCCACCGCCACGAGGCGACGTCGACCAGCAGCGCCGACAGGTACATCCCCATGATCCCGCCGCCGCCGGCGACCGCGGTCCACGTGCCGATCGCCTTGGACCGCTCCGCCTCGGGGAACGACGCGGTGATCACCGAGAGGGTGACCGGCATGATCATCGCCGCGCCGACACCGCCGAGCAGCCGGGTGCCCAGCATGATCTCTGCGGTCGGCGCGAGAGCGGCAGTGACGTTGGCCGCCCCGAACACGCTCAGCCCGGTGAGCAGGACCGGCCTGCGGCCCCACCTGTCGCCGGCCGCACCGAGCGGCAGCAGCAGCGCGGCCAGGGTGAGGGTGTAGGTGTTGATGATCCACAGCACCGTTCCCTGGGAGGCGTCGAGCGTCTCGGCCAGCTGTGGCTGCGCCACGTTGAGTCCGGAGACCGAGGCGACGACGGCCATCAGCGCGACACCGACCGCCCACAAGATCGCCCGGCGTCGCCGGGGGTCGGTGATCACGGCGGTGTTCGAGTGCGCCTCAGAGAGCGACGATGGCATGGATGGAGGTCCTTTCAGGCATGACGCAGTGTCGGTCCGCCTCGACGGGCGCCCGAGTGCAGGTGGGAGGCGGGAAGCGCGGCTCAGAGCCGGTGGAGCCGTACGACGAGGTCGTTCAGCTCGACCGGGGGCCAGCACTCGAGGCTGCCGGGGCAACGGTCCGGGTGTTCTCGTAGCAGGCCACGATCGACCAGCCCGGTGCGGCGAAGAGCTCGGTGACGCCCGCCAGGGTGGCGGTGGCATTCTCCGCATGCCCGTCGTCGCCGGGTGGGCTCACCTGTTGATCGCCATGTCCTCCGGTGTGGTGGCCGCGGAGGTGAGCGACGATCAGGAGGGTTCCGCCGGGTGCGACCCAGGAGGCGATGTGGCGGTAGAACGGGAGCTGTCCGGTCGCCGGATGGGCGTAGCTGGTCACTACCAGGTCCCAGAGGCGTCCTGGTTCCCAGCTCGACAGGTCGGCCTGGATCCATTCGACCTGTCCTGCCAGTCCGGCGTCGCTGGCCCGGCGTGCTGCCGCCTCCAGTGCAGTCGTGGAGATGTCGGCGCCGGTGACCTGCCAGCCCTGCTCGGCCAGCCACAGCGCCTCGGCTCCGGTTCCGGTTCCGGCGTCCAACGCTGTCCCTGTGCGCAGGTGAGCTGTCTCGGCAAGCAAATAGGGGTTGACCGGCAGCTGCCGCCCGGACATCGCGGACCCGCCCGCGCCCCAGTGCCTCTCCCAGTAGGACTGGTCGAATTCGTGATCCATCGCTGTTCGCCTCTCTGTGCCAGCGCGCCGCTCTTGCGGCTTCGATGCCAGCATCCGCAGAGGAGGGCTGTACGGCAACGTTTGTTGCCAAATGGCAAACTCGGTGCCATGGACGAGCAGGGCGAGACCACACTGGAGGCCGTCGGCCCCCGACTGAAGCACCTCCGGCTACGGCGCGACGTCACCCTGACCCAGCTCGCGGAGGCGACCGGGATCTCCACCAGCACCCTGTCCAGACTCGAAGCCGGACTCCGCCGACCCACCCTGGAGCAGCTGCTGCCGTTGGCGCGCTACTACGGCGTCACTCTCGACTCTCTGGTCGACGCCCCCCGCACGGGAGATCCCCGTGTCGATCTGCGGCCCATGTCGTGCGGCGACGGGTCGGTCATCATCCCGTTGACCCGCCGGCCCGGTGGCATCCAGGCCTACAAGTTCGTCCTGCCCGCCGGCAGCGACGAGACCGTCCCCGACCTGCGCTCACACGAGGGTTTCGACTGGGCCTACGTCCTCAACGGCACTCTGCGGCTGGTCCTCGGCGACCAGGACCTCCTGCTCGGCCCCGCGGAGGCCGTCGAGTTCGACACCCGCACGCCCCACTGGTTCGGCTCCACCAGCCGCGGTCCCGTCGAATACCTCAGCCTCATCGGGCGCCAAGGCGAACGCACGCATCTCCGCGCCACGCCCAGGTGAGCTCCTTCGGGCTGATGCGTCGGTGCTCCGATGGTGGACTGCTGCGGCTGATGATCCACCCGGCCCCTTCTGCTCTGAGCAGAACCGCTCGGCGACCCGGCCGCTGGGCCGGACTGCCGATCTACGATGAGGCATGGCCGAGGAGCAGAGCGCGGCGGAGCCGCTGTGGCGGGACCTGGTGGGACGACGGCTGCGCGACCTGCGCCGCGAGCGTGGGGAGACCCTCACGGAGACGGCGGGCCGGGCGGGGATCTCACCGCAGTACCTCTCGGAGATCGAGCGGGGCGTGAAGGAGCCGAGCAGTGAGATGATCGCGGCCGTCCTCGGCGCCCTCGGCACGACGCTCCTCGATCTCACGGCCGGCGTCGCCGGCGACCTGTACGCCGCCGGCGCGCCCGCCCGCCTGCAGCCGGTGTCGCAGCCCGTGTCCCAGCAGGTCGCCTCGGTCTACGCCCTTGCCGCCTGAGCGATCCCGGGCTGTCATGTATCAGGACATCCCTGACAGTTCTGTATCAGTAGATTCCTGACGTTTGGGCGGCGTTGGGTCCTGACACTTCTGGCTCTGTTGAGCAGTGTCGAATGAACCTGTTGATCCCCGTGTCCGACTCGCTATCGCACTGTGGCCTGATGACGCTCCCCGCGGTGCGGTGTCCACCTTCTGTGCCGAACACGGGGTGTCGAGGGAAACGTTCTACATGCTCAGGCGGCGTGCGGCCGCCGACGGTCCGGCAGCAGCTCTGGAGCCGCGATCGAGGCGTCCGCGGACCAGTCCCAACAAGGTCGGCGACGATGCGCGTGAGCAGGCCCTGGGCGTGCGGGCAGCGCTGGAGTCGTCTGGCTTGGATCACGGGCCGATCAGCGTCCACGACAAGATGATGACGATGGGCTTTGAGCCCGTCCCGTGGGGGTGTCAGATGGTCTGTGTAAGGGGTCGGTCTCAGCAAAGGAACGATGATGACTGCTGTGACCGAAGGGACCGGGCGACCGGACTACAAGAAGGCCGCCGCGGCCGCGCGTGCTGACCGGGCTGACATGCCCGGCGCGAAGGCCGCGGCTGAGCTCGCCAAGTCAGGCGCGCTGGACGAGCTGTTCGCCAAGATCGACGCCGGTGAGATCGAGTTGACCGGCGATGGCGGGTTCATCCCCGGGCTGCTCAAGGCCACCCTGGAACGCGGTCTCCAGGCCGAGCTCACGAGCCATCTGGGCTACGAGAAGGGCGCGCCCGAGGCGTCCGCGATCGCGAACTCGAGGAACGGCACGAGCCCGAAGAAGGTCGCCACCCAGGCCGGTGAAGTCGATCTGGCGGTTCCGCGCGACCGTGACGCGACGTTCACCCCAACCCTGGTCCCGAAAGGCAGCCGGCGGCTGTCAGGGCTGGACGAGATGATCATCTCGCTCTACGCGGGCGGGATGACGGTCCGCGACATCGCCCACCACCTCGCGTCCACGATCGGGACCGAGCTGTCGCACGAGACCATCTCGAACATCACCGACGCGATCGCCGAGGAGATCCTCGAGTGGCAGGCCCGGCCGCTCGATGCGTTCTACCCGGTGGTCTACCTGGACGCGATTGTCGTGAAGGTCCGCGACGGCGCGCACGTGATCAACAAGTCCGCTCACATCGCCGTCGGGGTCGACATGGACGGCATCAAGCACGTCCTGGGGATCTGGATCCAGACGTCCGAGGGCGCGAAGTTCTGGGCCGGGGTGTGTGCCGAGCTCGCCAACCGCGGCGTCCGCGACGTCCTCATCGTGTGCTGCGACGGCCTCACCGGGCTCCCAGAGGCGATCGAAGCGACCTGGGCCCAAGCGACCGTGCAGACCTGTGTGGTGCACCTGATCCGCGCGTCGATGCGGTTCGTCGCCTATGGCGACCGCAAGGCCGTGGCGAAGGCGTTGAAGCCGATGTACACCGCCTCGTCCGACAAGGCCGCCCGCGAGGCGTTCGCAGCGTTCCAGGACTCGATCTGGGGCAAGAAGTACCCCCACGCCGTGGCGACCTGGGACGCGGCGTGGGAGCGGTTCATCCCGTTTCTGGCGTTCCCGCCCGAGCTGCGTCGGGTGATCTACACGACGAACTCGATCGAGTCGTTGAACTACCAGTTGCGGAAGGTCACCAAGAACCGCGGCCACTTCCCCAACGACGAGGCCGTGGTGAAGCTGTTGTGGCTGGCGATCTGCAACATCGAGGACAAGCGAGCCCGCGAACGTGCCAAGGAGCGCGGCAAGCCGGCCGCGGAGCGCAAGGCCAAGCCCCGGCTCGTCGAGGGGCAGGTCGTGACGAACTGGAAGCAGGCCCTGGGCCAGCTCGCGATCGCCTACCCCGACCGCATCAACCCCTACTTGTAAGAGAAACCCAACCCACGAGGGACCGATCGCTTACACAGAAATCTTGACAAGCTCCGTCCCGTCGGTCGCGACGCTGGCGCGGATCTTCCGTGAGGAAGGTGTGGCGCGCAAGGAGCCTCGCAAGAAGCCGCGGTCGGCCTGGCGCAGGTTTGTGTATCCGGCCCCGAACGCGTGCTGGCAGATGGACGCCACCGAATACGTGCTCACCGGCGGCAGGAAGTGCGTGATCTTCCAGCTCCTCCTCTTCATTCGGACGACCACTCCCGCTACGCCGTCGCCTCCCACGTCGCCTCTCACGTCGCGTGGGGCGAGACATCCGCGGCCGCGATCGTGGTCTTCGACAAGGCCGTGGCCGCGCATGGAGTCCCACAACGGCTGCTGTCTGACAACGGGACAGCGCTCAACCCCTCCCGACGCGGATTCGTGGGCCAGCTTGTCGAGCACGTGTCGTCCTTGGGTGTCGAGGCGATCACCGGCAAGCCCTACAAGCCCACGACTCAGGGCAAGAACGAACGGTTCCACCAGACGCTGTTCCGCTATCTCGACAAGCAGCCCCTGGCCGCCAGGCTCGCCGAACTCCAGGCCCAGGTAGACGCGTTCGACCGCATCTACAACACCGAGCGTCCCCACCAGGGACTGCCGGGCCGGGTCACACCACTGACGGCATGGGAGGCCACCGCCAAGGCCGAAGCGCCGCGCCCCAAGCCCGAGGAGCCCTTCCTTGTCCAGGCCCTCACCAAGCACCTTCAGCCCTCGACAGCGCCGCAGGACCTGCCGGCCGGCACCAGTCTCAGGAGGTTGAGCACCGCGGGCACCTTCATGCTGGCCGGAGTCAACTACAAGGTCGACGGACGCTACGGCTTCCAGCAAGTCCTGGTCATCGTCGAGGGCGACACCATCACCGTCGCCGACCTCGAAGGCGAGATCCTCATCGAGCACCAACGCGCCCCCGCCGGCGTCCGATACGTCGGCAACGGCCGACCACCCGGAGGACGCGGACCCGAAGAAGTGTCAGGGAAGTCCTGAGACACCTTCTGTCAGGGATGTCTTGATACAGAACTGTCAGGGATGTCCTGAGACAACACATGAGCGATCCCGGGCACGTCCCGCGCCTCGATCACGTGGTCGACGAGCCCGTACTCCCGCGCCGCCGTGGCGGTGAAGACCCGGTCGTGGTCGGTGTCCGCGCGCAGCGTGGCGGTGTCCTGGCCGGTGTGCCGGGACAGGATCCGCTCGATGTCGGCGCGCACCCGCACCACCTCGTCGGCCTGCAGGATCAGGTCCGGGATCGCGCCACGGCCCTGGGCGGCAGGCTGGTGCAGCACGACGCGGGCGTGGGGGAGCGCGGCCCGCTTCCCGGCGGCGCCGGCGGCGAGCAGCACCGCGCCGACCGCGATCGCCTGTCCCACGCAGGTCGTCGCGACCTGTGGGCGGATGAACTGCATGGTGTCGTGCACCGCCAGCATCGCGCTGGGGTCGCCGCCCTCGCAGTTGACGTACAGCTGGATGTCGCGGTCGGGGTTGTCGGCCTCGAGGTGCAGCAGCTGCGCGACGAGGGAGTTCGCGACGCCGGCGTCGATCGCCGTGCCGAGGTAGACCACCCGCTCGGTGAGCAGGTGGGAGTAGACGTCCATGATCCGCTCGCCGCGCGGGTGCTGGGCGATCACGTTGGGGACCAGGTAGCTGCTCATCGCGCCGCCTCCGCGACGAAGGTGCCGAGGCCCACGTGGGCCCGCCGCGGCGGCGCCAGCACGTCGTACGACGACACGATCTCGTCCACGAACCCGTAGTCCAGCGCCTCCTGGGCGGAGTACCACCGGTCGTGCAGCGAGTCCTCGAAGACCCGCTCCACCGGCTGCCCGGTGTCCTCGGCGATCAGGGCGAGCACGGTGTCGCGGGTGTGCCGCAGGTCCTGCGCTTGGAGCTCGACGTCCACGGCCGTGCCAGCGATCCCCGCGGAGCCCTGGTGCATGAGGATCCGCGCATGCGGGAGCGCCCGCCGCTTGCCGCGGGTGCCGGAGGACAGCAGGAACTGCCCAGCGCTGCAGGCGATGCCGAGCGCGAGGGTCGCGACGTCGCAGGGAATCAGCCTCATGACGTCGCGGATCGCCAGCATCGCCGGCACGGACCCGCCGGGGAGTGGATCCACAGCGCCACGTCGGCGCTCGGGTCGTCGGCGGCCAGGCCGACCAGCTGGGTGGTCAGCAGCACGCCGTTGTCGTCGTCGAGTGCTCCGTCGAGGACCAGCACGCGCTGCTGGAGCAGCTCGCGTCGTACCCGGTCGTCGAACATCGGGGGTCGGTTGTCATCGCTCATGTCGCCACTGTCGGCGCTGCCACGGCCGCGGGCCAGGCGGATCCGCCCACGGCAGCGGGCCGCTGCCGGCAGCGGATCTTGACTTCAGGTCCACCTGAACCGGGACAGTGGACCCATGCACCGTCACGAGCACCACCACGACCAGACCCTCGCCGAGCTGCGGGACGCGCTGACCGCCGGCTTCTGGGACGAGCGGTACGGCGGCAGCGACCGGGTCTGGAGCGGCCGGCCCAACCAGCGGCTGGTCGAGCAGGTGGCGGACCTGACGCCGGGCACCGCGCTCGACGTGGCCTGCGGCGAGGGCGGCGACGCCGTGTGGCTGGCGAAGCAGGGCTGGCGGGTGACCGCGGTCGACGTGTCGCAGGTGGCGCTGTCCCGGGTCGCCCAGCACGCCGAGGAGGAGGGCGTCGCCGACCGGCTCAAGGTCGGCTTCTACGACGCCCTGGCCGATCCGCGACCCGCCGGCCGGCGCACCTTCGACCTGGTCACGGTCAGCTTCCTCCACGTCCCGGTGCCGGACTTCGCCGACGTGTACCGGGGCATCGCCGAGGCCGTCGCGCCGGGCGGCCGGCTGCTCGTCACCGCCCACCACCCCGATGACGTCGCCACCGGCGCGCGCCACGACCACGGGCCGGGGCTGATGTTCGAGCCGGAGCGGGTCCTGGAGACCCTCGGCGCGGACCGGCCCGGCGGCCCGTGGGAGGTCGAGGTCGCCGACACGCCCGTCCGGGAGCAGGAGACGCCCGACGGCCCGCTCGCGGTCCGCGACACGGTGGTCCGCCTGCGCCGGCGCTGACCGGGTGACGCGAGTCACCTTCCGGGCCGGGTGTCGTTGAAGGGGCGTGCTGTGTAGAACACGTTCCACCGCTCTGCTCGTCGCGACCGGCCTGCTCGCCGCCGTCCTGGCCACGACGGCGCCCGCCGACGCGATCCGCCCGGCGCCGTCGGCACGGGCGGCCGCGCCCCAGGACGACCCGCCCCAGCTGCGGCGCCAGGGCCGGTGGCTGGTCGACGAGCAGGGCCGGGTCGTGATCGTGCACGGCTTCAACCTGGTCTGGAAGCTCGACCCCTACGTCCCGCCGGACTCCGCCGAGGGGTTCACCGCGGCCGACGCGGACTGGCTGGCCGAGCACGGCTTCAACGGCGTCCGGCTCGGTACGCTGTGGGCCGGCATCACCCCGGACGCGCCCGGCGTCGGCGACCCGTCGTACCGCGCCGGCTGGCAGCGGGTCATGGACCTGCTGTCCGACCGCGGGATCTGGATGCAGCTGGACATGCACCAGGACCAGTGGCACGAGACGTACGGCGGCGAGGGGGTCCCCGACTGGGCGGTGCACCGCCCGGCCGTGCTCGGCCTGCTGCCGCCGGTCAACCTGCCGTTCCCGATCGGGTACTGGACGCCCGAGAACTCCCTGGTCTTCGACCAGTTCTGGGCCAACCGGCACGGCGGCATCGACCACTGGGCCGCCGCCTGGCGGATCGCCGCCGAGTGGTGGCGGGACCAGCCGCACCTGATGGGCTACGACCTCATCAACGAGCCGTGGATGGGCCTGGAGTGGCTCTCCTGCTTCACCGGCGGCTGCGCCGGTGCCTACCAGCGCGAGCTGCAGCCGGCGTACGAGAAGGTCACCCGCGCCATCCGGGAGGTCGACCCCGACAATGTCGTCTGGTGGGAGCCGCAGCAGCTCGCCGCCGGGCGGCCCGTGCCGACGTACCTCGAGCCGATGGCCGGCGAGGGCCAGCTCGGCTACTCCTGGCACAACTACTGCCAGGACGTCTTCCTCGAGTCGCAGGGGCTGCCGGTCGGCAACGTCGAGAACTGCTGGCGGTTCAGCCGGGAGCGGACCTCGACCGCGCTCGCCCAGGCCGACCGGATGGACGCCGCGCCGATGATGAGCGAGTGGGGCGCGACCGACAACCTGCGGGCGATCGAGATCGACGCCGCGGTCGCCGACGAGAGCCTGATGGGCTGGACCCACTGGGCCTACAAGCAGTGGCAGGACCCGACCACCGCCGACGACGCGCAGGGGATGTTCCGCGACGACACCGACTTCGGCTCGGTGAAGGAGGAGAAGCTCCGCCTCCTGGTCCGCACCTACGCCCAGGCCACCGCCGGCACGCCGCTGGCGATGAGCTTCGACGCGGGCACCGGCGACTTCTCCTACCGCTACCGCTCCAACGGGATCGACGCGCCGACCGAGATCTTCGTCAGCCCGCTGCACTACCCCGACGGGTACGACCTCGCCGTGACCGGCGGACAGTGGGCGCCGGGCACCGGCGGCCGGATCGAGGTCCGTCCCGACGTACCCGGTCAGGAGGTCGCCGTCCGGATCACCGCCCGCTGAGCGCGTCCCGGGAACCTTTCCCGGGTTCCGCGCGTTCCCACAGCAACGAGACGCCTAGACTGTAGGTGGAGGGCTGCCACCGTGGCCGCCCGGCAGACTCGCAAGCCTGCGGAGGAGACCATGCAGAGCAACAACCCGGTGTTCCGGCGCTCCGAGGAGTTCAACCGGTCCGGAGCCGCTGCCTACCAGGGGTTCGGCGAGCCGCAGTACGGCGGCTACAGCCAGCCCGGCCAGACCGTTCCCGAGGCGCCCACGCGGCAGGGACGGATGACGATCGACTCGGTCGTGCAGACGACCGCGATCACCCTCGGCATCACCATCGTCGCGGCCGCGATCACGTGGTTCGTCACGCCGGCCATCGAGAGCACGGAGGCCATCGGCGTCCTGAGCGCCGCGATGATCGTCGGTGCCGGCGCCGCCTTCATCCTGTCGCTGGTCAACTCCTTCAAGCGGGTCATCAGCCCCGCCCTGGTGATGGCCTTCGCCCTCGCCGAGGGTGTGGCGCTCGGTGCGCTGAGCAAGTTCTACGACGCGGTCTTCGGCGCCGAGTCCGCCGGCTACGGCGGCATCGTCATGCAGGCCGTGATCGGCACCTTCGCCGCCTTCGCCGGCACCCTCGCCGCCTACAAGATCCTCGACATCAAGGTCGGCCAGAAGTTCCGCACCTTCGTCGTCGCCGCGATGTTCGGCATGGTGGCCCTGAGCCTCATGCAGCTGGTCGTCAGCCTCTTCGGCGGCAACCTCGGCATCTACGACTTCAACGCCCTCGGGCTGATCGTCGCGATCGCGGGCCTGGTGATCGGTGTGTTCATGCTGATCCTGGACTTCGACTTCATCGAGCAGGGCGTGCGCAACGGCATCCCGGAGCGCGAGTCGTGGCGGGCCTCGTTCGGCCTGCTCGTCAGCCTCGTCTGGATCTACACCAACCTGCTGCGCATCCTGGCCATCCTCCAGCAGGACTGAGTCTGACGGCGCGAGCGCGTCGTCGCTGCGCTCCGCCACGCTGCCGCGCACGCGGTCGGCGTTGGCGGAGCGCAGTGCGTTGTGGCGGCCAGACGCCGGCGCGCGGACGGCACCCCGACATCGCCGCGCAGGGGTGGCCCGGGAGGCGCCGGAGGCGCCCGGTCAGTCGGCCCCGCCCGGCATCCCGCGGTCTCGGTCCCGGTCAGTCGGTCTCGGCGGCCGCCACGGGCTCGGCGCTGCCGCCGTCGTGGCCCTCGTGCGTCTCGGGCACCTCGCCGGGGACGTGCCGGCGGGGGAGGCGGTGCCGGAGTTCGACCCACAGCCCGCGGACGCCGGCCCGGCGGCCGGCGATCTCGGTGCCGTCGAGCTCGGTGCCGGGCTCCTCGACGGCGCGCAGGGCCGCCCGGATGACCGGGAGGACGCCCTCGCCGCGGAACGCCTCGAGGACGGTCTCCTTCTCGGTCTCCTGCTCCAGCGCGGCGAGCACCGACGGGATCAGGACGCCGGCGAGCGCCTTGTAGCCGTCGGCCGACGGGTGGAACTGGTCGGGTCCGAACAGCAGCGCGGGCGCGGCCGCGAACTCCGGGCCGAGGATGTCGCCCAGGGAGACCGTCCGGCCGCCCTCCTCGACCACGGCGATCGTCTGCGCGGCCGCGAGCCGCCGCGACCACGCCCGGGCGACCTGGCGCAGCGGGGGAGCGATGGGCTGGACCGTGCCGAGGTCGGGGCAGGTGCCGACGACGACCTTGGCGCCGGCGCCGATCAGCCGTCGTACGCCGTCGGAGAGGTGGCGCACCGAGTGCGAGGGACGCACGGTGTGGGTGACGTCGTTGCCGCCGATCAGGATGACCGCGACGTCGGGCTCGATCGGCAGCGCGCGGTCGACCTGGGTGGCGAGGTCGGAGGACTTCGCGCCGACGACGCAGAACTCGCGCAGGTAGACCCGGCGGTCGGCGTGCTCGGCGACGGCGGAGGCGATCAGCGCGCCGGGCGTCTCCTCGACCCGCTCGACGCCGTAGCCCGCGGCGCTGGAGTCGCCCAGCACGGCCATCCGGATCGCCGGGCCGGGGCGGCCGCGGCCGTACCAGCCGGTGGCGTCGGGCGGCGGCTCCTCGCGGGCCGGGCCGATGGTCTTGCGGGCCAGCCGGGCCTCTGCGGAGAGCACGCCGTAGAGGCCCGCGCCGAGCGCGGAGAGCCCGCCCCCGCCGTACAGCGCGGCGGCGGCGAGCTTGCGGGCAGCGGACGCCTTGCTCACGCGCCAACTCTACGGAGACACCGATACGGTGATCGCATGGAGTACGTCGAGTCCCTCTTGGAGCTGATCGGCAACACCCCGCTGGTCCGGCTCAACCGTTCCCTCGACCTGCCCGCCGACGGACCGTTGGTGTTGGCCAAGGTCGAGTACCTCAACCCCGGCGGCTCGGTGAAGGACCGGATCGCCACCCGGATGATCGAGGCCGCCGAGGAGTCCGGCGCGCTGCAGCCCGGAGGCACGATCGTCGAGCCGACGTCCGGCAACACCGGCGTGGGACTGGCGATGGTGGCCCAGCAGAAGGGCTACACGTGCGTCTTCGTGTGCCCTGACAAGGTGAGCGAGGACAAGCGCAACGTCCTGCGCGCCTACGGCGCCGAGGTCGTCGTGTGCCCGACGGCGGTCGCCCCGGAGCACCCCGACTCCTACTACAACGTGTCCGACCGGCTGGCGAGCCAGCCCGGCGCCTGGAAGCCCGACCAGTACTCCAACCCCCACAACCCGCGCTCCCACTACGAGGAGACCGGTCCCGAGATCTGGCGCCAGACCGAGGGGCGGATCACCCACTTCGTCGCGGGTGTCGGCACCGGCGGCACCATCTCCGGCATCGGCCGCTACCTCAAGGAGCAGGACAGCGGCGTCCAGGTCGTCGGCGCCGACCCGGCCGGCTCGGTCTACTCCGGCGGCACCGGCCGCCCCTATCTCGTCGAGGGCGTCGGCGAGGACTTCTGGCCCGAGACCTACGACCGCGGCGTCGCCGACCGGATCATCGAGGTCTCCGACGCCGACTCGTTCGCCTTCACCCGCCGTCTCGCGCGCGAGGAGGCGCTGCTGGTGGGCGGCTCCTCCGGCATGGCCGCCTTCGCCGCGCGCCAGCTCGCCCAGGAGCTCGCGGCCGAGGGCCGCGACGACGCGGTGATCGTCGTCCTGCTGCCCGACTCGGGCCGCGGCTACCTCAGCAAGGTCTTCAACGACGACTGGCTGGCGCAGTACGGCTTCAGCACCGGCCAGCCGCTCCCCGCCCAGTCCATCGGCGAGGTCCTGCACAGCAAGTCCGGCGGGCTGCCGGCCCTGGTCCACACCCACCCCAACGAGACCATCGCCGAGGCGGTGGCGATCCTCCAGGAGTACGGCGTCTCGCAGATGCCGGTCGTGCGCGCCGAGCCGCCCATCGTGGCGGCCGAGGTCGCCGGCTCGGTCTCCGAGCGGGCGCTGCTCGACGCGCTGTTCACCGGCAAGGCCAGGCTGACCGACTCGGTCGAGCAGCACATGTCCCCGGCGCTGCCGACCATCGGCTCGACCGAGGACGCGACCGCCGCCGTACCCCTGCTCGAGTCCGCCGACGCGGTGCTCGTGCACGAGGACGGCAAGCCGGTCGGCGTGCTCACCCGGCACGACCTGCTCAACTTCCTGGCCCGTGGCTGAGGCCGACCTGCCGGTCGGTGTCCGTGTCGCGACGCCGGACGACGTTCCCGACGTCCTCCGGCTGATCCGGGCGCTCGCGGAGTACGAGCGGGAGCCCGAGGCGGTCGAGACCACCGAGGACGACCTGCGCCGCTGGGTGTTCGGCGACGACCCGGTCGCCAGCGTCCTGGTCGCGGAGACCGGCGGCCCGGACGGCGGGGTCGTCGGCATGGCCCTGTGGTTCCGCACCTACTCGACCTGGACCGGTACCCCGGGGATCTACCTCGAGGACCTGTACGTCGACCCGGCCGCGCGGGGAGCGGGCTCGGCAGGGCGCTGCTGACCGCGCTGGCCCGGATCGCCGTCGTCCGCGGATACCGCCGCGTCGAGTGGGCCGTGCTGGACTGGAACACGCCCTCGATCGCGTTCTACGAGGCGCTGGGCGCGCGGCCGATGGAGGAGTGGTCGACGTACCGGCTCGCCGGGGACGCACTGGCCGATCTCGGCGGCTGAGCGGCGTCCCGAGCGGCGTCCGAGCGCCCCCGGCGACACGCCGACGGTGGCGACCCACGCGCGGTTTGTGCTTGGGTGAAGGTGGGCCGTGACACCCCGCAAAGGTTCATGGGGGGCGCGACAGGGCGCTCCCGGCGGCCTGCATGGGAGGTGCTCCCGCTCGTGTGGGAGTTCATCGGCGACCGCAGGTCGGACATCGCGTTCCTCAGCTATCAGCACGCGAGCCTGGTCCTCCAGGCCGTCCTCGTGGCGACCGTGATCGCGGTGGCGATCGCGGTCGTGATCACGCGCGTGCCCCGGCTGCAGGGCCTGGCGAACATGGTGAGCGCGATCGGGCTGACGATCCCCTCGTTCGCCCTCATCGGGCTGCTGCTGCCGCTGCTGGGGCTGGGCGTGCCGACGGCGTTCGTCGCCGTCACCTTCTACGCCGTGCTCCCGATCCTGCGCAATGCCGTCGTCGGCCTGCAGGGCGTGGACCCGACCCTGCTGGAGTCGGCCAAGGGCATGGGCATGAACGAGCTCACCTCACTGATGCGGGTCCGGCTGCCGCTGGCCTGGCCGGTGATCTTCGCCGGGGTGCGCATCTCCACGCAGATGTCGATGGGGGTCGCGGCCATCGCCGCCCTGGTGCTCGGCCCCGGCCTGGGCACCTACATCTTCACCGGCCTGACGCAGATCGGCGGCGCCAACGCGCTCAACTACGCCCTCGTCGGCACCGTCGGGGTGATCGCGGTCGCCCTCGTCGCCGACGGGCTCCTCCTGCTGCTGGGGCGCCTGACCATCTCGAAGGGAATCCGCTCATGAGCATCACCGGCGACACTCCGACCGACCCGACGGCGGCGCAGCCCGCGGACGGCTCCGGCGAGGTCAGCGGCGCGGAGCTCGTCCTCACCGACGTGGTCAAGCTCTACCCCGGCCAGAAGGTCCCGGCGGTCAACTCGCTGTCGCTGACCATCCCCGCCGGCGAGATCGTGATGTTCATCGGGCCCTCCGGCTGCGGCAAGACCACCTCGCTGAAGATGATCAACCGGCTGATCGAGCCCACCTCGGGCACGATCACCATCGACGGCGAGGACATCCGCGGCAAGGACGAGAACGAGTTGCGCCGCCACATCGGCTACGTCATCCAGGGCGGGAGCCTGTTCCCGCACATGACGGTGGAGAAGAACATCGGCATCGTGCCGAAGATGCTGGGCTGGGACTCCGCCCGGATCGCGGAGCGGGTCACCGACCTGCTCGACCTGGTCGGCCTCGACCCCGACCGGTACCGCCATCGCTACCCCGCGAGCTGTCCGGCGGCCAGCAGCAGCGGGTCGGCGTGGCCCGCGGCCTGGCCGCCGACCCTCCGGTGATCCTGATGGACGAGCCCTTCGGCGCCGTCGACCCGATCACCCGCCAGCGCCTCCAGGACGAGCTGATCAGCATCCAGCGCGAGCTGCGCAAGACGATCGTGTGCGTCACCCACGACATCGACGAGGCGATCAAGCTCGGCGACCGGATCCTGATCCTCCAGGAGGGTGCGAAGGTCGCGCAGTACGACACCCCGGAGGCGATCCTCAGCACACCCGCCAACGACTTCGTGGCCGACTTCGTCGGCGCCGGGTCGTCGCTGAAGGCGCTGAGCCTGGCCCGGGTGACCGACGTGGAGCTGCGCCAGCCCACCACCGCGCGGATCGGCGAGGCGACCGAGGAGGTACGCCGCCGCGCGGAGGCCAATGGCGACCGGGCGGTGATCGTGCTCGACGCCCGCGGCCGGCCGCAGGGCTGGCCGTGGCTGCGCCAGCTCAAGGGCGACACGATCGTCGCGCCCGACCAGGAGCTCGTCGACGTCGACCAGCGGGCCACGCTCAACGACGCGCTCGACACGATGCTCTCCAGCAGTCACGGCGCGGCCGTGGTGACCGGCGATCGCGACCAGTACCTCGGCGTCGTCGACTTCGCCGCCGTCACCGCGCAGATCCGGGCGATGGAGGAGGCGCAGGACGATGGCTGACACCGCTGTCGCTCCCGACGCCCAGGCGGCCGCCCGCAGCCCCCGCCGCCTGGCCCGCCTGGACCGCGAGACGTCGCTGATGCTCATCGTGCCTCCGGTCCTGATCGCGCTCGCCTTCGGCGGCTACGTCTGGTGGCGCCAGACCGCGGACCTCGACGAGACGGAGCTGCGCCAGCTGCGCTGGTCGACGGTGACCTCGCAGATCTGGCAGCACACCCAGCTCACCCTGCTCACCTCCGTGCTGGTGGTGCTCATCGCGGTGCCGCTGGGCGTCCTGCTCACCCGTGGCGGCCTCTCCCGTCTCTCGCCGCTCGTGGTGGGGATCGCCAACGTCGGCCAGTCCGCGCCGTCCATCGGCCTGCTCGTGCTGATCTGGATCTGGCTCAACGACATCGGCTTCTGGACCGGCTTCCGGGTCTCGGTCCTGACCCTCACCCTCTACGGCCTGCTCCCCGTGCTCCGCAACACCATCGAGGGGCTGCGGGGCGTCGACCCGACGCTGGTCGAGGCGGCCCGCGGCGTCGGGATGTCCCAGACCGCCGTGCTGCTCCGGATCGAGCTGCCCCTGGCGCTGCCGGTGATCATGGCGGGCGTCCGGACCGCCCTCGTGCTGGTGGTCGGCACGGCCACCCTGGCGACGTTCATCAACGGCGGCGGACTGGGCGCCACCATCAACTCCGGCCTCACCCTGTTCCGCTTCCCGGTGATGGTCGCCGGCGCTGTCCTCGTGGCCCTGCTCGCCCTGCTGGTCGAGTGGCTGGGACGGGTGCTGGAGGTTCTCGCCCGGCCGAAGGGGTGTGAGGACGATGCGGACCCTGTCCCTGCGTCTGGTCGCCGGCCTCGCCGCGGTCCTCGGGCTGCTCGCCGCCACCGCCGGCTGCGGCCTGCAGACCGCCGGCGGCTTCATCCCGAGCGGCACGCTCGTGGGCGACCTCGAGGACGCGCCCGACCTGTCCGGGGTGGAGCTCTCCGTCGGGTCGAAGAACTTCAACGAGAACATCATCCTCGGCAAGATCGCGCTGATCCTGCTCAAGTCCGCCGGCGCCGACGTCACCGACCTCACCAACATCCCGGGCAGCGCCTCGGCCCGGCAGGCGCACCTGACCGGCGACATCGACGCCATGTGGGAGTACACCGGCACGGGCTGGCTGCAGTACCTCACCCAGCCGGACCCGATCCCGGATGAGGAGAAGCAGTACGAGGCCGTGCGCGACCTCGACCTGGAGCGCAACGACCTGGTCTGGCTGCCGCCGGCGCCGATGAACAACACCTACGCCTTCGCGATCACCGAGCAGAGCGCGCAGAAGTACGGCATCACCACGCTCTCCGAGATCGCGAAGGTCCCCGTCGCCGAGCGCACCTTCTGCGTGGAGTCGGAGTTCCGGGACCGCAACGACGGGCTGGAGGGGATGCTGGAGACCTACGGCATCCCGCTCGGCTCCGCCCAGGGCGTGCCCGAGAGCAACCTGAAGACCTTCCAGACGGGCGCGATCTACGACGCCACCGCGTCGGGCAACTGCGTCTTCGGCGAGGTCTTCACCACCGACGGACGGATCCTCGCGCTCGACCTGACCGTCCTCGAGGACGACAAGCGCTACTTCCCCAACTACAACGTCTCGCTCGTCGTCCGCAAGGAGCTCTTCGACGAGCATCCCGAGATCGAGGACCTGATGGCCCCCGTCACCGCGAAGCTCACCAACGAGGAGCTGCTCGCGATGAACGCCCGAGTCGACGTCGACGGCGAGGAGCCCACCGACGTGGCCTACGACTGGCTGGTCGACAACGGGTTCGTCGAGTAGTAGCGGCAGGTGTGGTGGCGGGTGAAGCCGAGCCGCTCGTAGAGGGCCAGGGCGGGCTCGTTGCCCGTCTCGACGTGCAGCCACACGGTCAGGGCACCCCGCTCGGCGCCCCACTCCAGCAGCGCGGCGAGGACGGCCCGGGCCCGGCCCCGGCGGCGGTGCTCGGGCGCCACCTGCAGGTCGTGGATGCCGAGCCAGTCGCCGTCGAGGCCGGCCCGCCCCTCGGCCACGCCGTCGAGGACGGCCCGCCCCTCGGCCACGCCGTCGAGGACGGCCCGCACGCGGGGCCCGTCCACCTCGAGCGAGGGCGACCCGTCCGCCGGCTCCAGGCTCCGCCGGGCACGGGAGAGGGAGGCGAGCAGGAAGTGCGAGTCCCGCCCCGGGACCGGCTGCCAGCCCAGCGCGCGCAGCGCCTCCTCGTTCGCCGAGCCGAGCTCGACCTGGATCCGCGGCGACCGGCCCCGGGCGGAGTAGAACGACCGGACGGCGTGCGCGGCGTCCGCCACCGGCATGCCCGGGTCGCCCACGCCCAGGCACGAGTTGAACCGGTTGCGGACCCGGCCCGACGGTGCGGGCTCGTAGCGCAGCTGCCACTCGCCGAGCGGCGTGGTCTCGATGCCCTCCAGCGCCGCTGTGTGCAGCTCGGCGTCGCGCACGGTGACGCGCTGTCGCACCGAGGGGCGCGGCGGCACCGGCTTGCCGGAGACGATGTCGGCGATCGGGATCGTCACCGCGGCGCCGGTCTCCGGCTGGACCACGCAGGCCCCGTCCCGCCACGACAGGCAGGTCCCGAGGAGGTCGGTGAACGCGGGCCCTCCGGTGGGTCCGGTCTCGCCGCGCAGCAGGCGTCGTACGACGACCCGCCGGCCCACGACGTGGGGTCCGAGACGGTGCCGTCCCGCCTGGTGTCCGTCTCGTGGCGTGGGTCCGTGCGCGTCGGTCACGCCCGGGATACTAGGCTGAGCACCGACACGAAACACTTTCGTGTCGGTCCGCTCGCCTTGAGGGTCTCAGGAGGAATCGATGACCTACGTCATCTCGCAGCCGTGCGTCGACGTCAAGGACCGCGCGTGCGTCGACGAGTGTCCGGTCGACTGCATCTACGAGGGCAAGCGGATGCTCTACATCCACCCCGACGAGTGCGTCGACTGCGGCGCCTGCGAGCCGGTCTGCCCGGTCGAGGCGATCTTCTACGAGGACGACGTGCCGGAGGAGTGGAAGGACTACTACGACGCCAACGTGAAGTTCTTCGACGACCTCGGCTCGCCCGGCGGCGCCGCCAAGATGGGCGAGATCGACAAGGACGCCGAGTTCGTCGCTGCCCTCGAGCCGCAGAACCAGGATCACTGAGTGGGGCGGGTCTCCACCCGGCTTCCCGACTTCCCCTGGGACAAGCTGACGCAGTACGCCGAGCAGGCGCGCGCGCACCCCGGCGGGATCGTCGACCTGTCGATCGGCACCCCGGTCGACCCGACGCCCGAGGTCGCGCGCGCCGCGCTCGCGGCGGCCGCCGACGCACCCGGCTATCCGGTCACGATCGGGACCGCCGAGGTCCGGCAGGCCGTCCTCGACTGGCTCGCCGGGACGCACGGCGTGACCGGCCTGGGCCTGGACCAGGTGCTGCCGCTGATCGGCTCCAAGGAGTTCATCGCGTCCCTGCCGACATACCTCGGCCTCGGGCCGGGCGACCTGATCGGCTACCCGGCGCTGGCCTACCCGACGTACGAGGTCGGTGCCGCGCTGGTCGGCGCGAAGGCCGTCGCTACGGACTCGCTGACCACCTTCGGCCCCGAGACGCCGCGGCTGCTGTGGGTCAACTCGCCCTCGAACCCGTCCGGTCGCGTGCTGCCGCCCGAGCACCTCAGGAAGGTCGTCGACTGGTGCCGTGAGCGCGGCGTCCTGCTCGTCTCCGACGAGTGCTATCTCGACTGCGTCTGGGAGGGCGAGGCGTACTCGGTCCTCCACCCCGACATCTGCGGCGGCTCCGCCGAGGGCATCCTCGTCGTCCACTCGCTCTCCAAGCGCTCCAACCTCGCCGGCTACCGCTGCGCGTTCGTCGCAGGCGACCGCGAGGTCGTCGCCGAGCTGCTCGCGGTCCGCAAGAACCTGGGCCTGATGATGCCCGCCCCCAGCAGCACGCCATGGCCGCGGTGCTCGGCGACGAGGCCCACGTCAAGGAGCAGCACGAGCGCTACCGCGCCCGTCGTACGACGCTCCGCGCGGCGCTGGAGGCCGCGGGCTACACGATCGAGCACTCCGAGGCGTCGCTGTACCTGTGGACCACCCGCGGGCCCGACGGCCCCGACAGCTGGCAGCTCGTCGCCGACCTCGCCGCGCAGGGCGTCCTCGTCGCCCCAGGAGCGTTCTACGGCCCCGCGGGCTCCCACCACGTCCGGATCGCGCTCACCGCGACCGACGAGCGCATCGCCGCGGCGGTCGAGCGCCTGGCTGGCTCGGCCTGAGTCTCAGCCGAGACTGACGCACACCGCGAAGCCGCGGATGTCCCAGTTGCCGCCGTCCGTTCCCTCCTCCTCCTGGGCGAGGATGAACCAGCCCTGCTGCAGCGGTCCCGCCGCGCCCGAGGGCGGCGAGCTCTCGGTGATGTAGACGTTGTTGTCGCTGCCGTTGATGATCGCGCCGCCCGAGATCGCGACCTTGCCGTCGGGGCACTGTGCGGTGACGGATTTCGACGGCTCGGAGCCGGTCGCGGAGGAGGTTCTCCAGACCAGCTCCGCGTCCGTGATGCCGCGCGCCGAGGGCGCGAGGTCGTCGCGCCCCACAGTGCGGTCCTGGAGGTCCGCGCCGGACAGGCTGCCGTCCTGGATGTCGAGGCCGGTGAGCGAGCCGTCTCTCACCTCGTCCGCCCGCACCGCGCCGGCCTTGATGTGCTTGGCGCGCACGGCGTCCCGCTTGATGTCCGTGGCGCCGACCTTGACCGCGGCGTACGCCGTCCCGGACAGCCCCACGGCCAGCGCCAGGCAGGCGACCGCGAAGGCGGGGGTGAGGGTGGCGCGGAGTGCGGTCAGGATCCTCATGGCGGCGGTCAGTCGTTGCGCACGGCTTCGATGCGTGGGCTCTTGGCGGCCTTGCACGTGGGAGTCTTCCTGACCTTCGCGAAGAAGGTGCCCTCCTGGCCGGTGTTGCCGGTGTCCCAGCGGCCGCGCTCGTCGGTCGTGTCGGTGCTGAAGAGGTGGTTGCCGTCGTCGAGGACCTTGAAGACGAGGACCGTGCGCCCGACCTTGCACTTGGTCCGCTTGCTCTTCACCTTGCCGAAGAGGTCGACGCCGGCGGCCTTGATGGTGACCTTGCTCTTCACGGGGGCCGCGGCCCCGGCGGGCGCGGCCAGGGCGGGGGTGAGCGCGGCGGTGGTCAGGGCGACGGCGAGCGCCGCGGCGAGACGGCGCGGCCTGACGGCGGGGGTGTGCGACATGAGAGCTCCTCGGGATCGGCGGCCCGGGCGGGCGCGTCAGGCAACGTAGCCCGGAGCTGTCCGGTAGGGGTCACTTCCTGAGAGTCCGGTTGCGGAATGTCCGGTACTCCCGCACGCTGGCGCCATGTCCACGCCGTCCGGTGCCGGCCTCCCCGGGATCCGGGAGAGCGCGCTGCTCGATCCCGTGACGATGGAGATCCTGAGCACCGCCTATCTGCTCCGTCCGCCCGACGAGGCGGCGCTGGTCGCGGCGCTCGCCGACCCGCCGCGGGACCTGCGCGCCCGGATCGCGGCCCTGGAGGACGGCGGCTTCCTGCGCCGCGACGGCGAGCCCCTGGAGTACGAGTCGCCGTACACCGTCTTCGTGGCGCTCGGCGAGGCGCGGGCCCGGGCCCTGATGGCCGAGAACGCCCGCACCGTCGCGCTGATGGAGGCGCTGCCCGGCCTGATCCGCGCGTGGGACCTCGGGACCGCCGACCCTGAGGGCGAGCACCCGCTCGCGGTGACGCTGGTCCACGCCCACGCCGACTCGTGGGACGAGTGGTTCCGCCACGCGGAGCGGGAGCGGCCGCAACGGCCCTCGCTCGTGGCGCCCGACGCCGGCGTGCTGCGCGTGGCGCTGGTCTCCGGCCACCTGCTCCGCCTCCAGGAGCGGCTCTCCGGCGAGGCGCGGGTCCGGGTGCTCGTGCCGAGCGACCCGACCTGGGGACGCGGCGGCGACGGCGTCGCCGACCTCGACGGTCTGGTCGAGGCCGCCCGGGCCGCCGGCGTCGACTTCCGGCGCAGCGAGCAGGTCGCGAGCTGGATGTACGTGGACCCGCCCGGCCTGGCCGCGCTGCCGGTGTGGTGGGGCTCGCCGGCCCCGGAGAACACCATCGCGATCCGGACCCCGCCGGTGGTCGCCGCGATCGGCCTGCTCTTCGACGAGCTCTGGGCGACCTCGCACGCCTGGCTCGCGGACGACGAGCCGTGGGCCGACGTCCTCGGGCTACTGGCCCGGGGGCTGACCGACGACGCCGTGGCCCGGACCCTCGGCATCACCGCGCGGACGGTGCGCCGGCGGGTCTCGGAGGCGATGGCCGAGCTCGGTGCGAGCTCCCGCTTCACGCTTGGGATGGCCTGGCGGCGGCGGACCTAGACTCGCTCGATGATCACGTCCACCCCGCGGGTGGCGGCGAGGTGGTCGAGGTCGTCGGGGTCGGACGTCAACAGGACGGCATTGGGATCGCACAGGGTGGCGACGTGGGCATCGATGACATCACTGGTGCCGGCGTCGGCGAGGAGTCGGCCGACCCGGCGGGACGCGCCCGCGTCGATGGCGTGCTCATCGATGCCGCGCAGCGCGGTGGCCAAGCGGACCTGTCGCGCCCCGTTGCGCCAGGTCTGGGCGACCGCTCCGCTGCTCGTTCGCACGGGGACGCCCTCCTCATGCGCACGCCGGATCGCGGCCAGCACGGCCCGGTTGCGCCACTCGATCGCCAAGAGGGCGCCGGTGTCCAGCACCAGCGTCATGGCGTGGGCTCGTCCTTCCAGCGTCCGGGCTTCCGCCGGAAGAGTGCCCGGGCCTCGGCCATCTCCTCCTCGGTGAAGGCTCCGTACTCGGCCTCGTACTCGTCGAGGAACTGGCCGAGGAAGTGGTTGCGCAGCCGCGCCGCGGCGGCCTCGGCCATCCACGCGCTCACCGACTGTCCCTGCTCGGCGGCGGCCTTGCGCACGGCGACGCCGATGTCGTCCTCGACGGCGATGGTGATCCGGTCCATACCTCCAGCGTAGACGCATACGATCGTATGCGCCACCGAGATCGTCGGGCCTGTGGACAACCGCGGCCGTCAGCGGAAGACGTCGATGTGGACGTGGTCGCGGTGCTCGAGGATGGCTCGGTCGCCCGAGGAGGACGCGGGCACCCGGTAGTCGCGCCAGCCCTTGCGACCGGCGGTCCAGATCCGGTCGTCGAAGATGACGGTGCGGATGTCGAGGCGGGCGGCGTTGGCGACCGCCCAGTGCGCGATCGCCCAGCCGCGGGCGTTGTTGGCCTTGGTGACCGGCCGCACGAACACGTCGACGGCGCGACCGTCGTAGTGCGCCGAGCCCTCCATGTGGCCGCTCGAGACGCCGGCCGGGTCGAAGCCGCCGAGCTGGAGGCGCCCGAAGCGGGTGAGCAGCTCGGTGCGGACCGCCTCGGCGCGCGGCGTCAGGCCGCTGGCGACCAGCTGGGTGTCCGCCGAGGGGGCGCCGCCGTCGAGGTCGCAGCTGAAGGTGGCGGGGGAGTAGCCGGTCAGCGCCGAGGCGAGGGCGCGGCCGTCGGCCTCGTGGTCGGCGTACGCGTTCGGGAAGGCCGAGCGCTGCACCGCCTGCGCGGCGACGGTGATCTCCATGGTCTCGTAGCCGTCGACCTTCACCAGCGCGTCGTAGAACGCGTTGGTCGCGTAGACGGGGTCGAGGATCTGCTCGTGGGTGCCCCAGCCCTGCGACGGCCGCTGCTGGAAGAGGCCCAGCGAGTCGCGGTCGCCGTAGTCGATATTGCGCAGCTTCGACTCCTGGAAGGCCGTCGCCAGGGCGATCGACGCCGCGCGAGCCGGCAGCCCCCGGCGTACGGCGATCGCCGAGATCAGCGCCGCGTTCTCGGCCTGCTCGCCGCTGATGTCGACGGTGTGGTCGTCGAGCGTGACGGTGCAGTCGCCGGTCGGCCCGCCGACCAGCGTGTCGGTCGCCCGGAGCACGCCGATGCCGACGGCCACGACGGTCGTCAGGACCGCCAGGCCGACGACGACCGCCCAGGCATTGCGCTTCACCTCGCCAGTGTGCGGGGGCCGTGGTGACGGGGGACGGTGCTCAGCCTCGCTCAGTTGGCGTGCAGCGCGGCGTTGAGGGCGATGCCCTCGCCCTGCCACGGAACCGCCTCGATCGCCCCGGACACCGAGTTGCGGCGGAACAGCACGTTGCTGGCGCCGGAGAGCTCGGCGGCCTTGACGACGCGGGCGTCCTTGCCGGGCTCGAGGACGGTGACCTTCGTGCCGGCGGTGACATAGCAGCCGGCCTCGACGACACAGTCGTCGCCCAGGGAGATGCCGATGCCGGCGTTGGCGCCGAGCAGGCAGCGCCGGCCGACGGAGATGACCTGCTTGCCGCCGCCGGACAGGGTGCCCATGATCGACGCGCCGCCGCCGACGTCGGAGCCGTCGCCCACGACGACGCCCGCCGAGATCCGGCCCTCGACCATGGACGTGCCGAGCGTGCCGGCGTTGAAGTTGACGAAGCCCTCGTGCATCACGGTGGTGCCCTCGGCCAGGTGCGCGCCGAGCCGGACCCGGTCGGCATCGGCGATCCGGACGCCCGCCGGGATCACGTAGTCCACCAGGCGCGGGAACTTGTCGACGCCGTACACCGTGACGTGCTGGCCCGCGGCCTGCAGCCGCGCCCGGGTGAGCTCGAAGCCCTCGATCGCGCACGGACCGGCGGAGGTCCACACGACGTTGGCGAGGAGGCCGAACTGCCCCTCCAGGCTGAGCCCGTGGGGCGGCACCAGGCGGTGGGAGAGCAGGTGGAGGCGCAGCCACACGTCGACCGTGTCGACCGGCGCGGCGCCGAGATCGGCGATCTCGACCAGGTTGACCCTGCGGGTGACGCCGCGCGCCTCGTCGCTGCCCTCCAGCGCGAGCAGGTCGGCCGGTGCCTGCGCGTCGGCGGGCCGCTCGCCCAATGCGGGTGCGGGGAACCAGGTGTCCAGGACGGTCTCGTCGGCGGCGTAGGTCGTCAGGCCGAAGCCCCATGCAGCAGTCACGTGAGCAGATTCTATGGGCGCGGGGAACCGGTGGCACGTCGGCGCCGTCGGACGGACATGTCTCGCGGCCGCCGCCTCCTGCTCGCGCCCCTGCTGCTCGCCGTGTTGCCGCTCGCCGGCTGCGGCGACGGGCCGGTGCGGCTCGAGGTCACCGTCCAGGGCTGGACCGGCTGGTCGCGGGAGCAGCCCGAGCCCGTCGTCACCATGTACGAGCTCTCCGCGGGTGACAGCCTCACCGTCGGCGTGCTGGGAGAGCCGCACCTCGTCGTCACCGTGGTCCAGGTCAGTGGCCGGGAGGTGGCGCTCGAGACCAGCGCTCCGATGATGCCCGAGCCCCGGGCGACCTGCGCAGGGAGTTCTCGCTGGACCGGCACGGTGCCGTCACCTTCGGCACCCCCACCCTCGACGCCGGTACGACGGTCACCGTCGCCGAGCGCTGAGGGCGGGCGGATCAGTCTCCGGCCAGGATCGCCAGCTGCCGGCTCTGCGCGATCAGCCGGCCCTGCTCGTCCCACAGCTCGACGTCCTCGTCGTGGTAGCCCGCGATGACGTGCCGGCTCGTGACGTGGCCGAGCGCCCACACCGTCGCGGGCCGGCGCCGGTAGTGGACGGTGAGCTGGATCGTCGCGGACGCGAGGTGGCCGATCTCGGCGGTGACCGGCGGGAACGCATCGGTCATCGCGCCCGCCAGCAGCGCGTCGACCGGCCGCTGGTCGGCGGCCTGGATCCAGCACAGCGACTCGGTCAGCCCGGAGGGTCTCCCGGTGAGCCAGCCGGGGGCGCTCGGCGCGCGATAGCGGTAGCGGTCCAGGATCGGCACCATCCCGGCCGGCACCAGCGCGCTCACGTCCACGCAGTCGTCGGGCCGTGGCGCGTCCGGGGCGGTGTGCGGGACGTGCTCGACCGAGCCCGCCGCGTCCCAGTCGTGGGTGCTCACCACGGCGTGGGCGACCTCCTTGTCGTCCTGCGTCAGCACGGCGTCGTACGTCGACACCCGGCGGCCCTTGCGGACCTCCCGCACCCGGACGTCGCCCGGGCCGGGGAGCGCGGGCCGGAAGTAGGTGATCGAGATGCTCAGCGGATCGGGATGGGCGGACTCCTGCAGCACCGCGTGCTGCAGCAGCGCGAGGACGTAGCCGCCGTTGGGCGTCTGGTTCGCGGTGTTCCAGTCGGCGGTGACCTGGACCCGGCACCGGCCGCCGCCGAGCGCCTCGGCCGCGACCGCTTCGTCGAGGAGATAGCTCACCGTGCCATCGTGCCGGAGAGGTCCGACAGCGGCGATATCGTGCTCGCTCACTCGCCGGTGACGCCGTCGATGCACTCCCTCAGCAGGTCGGCGTGCCCGCAGTGCCGGGCGTACTCCTCGATCATGTGCACGAGGATGTCCCGCACGCTGGCCGTCTCGGTGCCCTGGCGGAACGTGACGACCTGCCCGAGGCCGTCGTCGGTGCGCCGGTCCAGCCAGGCGTCGGCCAGCGCGACCTGCTCGCGCCAGGCGGTCCAGGCCCCGGCGACCGCGGCCTCGGTCGGCTCGACCTCGGCGAACCCGGCGTCGCCGTCGTCGTAGATGCGCGGGGCGTCGACCTCGACCAGCGCGCGCTGGAACCAGAAGTGCTCGACCCGGGCCAGGTGGCGCACCATCCCCAGCAGGCTCAGCGTGCTCGGCGGCACCGACCGGGTCGCCAGCTGCTCCGGCGTCAGGCCGGCGCACTTGCGCTCGAGGGTCGCACGGTAGTGGGTGAGGTAGTCGCGCAGGTTCGCCAGCTCGCCGGTCGTCGTGGACGTCATGACCCCATTCTCAGCGGTACGGGCCGCCTCTGCGGTATTCGATGTTGATGCTGATGCAGGTCAGCAGTGCGCTCACCATCACGACGAGAGAGGCCCAGGCGAGGGGGAGCAACAGCGCCGTCGCCGTCGGGGAGGCGTCGGACCCGTCGGTGAGGAAGAGGGTGCGGACGGCGATGCCCAGCATCCTGGTGCCACCGCTCCGGCCCTGCGCCGCCTGGTCGTCGGGCGACAGCACGGTGATCGTGATCGCGAAGGTCGCGAACGCCACGAGGAACGCGGCGATCGCGATCAGGTAGCGGGTCGTGAGACTGGGGCGACGCCGAGAACGCATGCGCACAGTCTGAGGTACGCAACCGGTTGGCACCGCACCCGACCGACGCCGTACGCTTGGGGGCACAGCGTTCGAGCCGTCATCAGCGGCGAGCTCCGGGAAGAAAGCCGACAGGCAAGTAGAACCCGGCGGGCAGGCCCGTCACAGCCGTGAACGAGCGGTCGTCCCGAGCAGTCGGCGGGGCGGCAAGCGAGGTGGTACCGCGGCAGACGTCGTCCTCGTCAGGCAGTGCACATCGAGAGCCAGACGACGCAGGAGACCGAAGCCCGATGACCTATCCGAAGGTCACCACCGACCCGACCGCCGGCCAGGGGGCCGTCCCGAGCTCGCCGCGCTTCCCGCGCATCGAGGAGGGGGTCCTGGCCTACTGGGCCGAGGACGACACCTTCCGCGCGTCGGTCGAGCAGCGCGACCCCGGTCCGAACGGCGAGAACGAGTTCGTCTTCTACGACGGCCCGCCGTTCGCCAACGGCCTGCCCCACTACGGCCACCTGCTGACCGGCTACGTCAAGGACATCGTGCCGCGCTACCAGACGATGCGCGGCAAGCGCGTCGAGCGCCGCTTCGGCTGGGACACCCACGGGCTGCCGGCCGAGCTGGAGGCGATGCGCCTCAACGGCATCAAGACCACCGACGAGATCGTCGAGATGGGCATCGACAGGTTCAACGACGCCTGCCGTGCGTCGGTGCTCAAGTACACCGGCGAGTGGCGCGACTACGTCACCCGCCAGGCGCGCTGGGTCGACTTCGACAACGACTACAAGACCATGAACCCCGAGTTCATGGAGTCGGTGCTGTGGGCCTTCAAGAGCCTGTTCGACAAGGGCCTGGTCTACGAGGGCTTCCGCGTCCTGCCCTACTGCTGGAACGACGAGACCCCGCTGTCCAACCACGAGCTGCGGATGGACGACGACGTCTACCAGATGCGGCAGGACCCGGCCGTCACCGTCGGCTTCGAGATCACCTCGCCGGGTGACCTCCAGGGCGCCAAGCTGCTGGTCTGGACCACCACGCCGTGGACCCTGCCCAGCAACCTCGCGGTGATGGTCGGCTCCGACATCGACTACGTCGTGGTCGACCACGAGGGTCAGCGGCTGGTGCTCGCCGAGGCCCGGCTGGCGGCGTACGCCCGCGAGCTCGGCGACGAGCCCACCGTCACCTGGCGCGGCAAGGGCGCCGACCTGCTCGGTCTGGTCTACGCGCCGCCGTTCTCCTACTTCGCCGACCACGCCAACGCCTTCCGCGTCGTCGCCGCCGACGAGGCCGTCACGACCACGGACGGCACCGGGCTGGTGCACAGCGCCGGTGCCTTCGGCGAGGTCGACAAGGAGGTCACCGACCGCGAGGGCATCGAGGCGGTGATGCCGGTCGGCAAGGACGGCCGGTTCACCGCGCCCGTCACCGAGTACGCCGGCATGCTGGTCTTCGACGCCAACCTGCACATCATCGACGACCTCAAGACCGCTGCACTGAACCCCGGGGCGAGCGCGGTCACCCCCGGCACCGTGCTGCTGCGCCGCGAGACCTACGACCACTCCTACCCCACTGCTGGCGCTGCCGCGAGCCCCTGATCTACAAGGGCGTGAGCAGCTGGTTCGTCGAGGTGACGGCGTTCAAGCAGCGCATGGCCGAGCTCAACCAGGAGATCCGCTGGGTCCCCGAGCACATCAAGGACGGCCAGTTCGGCAAGTGGGTCGACAACGCCCGCGACTGGTCGATCACCCGCAACCGGTTCTGGGGCTCGCCCGTCCCGGTGTGGAAGTCGGACAGCGAGGAGTACCCGCGCATCGACGTCTACGGCTCCTTCGAGGAGATCGAGCGGGACTTCGGCCGGCTTCCGCTCAACGCGCAGGGCCAGCCGGACCTGCACCGGCCGTGGATCGACGACCTCACCCGCCCGAACCCGGACGACCCCACCGGCCGGTCGACGATGCGCCGCGTCGCCGACGTCCTCGACGTGTGGTTCGACTCCGGGTCGATGAGCTTCGGGCAGGTGCACTACCCGTTCGAGAACAAGGAGTGGTTCGAGAACCACTTCCCGGCCGACTTCATCGTCGAGTACATCGGCCAGACCCGCGGCTGGTTCTACACGCTGCACATCCTGGCCACCGCGCTCTTCGACAAGCCGGCGTTCTCCTCCTGCATCAGCCACGGCATCGTGCTCGGCTCCGACGGCAACAAGATGTCGAAGTCGCTGCGCAACTACCCCGACGTCTCCGAGGTCTTCGACCGCGACGGCGCCGACGCGATGCGCTGGTTCCTCATGGCCTCGCCCATCCTGCGCGGCGGCAATCTCGTCGTCACCGAGCAGGGCATCCGCGACGCCGTGCGCCAGGTGATGATCCCGCTCTGGAACACGTGGTACTTCTTCGCGCTCTACGCCAACGCCGAGCAGTACGACGCCGGCGCGCGCACCGACTCGACCGACCCGCTCGACCGGTACCTGCTCGCCAAGACGCGCCAGTACGTCGAGCAGCTCACCGCCGAGATGGACGCCTACGCCATCGCCGACGCCTGCGACACGACGCGCTCCTTCCTCGACGTGCTGACCAACTGGTATGTCCGCCGCTCCCGCGAGCGGTTCTGGGAGGGCAAGCCGGAGGCCTTCGAGACCCTGGCCGCCGTGCTCGACGTGGTCTGCCGGGCCGTCGCGCCGCTGCTGCCGCTGATCACGGAGGAGATCTGGCGGGGCCTGACCGGCGGCCGCTCGGTGCACCTGGCCGACTGGCCCGACGTCTCCGCGCTGCCGGCCGACGATACCCTCGTCGCCGCGATGGACCAGGTCCGCGAGGTCTGCTCCTCGACGTCCGCGCTGCGCAAGGCCGCCAGGCTCCGCAACCGGCTGCCGCTGGCGGCGCTGACCGTGGTGGTCGACGACCCGGCCGCGCTGGAGCCGTTCGCCGCGATCGTCGCCGACGAGCTGAACGTCAAGGCCGTGCGCCTGCTGGCTGCGGACTCCGAGGAGGCCGCCGGGTACGGCGTCGAGCAGAGGCTCACCGTCAACGCCCGCGCCGCCGGCCCGCGCCTCGGCAAGGACGTCCAGCTCGCCATCAAGGGCTCCAAGTCCGGCGACTGGTCGGTCGGCGCCGACGGCGCCGTGACATCCGGTGGCTTGGTCCTGGTCGAGGGGGAGTACTCCCTGGAGGCCGTGGCGGGCGACGCCGCCGAGGGCACCGCGACCGGCATGCTGCCCGGCGGCGGCTTCGTCGTCCTCGACACCGTCGTCACGCCCGAGCTCGCCGAGGAGGGCCTGGCCCGCGACCTGGTCCGCGCCGTGCAGCAGGCGCGCCGGGACGCGGACTTCCAGGTCACCGACCGGATCGAGCTCGTCGTCGCCGGCCCCGCGCCGGTGCTCGCCGCGGCCCGCGCCCACGAGGCGTTGATCGCGGGCGAGACCCTCGCGACGTCGTACACGGTGACGGAGGCGGCGCCCGTGGGCGCCGCGGAGGTCGCGGTGGGCGAGGGCGAGAAGGCCGCGATCGCGGTCAGCCTGGCCTGAGAACGTATTGGGAAAGGTCGTGGCCTGCTGCGCGCCGCCCCGTCGGCGCCTCGCGGCGTTGCAGATGCTCGATGGTGCAACCAGACCGCCGTCACATCTGCGCCTGGCGAGGCACTCGACGGATGCGACGCTCGCGACGACCACGACTTTCCCCACACGTTCTGAGGCCTGGATCCGCCGGCCGGGCATGACCTCGCGGGTCATGGCCGGCCGGGCGCGCGCTGCCGAGGATGGGCGCATGCACCCCCTCGCGCGCTCCTGGATCGACGACGTCCTGGCCGGCTCGCCGGTCGCCCGCGCCCTCGGGATCGAGGTGCTCGACGCCCGCCCGGAGGAGGTCCGCCTCGGTCTCGCGTTCCGCGACGACCTGACCACCGTGCCGGGCGTCCTGCACGGCGGCGTGGTCGCGACCCTGGTCGACGTCGCCGGTGCCGCCGCGTCCGCCTCCGGGCTCACCACCGACGACGGCGCGACCGGCGGCGCCACCACCCAGCTGGACATCTCCTACGTCGCAGCCGCCACCGGCGACCTGACCGCGACGGCCAGTGTGCTGAGCCGGACCCGCTCCACGACCCACAGCCAGGTCGTCGTCCACGACGCCGGCCGTCAGGTGGTCGCGACCGCCCAGGTGACCAGCCGCATCTTCCACTGAGTCGAGGGACGCCGACTGCGCGGAGCGCGGCGCTAGACTGCCGGTCCGGCGGGAGTCCCCGCCGGTGGGCCGCGGAAGGAGGCCACGATGAGCCACACCGGCGGCGAGGTCCACGAGCCCCCCGGACCGGACGACGAGCTGGTGCAGGTGTTCGGCTCGATCGCGGCGCTGACGTACGCCGGCTCCTCGACCGACGAGGTGCACCAGGCGGTCCTCCACGCGGCGACGAGGCTCGTCCCGGGGGTCGACCACGCCAGCTTGATGATGCTGCGGCGTGACAGGTTCGTCACGGTCGCGGCGACCGACGCCGTGGCCCGGGCCATCGACCAGGCCGAGACCCGGCTGCGTGAGGGGCCGTGCATCGACGCGATCCTCGACGAGGGGATGTACCTCGACCCCGACCTCGCCGTGGGCTCCGCGTGGCCGCGGCTGAGCCGGTTCGTGCTCGACCGGACGCCGGTGCGAGGAGCGGCAGGGGTTCGGATCGTCGTGGACCAGCAGAAGATCGGTGCGCTGAACCTCTGGAGCGACACCCCGGGACGCCTCGACGCGGCCTCCGCGGACCGCGCGATGGTGCTCGCGCCGTTCGCCTCGCTGGCCGTCGCCGCCGACCACCACCGTGAGCAGGCCGCCACCCTGCGCGAGGGCCTGCGCAGCAACCGGGAGATCGGCAAGGCCATCGGCCTGCTGATGGCCTTCCACAAGGTCGACGAGACCAGGGCGTGGGCGATCCTCCGCGAGACGAGCCGTGACCTCAACGAGAAGGTGTCCGCGGTTGCGCAGACGATCGTCGACTACCACAACTCGCCCTGGTGAGCCTGCGCCGCCGTCGTGAACGCCGGGCTGGTTGACTGTCACCCGTGCCTGCTCCACCGCCGCGGATCGACCTCGCCACCGACGTCGTCCGCCTGACCCGCCAGCTGGTCGACATCGAGTCGGTCAGCCGCGACGAGCAGGTGATCGCCGACGCGGTCGAGGAGGCGCTGCGGCCCCTGCCGCACCTCACGGTGACCCGCCGCGGCCACACCGTCGTCGCGCGGACCGACCTCGGCCGCCCGAGCCGGGTGGTGATCGCCGGCCACCTCGACACCGTGCCGGTCAACGACAACCTGCCCAGCCGTCTCGACGAGCAGGCGGGGATCCTCCACGGGCTCGGCACCTGCGACATGAAGGGCGGCGACGCGGTCATCCTCAAGCTCGCCGCGACCCTCACGGCACCCGTGCACGACGTGACCTACGTGCTCTACGAGGCCGAGGAGATCGAGGCGGCGTACAACGGGCTGCGGCTGCTGGGGGAGTCCGATCCCGGGCTCCTCGAGGCGGACTTCGCGATCCTCATGGAGCCGTCGAACGCCGGCGTCGAGGCCGGCTGCCAGGGCACCCTGCGCGTCGACGTGCGGACGACGGGCGAGCGGGCCCACTCCGCGCGCAGCTGGCGCGGGGTCAACGCGATCCACGGCGCCGCCGAGGTCCTCGCCCGGCTCCACGCGTACGACGCCCGCCGGCCCGTGATCGACGGGCTGGAGTACCACGAGGGGCTCAACGCGGTCGCGATCCGCGGTGGCGTCGCCGGCAACGTGATCCCCGACGAGTGCGTGGTGACGGTCAACTTCCGCTTCGCCCCCGACCGCTCCGAGGCCGAGGCGCTGGCCTATGTGCGGGACTTCTTCGACGGCTTCGAGGTGACCCTCACCGACAGCGCCCCCGGCGCGCTGCCCGGCCTGGACCGGCCCGCCGCCCGCGCGTTCGTCGACGCCGTGGGCGGCCAGGTGGCGCCGAAGTTCGGCTGGACCGATGTCGCCCGGTTCACCGTCCTCGGCGTGCCGGCGGTCAACTACGGACCCGGGGACCCGATGCTGGCCCACAAGCAGGACGAGCACGTCGAGGTCGCCCAGATCGTGCGCTGCGAGCAGCAGCTGAGGGCGTGGCTCACCACCACCGACAAGGAGCAGGCATGACCAGGCGCAGCGGACCCGGACCCCGCCCGAGCGCGGGCCGTCCCGAGGGCTCGACCACCGACCAGCGGCTGCTCGACAGCCGCGGCGACAGCGGCTGGGTGCACACCGACCCGTGGCGCGTGCTGAAGATCCAGGCCGAGTTCGTCGAGGGCTTCAACGACCTCGCCGAGATCGGCCCGGCCATCTCCGTGTTCGGGTCCGCCCGCATCCCGGCCGAGCACCCGGCGTACGACATCGGCGTCCGGGTCGGCGCGGCGCTCACGAAGGCCGGGTTCGCGGTCATCACCGGCGGCGGCCCTGGCGCCATGGAGGCCGCCAACCGCGGCGCCATGGAGGCCGGCGGCGAGAGCATCGGCCTGGGCATCGAGCTGCCCTGGGAGGCCAAGCTCAACGACTACATCACCTTCGGGCTGAACTTCCGGTACTTCTTCGTCCGCAAGATGATGTTCGTGAAGTACAGCCAGGGCTACATCGTGCTGCCCGGCGGCCTCGGCACCCTCGACGAGCTGTTCGAGGCGATGACGCTCTCGCAGACCCTCAAGATCACCCAGTTCCCGATCGTGCTGATGGGGACCGAGCACTGGCGCGGGCTGATCGAGTGGATGCAGGGCTCGATGCTGGAGGACGCGCGGATCAAGCAGTCCGACATCGACATGCTCACCCTGACCGACGACGTCGACGAGGCCGTGGCGCTGATGGTCGCGGCCCGCGACCGGCACGGCTGAGGACGCCGCATGTCCCACCCGATGATGTGGGTGTTCGCCGTCCTCATCGTGCTGGCGATGGGCGGTGTCGCCCTGCTCGCCGCCGGCCGCGGCGAGCCGATGGCGCCGGCGTACGACGACCGGCCGGACGCGCTCGTCCCGGCGGACCGGCCCGTGCGGGCCGACGACCTGCGCCGGGTCCGCTTCTCGCTGGCCGTCCGGGGCTACCGGATGACCGAGGTCGACGCGCTGCTCACCCGGCTGGCGGCCGAGATGGAGCGGACGGCCGCGCCGGCGTCCGTGCCCGCCCCGGCCACCCTGGTGCGGCTGGTCGCCGAGAAGTGGGCCGCCGAGCATCCCGCCGGAGCCGACATCCTCGACTTCTCCGCCGAGAGCGTCGACCAGGTCGAGTCCTCCCTCGACCAGTGGTCGCGGCAGCCCGAGCGCGGCCTGGCCGTGGACGAGAGCGACGTGTGGGCGGCGGGCGCCTACCTCGGCGAGGTCCTGGTCCGCGCCGTCCCCGGGGCGTGCTGGTCCCAGCAGGTGGCGTACGACGGCGTGCCGGTCGTCGAGATGCCGTCGGGCCGCCTCGCGAACCCGCTCGGCAGGGCGATGGAGCGCTTCGACGGCGACGAGGCCGACAGTGTGATCGCCTTCGTCCGGGCCGCGCTGGCCGCCGAGCAGCGGGTGGTGTGACCAGGGTGGCCGCGTCCGGTCAGGGCGTGGCGTCCTCGAGGTTCGCGATCGCGACCTCCATCGCGGCCAGGAGCTGGCCGAGCGGCACGCTGACGGACTTGTCGCCGAACTCGGACACGTCCAGCACCAGCACCCGGTCGCCGACCTGGGCGGCGATCCACCGGTCGTGCTTGCCGTCCGGCTCGGAGGTGAGGGTGTAGGCCTTGTCGGCGCCCTTCACGTCGATGTCGGTGAGATAGCCCTGGCTGCGCCACTGGTCGATGGTGACGTCGCCCTCGGCCTGGACGCCGGAGATGGTCCGCACGAAGGCGCCGTCGAGGAGCTCCCCGCCGGTGTGGCCCGGCGGTGTGTACCAGATCTGCAGGTCGCCGTACATCGCGTTCTCGTCGCTGCCGGGCTCGCGCTGGCGGCGCTCGCACCGGTTCGACACCGACCGGCTGCCGGGCAGGTGGTTGCGCCGGAGGCGGACCTTCGGCTTGAGGACGACGCTCTCGTCGGTGACGGTGTCCGGCACGGCCCGGCCGGTCGCCGTCGCCATCGCCTCGTCGTCGAGGACGTCGCAGACCCGCGCGAACGGCGCCCAGCCGTCGGCGGCCGTGTCCGGCCACCAGGAGTCGACCCGGGTCTGGTCGAGGTCGGGATCGGCCAGGCGCTCGTCGATCCGCCGGAACGCCTCCTGGGTCTGCTGGACGGTGCCCTTGATGCTCACCGCGTCGAACGGCGTCCCCTGGTACTGGCTGCGCTTCAGGCGGAGCACGAGGTTGCCGCGCAGGGCCTCGAACCACCCGCGTCCCGACACGAAGGCGATGTCCTCGCCGATGGCCGGCGTGCGCACGCCGCCGCCCTTCGCCTCGTTCTCCTTCTGGATCTCGAGCAGCCCGCGGAGCACGTCGGCGAGGGGGCTGTCCTTGCGGAGGTCGCGCTCGATCTGCTTCGACAGCGTGCCGCGCCCCAGGCGCAGCGTCGACGCGAACGCCTTGCGTGCGGCGCGCTTCGAAGGGTACTGGTCGACGTACAGCTGGACGGAGGTGTTGGCCTTGTCGTCGAAGCGGTACCAGCACTGGCTGTCGACCTCGCGGCCGTTCGGGTACACCGGCTGGGGAGAGTCGATGCCCTCCTGCGTGATGTCGGCGTACGGGCCGGGCTTGCCGTAGATCTCGCGGACGTCGTCCGGGCCGAGCAGCCGGCACGGGCTGACGTAGCGGAACGCGCCGATCAGCAACGGCTTCGGCGCGGGCTCCTCGCTGGCGACGGCCGACGCGGACGGCGCGGCGGTCGTCGGCGTCCCGTCGCCGCGCGCGCCGGGCTCGTCGGCGGAGCAGCCGGCCAGCAGGGGGAGCAGGAGGAGCACTGACGTGAGCGGCGCCAGGACGGTTCGGGACACGTCGGCGACCTGCCCGCGAGCGATCGGTCCCAAACCGCGGAACCACCGGGCCCGACACCCGGCTTGTCGAGGTGCGCTGCGCCCGCCGCACGGCATGAGGGATAATGATCTGGCGCACAGTCGGGTGCACAGGGCTCCGGCGGATCGCAGAGGTAGTGGAAGAGGGGTCCCGCATGGCGGCGATGAAGCCTCGGACCGGCGACGGTCCGCTCGAGGTCACCAAGGAGGGTCGCGGCATCGTGATGCGCGTCCCGCTCGAAGGTGGTGGCCGACTCGTGGTCGAGCTCAACGCCGAGGAGGCTGCCGCGCTCGGCGACGCGCTCAAGAATGTCATCGGCTGACGCACGGCACCCGGTCCTCCCGGGCCAGGTCTCACCCCCGAATTCGCCGCCAGCGAGCTGCGTCCCGGCGCCATCAAGGGCGTCGACGTCGTCGCGCTCCCGGTCCTGCCGCGTGACGACGGAGGGGTGCTGCTCGGGCCCGGGGCCGACGAGCTGGCCGACGAGCTCGGCCTCGACCTGGTCGGCATCGCCGAGGTGCACGGTCTCACCGGCGCCACCGCCGAGGTCGCGGTGGTCCCCGTCCCCGACGGCGCGCCCGCCAACCCCGCCCTGCGGATGCTGCTGCTCGTCGGCGTCGGCGCCGCCCGGCCGATCGACCTGCGCCGCGCGGGCGCCGCGATGGCCAAGGCGGCGCGCGATCGGGCCGCCGTCGCCACCTCGATCCCCGCTGTCGCCGAGGACACCTCGCCCGACGACCCCGTCGCGCTCGAGGCGTTCGTGGCGGGCACCATGCTCGGCACGTTCGTCTTCCACTGGCGCTCGACCGGCCCCGAGCACCAGCCCGTACGACGGGTGGTGCTCGCCGGCGCGACCACGGACCGGGCCGCCCTGGAGCGCGCGGTCGCGCTCGGCGGCGCGGGCTGGCGCTCGCGGCTGCTGGCGACCGTGCCCTCGAACCTGAAGAACCCCGCGTGGCTGGCCGCGCAGGCCGAGGAGATCGCGGCGGCGAGCGGGCTCGACGTACGCGTCTGGGACGAGGGCGACCTCGACCGCGACGGCTTCGGCGGCATCCTCGCCGTCGGCGCCGCGTCCGCGACCCCGCCTCGCCTGATCCGCCTCGACTACACACCCGCCGGCGTCTCGGCCCGCGCGGCGAAGAGGCTCCCCGTCGTCGTCCTCGTCGGCAAGGGCATCACCTTCGACTCCGGCGGCCTGTCCATCAAGCCCGCCGCGTCGATGGGCTCGATGAAGCGCGACATGACCGGCGGCGCCGTGGTCCTCGCGACCATGGCCGCGCTCGCCGACGTCGACTGCCCGGTGCGGGTGGTCGGCCTGGTCGCGGCCGCCGAGAACGCCATCTCCGGCAGCGCCCTGCGCCCCGGCGACGTGATCCGCCACCACGGCGGGCGCACCACCGAGGTCGGCAACACCGACGCCGAGGGCCGCCTGGTCCTCGCCGACGCCCTGGCGTACGCCGTCAGCGAGCTGAGCCCCGCCGTCGTCGTCGACGTCGCCACTCTCACCGGCGCGGTCAAGGTCGCCCTCGGCCAGCAGGTCGGCGGCCTGTTCGCCAACGACGACGCCCTCGCCGCCGTGCTCGACGCCGCCGGCGCGCGCGCCGGCGAGCCGGTCTGGCGCTTCCCGCTCTACCGCGGCTACGAGGACAAGCTCGCCTCCAAGGTCGCCGACGCCGCCAACGACCCGGGCGGCGCCGGGGCCATCACGGCGGCGCTGTTCCTCCAGCCCTTCGTCGGCGACGTGCCGTGGGCCCACCTCGACATCGCCTCGGTCGGCGACGTGGAGAAGGAGTGGCACGAGTGGACCGTCGGTCCCTCGGGCTTCGGCTCCCGGCTGCTGCTGTCGTGGCTCGGCTCGGCCGAGCCGCTGTCCGGCGTCGGGGCGTAGGCGCTCAGTCCCCCTCGGGGACCCACTCCTTCTTCGCGACCAGCAGCCCGTCGCCGACCGGCAGCAGCGCCGGCACCAGGCCCTCGGTCGCCGCGACCTGCTGCACGAGCTCGCGGATCGCGACCGTCTCGTCGTCGCGCTGGGCCGGGTCGGCGACCCGGTCGTGCCACAGCGCGTTGTCGAACGCCACCACGCCGCCGGGGCGGAGCAGGCGCAGCGCCTCGGACAGGTAGGCGGCGTACTCCCGCTTGTCGCCGTCGGCGAAGACGATGTCGTAGTGGCCGTCGGTCAGCCGGGGGAGCACGTCGAGCGCGGAGCCCGCGATGGTGCGGACCCGCTGCGGCGCGACGCCGGCGTCCTTGAAGGACTCCTTCGCCAGCCGCTGGTGCTCGGCCTCCACGTCGACAGTGGTCAGCACGCCGTCGGGGCGCATGCCCCGCAGCAGCCAGACGCCGGAGACGCCGGTGCCGGTGCCGATCTCGACCACGGCACGCGCCTCGAGGGCGGCCGCCAGGAAGCGCAGCGTGGAGCCGGTCCCGGCGCCGATCGGGGTCACGCCGACCTCCTCGGCGCGCGCCCGGGCGGCGGCGAGGACGTCGTCCTCGGCGACATAGGTGTCGGCGAAGGTCCAGCTGGTCGCGTTGATCGGTGTCGGAGCCACGACCTCACCCTAGAGCGTGCGAGGCCCCGGAGAGCGGACCGTCGCCGGGAACACTCGCTCGTCGCCGATCGTTGTGGCCAAATGATAGGGGAGTTCACAGGGAACCCTCAGGACGGTTCCCTACGGTGAGAGGAGCCCGGCCACTTGGCACTGATCCAGCGGAAGAAGGCCACGATGAGGGAGCCCGTCGATCCCCACCCCCAGCCCACCGGGCAGGGGCGGTCCGAGCTGGACTGGGGGCGCATCGTCGAGGAGCACTCCGACCGTGTCTACCGGCTCGCCCTGCGGCTGACCGGCAACCGCCACGACGCCGAGGACCTCACCCAGGAGGTCTTCGTCCGCGTCTTCCGCTCGCTGCACACCTACACGCCCGGCACCTTCGAGGGCTGGCTGCACCGGATCACCACCAACCTCTTCCTCGACCAGGCCCGCCGCAAGCAGCGGATCCGCTTCGACGCGCTGTCCGACGAGCGCGCCGCCCGGCTCGCGAGCGCCTCGCCGGCCCCCGACCTGGCGTACGCCGACCAGACCTTCGACGACGACGTGGCCGCCGCGCTCGCGTCCCTGCCGCCCGACTTCCGTGCGGCCGTCGTCCTCTGCGACATCGAGGGCCTCAGCTACGAGGAGATCGCCGAGATCCTGGGCGCCAAGCTGGGCACCGTCCGCTCGCGGATCCACCGCGGCCGGGCGCTGCTGCGCACCGCGCTGGCCCACCGGGCGCCTGCCGACGGACGGACCCGGTACGCCGGTCCGGCGCCGTTGTCCGTCGCCGGGGGAGCCACGACGTGATCGGCCACCTCGGGAACCGGGTCAGCGCGCTGCTCGACGGCCAGCTCTCCGCTCGGGAGGCCGAGGAGGCGTGGTCCCACGTCTACACCTGTCACGCCTGCCGCGACCTGGTCGAGCGGGAGGGCTGGGTGAAGACCCGCCTGGCCGGGCTGTGCGAGGGCGAGCGCGGCGCGCCGTCCGACCTCAAGGGCTCGCTGCTGAGCATGCCCCCCGGCGGCGCCCTGCTGGCCGGCCACGAGCCGCACCCCGCGCACCGTCGTACCAGCACGGGCGTCGTGATGATCGGCGGCAGCGCGATCGGCGCGGCGATGCTCGGCGTCCTCGCCCTGGGCTTCGCCCCCGGCACCGCCCCGCCGGCCGACCGCCGCCCGCCGGCCAGCCAGATCAACACCACCGTGCCGAGCCCGTCCGGGACACCGCTGCGCGTGCCCGGCAGCACCAGCGCACCGGGAACCCTCGGCACGATCGTGCCGGTGCCGCTGCGCCGGATGCTGCCCTGAGCTTGGATCCACCGATTTGCCGCTGCTGCGCGCCACCATCCGGGCGCGCTGGCGGCGTTAGCGACGCTCGATGGTGCAACCAGACCGCCGTCGCGCCGCTGCCTTGCCATCACACCCGCCTGGTGACGCTCGCGACGCGGCGAATCGGTGAATCCAAGCTGAGCTTGGATCCGTAAGTCTCTCGGCTGGCCCGGGAGGGTCGGGTGTGGCTGAGCCGACGCGGGCCGGGTGTGGGGCCATCGGACATGATGGACCCGTGAACGACGTGCCCGACCCCGATCACGAGCCCACCGAGCCGCTGGAGCCGCTGGAGCCGCTGGACCCGGTCGAGCCCGTCCACACCCAGTGGGCCCCGCCGGCCCCCGGCGCCGTCCCGGCCCCGGGCGCCGCGCCGGCGCCCGACCCCGCGCCGGCTCCCGCGCCGGCGCCCGGCCTGGCGTCGCCGTCGGGCACGGTCCCCGAGCCCACGACCCCTCTCCCGGGCCTGGCGCCGTCCCTGCTCCCGCCTCCGCCCGTGCCGCCCGACCTGACGGTCCGGATGCCCGCGTCGCACGCCGACCGCAGCCGTTCCCGGCTCCCGGGCTGGGTGATCCCCGTGGTCGCCGCCGTCGCCCTGGTCGTCGGCCTCGGCGGCGGCCTGCTCGGCGCGCTCGCCTACGACCGGATCTCCGAGGACTCGCCCGCTGGCCCGGGCTACTCCGGCGACGGCCTCGCCGGCGTCGACCTCGAGGACTCCCCGCCGCTGGCCGCTCCCGGCTCGGTCGCCGACGTCGCCCAGGCGGTGCTGCCGAGCACGGTCCAGATCATCGCCGAGTACGGCGGCGAGGCGGCCGGCGCGAGCGGCTCCGGGTGGGTGATGGACGGCGACGGCCACATCGTGACCAACAACCACGTCGTCGCCGACGCCGCCCAGAACAACGGTCCGATCGTCGTCGTCGACCACGACCGCAACCGGTACGACGCCGAGGTGGTCGGCCGCAGCCCCATCTACGACCTGGCGATCCTCTACGTCGAGGACCACGACGGGCTGAAGCCCGCCAAGCTGGGCCACTCGGCGAAGCTCCAGGTCGGTGAGCCGGTCGTCGCCATCGGCTCCCCGCTGAGCCTGCCCGACACCGTCACCTCGGGCATCGTCAGCTTCCTCCACCGCCCGGTCACCACCGGCTCCTCGCGGGACTCCCAGTCCTGGATCGACGCCATCCAGACCGACGCGGCGATCAACCCCGGCAACTCCGGCGGCCCGCTGGTCAACCAGAAGGGCGAGGTGGTCGGCGTCAACTCCGCCATCGCCACCGCGGGCGGCGGCTCGATCGACTCCGAGGCCGGCAACATCGGCGTCGGCTTCGCCATCCCGGTCGAGCAGGTCCGGGTCACCGCCGACCAGATCCTCAAGACGGGCAAGGCGCAGTACCCGCTGATCGGCGCCGAGGTGAAGACCGGCGGCATCCCCGGCGGCGACGGGGCCGAGCTCAGCAAGATCAACTCCGGCAGCCCCGCCGAGAAGGCCGGCCTGCGCAAGGGCGACGTGATCACCCACGTCAACGGCAGCCGGGTCACCGACGGCAACGCCCTCATCGTCGCGATCCGCACCCACCAGCCCGGGGAGACGATCGAGTTCACCTTCACCCGCGGCTCGGACGAGAAGAAGGTCGAGGTCACCCTCGACGGCCAGGAGGGCTGACCCGCTCGTCGGCCCCGGAGCGCGCCCGGCGGTCAGTCGGCGTCGGACTCCACGAAGGGGTGCTCGGCGACGTACTGCTCGGTCTCGCGGTACTGCTGCTTGATGTACTCCTCCAGCCGGCTGCCCTCGACCCGCCACTGGCCGCGGCCGCCGATCTTGATCGCCGGCAGCTCACCGCGGCGGACGAGCGCGTAGACCTGCGCGCTCGAGGTGTTGAGCACCTCGGCGACGTCGGCGAGCGTCAGGAACCGCGGACTGACCGGACTGTCGGGCATGCGCCCATCGTCGCATCCGAGGCCGGCCGATGCAGCCAGCGGCACCGCGCGCCTGTGGATGACCAGGTGACGCCGGCACGATCGCCCTGCATGATGAAGAAGTGACCTGTCTCGGAGATGCCTCACCCACCCGCGCGCCCAGGACACGCACCTCGCTGCGTTGGCGTCGCTCGGAAGACAGCCCGGTATGCCGTCGCTCCGCCGCCTTGCGATGCGCATGCCCTGAGCACGCCTGCGGGCAAGCCACCTCCGAGACAGGCCACTCGTGACTCGAGATCTCGGGAGCTCGACGGGCACGCCTGTCCCGCCTGCCGCCCAACGGGTGGCACGTCCGGCATGGCGCGACCCCCGGTTGTGGCTCGGCGTCCTGCTCGTGACGGGCTCGGTCGTCGTCGGCGCCCGGCTGCTGGCCGCGGCCGACGACACCGTGACGGTGTGGGCGATGGCGGGCGAGCGGGGCGCCGGTACGCCGGTCGTGGCCGACGACCTCGTCGTGCAACGTGTGCGGTTCGCCGACGATGCCGCCCTCGGCCGCTACTTCGCCGCCGACGAGCCGGTGCCGGGCGACCTGGTCCTGGTCCGCGGGGTCGGCGCGGGGGAGCTGCTGGCCCGCTCGGCGGTGGGCGCGGCGCGCGAGGAGGCGGTGCTGCGGGTGCCGCTCGAGGTCGATCCCAACCGGGTGCCTCCGGACGTCGCCGCCGGGTCGGTGGTCGACGTGTGGCTCACCGACGGGTCCGGTCCGGTCGCGACGCCCGCGGGCACGGCCCGGTCGGCCGAGAGGAAGGCCGACAGCGAGGAGCCCGCCGGGCCGGCGCTGAGCCGCGTCACGGTCGTCGCCGCGCCGGCGTACGACGACACCTTCGCCGTCACCGGCGCCCGCCAGCTGGTCGTGGCGGTCGACGACGAGCGGGCGGCGGAGTTCGAGCAGCTCCTCGGCGCGCTCCAGGACCCGGTGATCCGGATCCTGCAGCGGTCGTGAGGCCGCGATGCCCGGCGTGACCGTCGTCCTGCTGGTCTCCTCCGGCGCCGCGTGGGAGTCGCGGGCGCTGACCGCCCTCAACGAGCATCCCGGCACGGTCCTGCTCAAGAGATGCGTCGACGTCGCCGACCTGCTCGCCGCGGCTCGCACCGGCCAGGCCGACGTCGCCGTGGTCGCCGCCGACCTGCCCGGTCTCGACCAGGGCGTCGTCGACGACCTGCTCCAGCACGGCGTCCACGTGGTCGGCGTCGCCCCGGACCCCGAGCTCACCGAGCCCCGTGCGGCCCGGATCGGCATCGTCACCGTGCTGGCCGCGGACCGCGCGGCCGAGCTGGCCGGCCTGGTCGCCGACCTCCCCGACGGCGCAACCCCGTCCGTCCCGGCGTACGACGACCGGCCGGTGCCCGACCCGACGCGGCCGGCCCCAGGACGGGCCGACGGACCGGCCGACGGTCCCGCGGGCCGCGTGCTGGCGGTCTGGGGCGCCGGCGGGGCCCCGGGCCGGACCACGCTGGCGAGCGGCCTCGCCGGCGAGCTGGCCCGGCGCGGGCTGACGACCCTGCTGATCGACGCCGACCCCCACGGCGGCGCGGTCGCCCAGCAGCTCGGGATCCTCGACGAGGTCTCCGGCCTGCTCTCCGCCGCCCGGCTCGTCGCCGCGGGCACCCTGGACGAGCGGCTCGCGACCGTCCAGCGCCGGCTCTCCGACCGCCTGCGGGTGCTGACCGGGCTGCCCCGGCCGGATCGGTGGGCCGAGCTGCGGCCCGGGACGCTGACCGCGATCGTCGAGCGCGCCCGCGAGGGCGTCCAGGTGGTGCTCGACACCGGGTTCAGCCTCGAGCCCGACCCCGGCGACGTCACCGGACGGCCCGAGCGCAACGGACTCACCCGGGAGGCGGTGGCGGTCGCCGACGAGATCCTGCTCGTCGGCTCCGCCGACCCGGTCGGCCTGGCCCGGCTCGCCCGCGCGCTCACCGACGTCCACGAGCACGTGCCGGATCCGCGGGTCCGGGTCGTCGTCAACCGGATGCGGCCGACGCTGGGGTGGCGCGAGGCCGACGTGGTCGCGATGCTCTCCGGCTTCGGCGCCCACCTCGGCGTCCACTTCCTGCCCGACGACCAGCCGGCCGTCGACCGCGCGCTGGTGGCCGGCCGGCTCCTCGTCGAGTCCGGCGACTCGCCGCTCACCCGCGGGATCGCACGGGTGCTCGACGCGGTGGCGGGGGTGGCGGGGTGACCGGGATCGCCTCAGCGGTCATACCGAGTTATACTCGGCGCATGAAGACCGCCATCTCCGTCCCCGACGAGATCTTCGCGCGCGTCGAGCGAGTCGCGGGCAGGCACGGCATGAACCGCTCGCAGTTCTACTCCGCAGCGGCGGAGCGCTACGCCGACGAGCTCGAGGACGCCGACCTCACCGCCGCCATCGACGCGGTGGCGGACGAGGTGAACGCGGACGAGTCGTCCCGGTTCGCCGCGGCCGCCGGAGTTCGGCTGGCGGCAGGGATGGCGGACGAGTGGTGAACCGTGGCGATGTCCACTGGTGCGACTTCGGTGCTCCGAGCGGGAGCGGCCCGGCCAAGCGGCGTCCTGTCCTGGTGGTCCAGTCCGACAGCTACAACCGGAGCCGGCTGGCGACCACAGTCGTCATGGCGCTGACCTCGAACACCGCGCTGGCCGCGATGCCGGGCAACGTATTCCTCCCGGCGACGGGCACCGGGCTGTCGAAGGACTCGGTGGCGAACGTGACGGCACTGGCGACGGTCGATCGACGCGACCTCGACGTCCATCCGGTGGGCCGGGTGCCGGACCACCTCATGCACGAGGTGGATCGCGGCGTCCGCCAAGTGCTCGCCCTGTCCTGACGCCCGGCGCTCGGTGAATACAGACTCAGGCGCTGAACAACAGGAGCAGCCCGCCGGCGGTGAATCCCACCATCACGGCCAGCAGCGGCAGCTGGCCGGTGATCTGGTCGCGCTTCGGCAGCAGGCTCAGCGCCCGGTCGTGGGCCGCGACCGCCGCCACCACGTGGCCGACCACCACGGCGAGCACCTTGACCGTGGCGAGCACGTCGGGGTGATAGGAGAACCAGTACGACGGCTCGACCCCCGCCGTACCCAGGATGTCCCACCCCCTGCCCAGCGGGTCGCTGGCCCGTGCCAGCGTCTGCGTGCCGACGTCGATGAACAGGGTCAGGTAGTGGGCCACGATGTAGCCGAGGATGATCGGCACGATCGAGTGGGCGTACCGGCGGGGCAGCTCGCGCCGCGACACGTCGCCGCGTGAGGGCGTCAGCGCGCTGCCGACGCTGAACAGGATCCCGGCGACCAGGCAGAAGACGAGCAGCGCCACGTTGTCGAGCAGGAACTTGCTGACCGACGCGTTCTGGTAGGTCTTCACCCAGAAGGACGACTCGGCGAAGGAGTCGAAGGCGGTGCTGCCGAACAGGACGGCGACCACGGCGACCAGGCCGGGCCTCGACGGGATCGTCGACAGGTTCGCCAGCGGGCTGCGCACGACGAGACGTCCGTCGACGCGCGCCCAGGGGGAGAGCTTGGCGATGAGCGAGGAGTAGACCTCGAACGGGTCGGCGTTCTCGTAGAAGCGGTTGCCGAAGACCGCGCCGCCGATCAGCATCACGCCGACGTAGACCGCGCACCACAGCCGTACCGAGCCCAGCTCGGTGGGGTAGCGGTAGGCGAGCTCCAGCCACACGAACGCGTACAGGCCGAGCGCGGCGGGCCAGTGGCCCAGCCGGTCGGGATAGCGGAGCAGGCCCTCGTCGGGGTCGCTGCCGGAGAGCCGGGCGATCCCGGCGTTGATCGTCCGGACCGGGCTGATCGCCCGCCACACCGGGCCGAGCAGCGCCGAGGCGAAGACCAGCCCGACCCACCACCAGACGTAGAAGATGCCGAAGAACGGGTTCGTCAGGCTGTCCTTGCCGAGCACCGCCACGAACACCGTGTACAGGGCGATGACCATGCCGAGCACCCGCAGCGCGACCCGGAACGCGGTCGAGCCGGTGACCGTGTCGAGGAATGCGGGTGCGGGGCGCCCGGCGAACCGCCCGGCGTCGTACCGGGGACGACGCCAGGCGACGACGAGGACGGTGAAGGAGACGACGAGGGCGGCGACCGCGCCGGACACGGCGAGCTCGAGGGAGATCGGCAGGTCGGCCTGGCCGCCGATGCCGTGGGCTTCGACGGTCCCGGAGGCGGCGATCATCGGACTTCGAGCTGCACGATGATCTGCGGCGGGTCGTGCGACTCCACTTCGATCACGCCCGGCCGGTCGATCGAGATCGGGAACGTCTTGGTGCCCGCCTCGTAGGCGAACTCCTGCTCCGGGTCGGAGTGCATGTGCAGCGAGCCGGCGGTGTCGGCGGTGACCACGAGGTCGATGGGCTGCCCGGCCGAGACCTTGACCCGGTCGCCCTTCGGCGTGATCTCACCGCCCTCGACCGTGATGTCGACGACGACCGTCTCCTCGGAGCCCGTCTTGTCCTCGGACCCGCACGCGGTGGCGGTCCCGAGGAGCAGGGTCCCGGCGAGCACCGCACCGAGGGCACGACCGATGCGCAGCCGCTGCATGCTTCCTCCTCCTCACACAACACCCGTGGACGAATCCACGGATGGTCGATGTCGTCTGCCAGAATCTCACGGTGATCCCAAGGCGACCGGATGGGGCCGGTCGCTGAGTCATCCCGGGGATCCGTCCAGAGGGTTGGAGTACGACGTGGTGGATCGGGTGCGCCCACGCGACCTGACGTTCCTGGAGCAGGAGTCGCCGCAGACGCCGCAGCACAACGCGACCATCGAGATCTTCGATCCCGGTGAGGGCCCCGACGCGTTCGACCACTCCCGCCTGGTCGGGCTGATCCGCGACCGGATCGCGTTCGTGCCGCGCTATCGGCAGCGGCTGCAGGCGATCCCCGGCCACCTGGCCAACCCGGTATGGGTCGACGACGAGGGCTTCGACCTCGGCTTCCACGTACGACGCTCCGCGCTCCCGCGCCCCGGCACGTCCGCGCAGCTCCTCGAGCTGGTCGCGCGGATCGTGTCCCGTCCGCTCGACCGCACCCGCCCGCTGTGGGAGATCTACTTCGTCGAGGGACTGGAGGGCGGCCGGGTCGCGCTGCTCTCCAAGACCCACCAGGCGCTGGTCGACGGCGTCCACACCGTCGACCTCGGCCAGCTGCTGCTCGACCTCCAGCCGGAGGCGCGCGCGCTCGAGCCCGACGACTGGCAGCCGCGGCGCTCGCCCAACCCGGCCAACCTGCTGGCCGCCGCGGTCCGCGACAACCTCACCGACGCCGGCGAGCTGCTCGACACCGTTCGCACCGGCTCCCGCGCCCTCGCGCGCACCGCCGACCGGCGCAGCGAGCGGGCCCGCTCCTTCCTCGCCGCGGCCACCGGCCGGCGCCCGAAGTCGAAGGGCGTCATCAACGGGCCGCTCTCCCAGCAGCGCCGGATCGTCACCGTCGAGACCCGGCTCGCCGACTACCGCCGGGTCCGCGAGGCCCACGGCGGCACCGTCAATGACGTCATCCTCGCCACCGTCACCGGCGCCCTGCGCGCCTGGCTGATGACCCGCGCCGAGTCGCTCGGCGGGCTGCGGCAGGTCCGGGCCGTCGTCCCCGTCTCGGTGATCGACGAGGAGCTCGAGGCCACCTCGCTCGGCAGCCAGATCGCCGCCCACTTCGTCGACCTGCCCGTGGGCGAGCCGAGCCCGGTGGTGCGGCTGCACCAGGTCTCCTACTCCTTCCAGGCCCACAAGGACACCGGCCGCAGCGTCGCGGCCAACCGGCTCGCCGGGATCGCGGGCTTCGCGCCCACGACCTTCCACGCCATCGGCTCGCGGGTCGCCTCGATCGAGCTGCGCCGCGGCTACCAGCTGTCCGTCACCAACGTGCCCGGCCCCCAGGCCCCGCTGTACGCCGCCGGCGCCCGGATGCTCGCCAGCTACCCCGTCCCGCCGCTCACCCCGGGCACCCGCTCGCGATCGGCGTGACGTCGTACGACGGCGGTGTCTACTACGGCATCACCGCCGACCGCGACTGGATCCCCGACGCCGACCTGCTCGGCGCCTGCCTGCGCGAGGCGCTCGACGAGCTGATCGACCTGTCCTCGGCCACCCGCCAGCGCGCGCCGCGCGGGCGTCGTACCGCCAAGTCGACGGCGAAGGGATCGAGCACGACCAAGGGGTCCGCGAAGGACGAGCGGTCCTGAGTGGGACCATGGTCCACGTGATCCCGCTGCATCTCGGCGCCCTGCACCCGGTCGAGCAGATCGCCACGATCGTGCTCGCGTTCGGGCCGTTCGTCGTGCTGGGGATCGTGATCGCCGTCCGGCGCCGCGCCGAGGCGGGCGAGGACGACGACGCACTGCTGGACGACCCCCAGCACCACGACGCGGACTAGCGGACTCAGCTGCTGAGCCACTCCTTGCCGGTGCGCTCCTCGGCCCGCAGCGCACTGCCGAGCAGCTTGGCCAGCAGCTCCTCGATCTTGCCCGCGACGAGCGGGATCTTGACCTTGATCTCCAGCTCGACGGTCTCCACGGTGGCGCCGTCGGCCTCGACCAGGGTGGCGGTGCCGGTGATCTCGCCGGGCTTGCCGGGGATGCCGACGGTCACGGTGGCCTTCAGCGGGCTCGACCAGGTCTCGGTCTGCACGATCGTGGTGGTCTCGCCGATGAACTTCTTCGCGAACGCCGGCACCTTGTCGGTCGGCTGCTCCATCTCGATCCGCACGGCCTTCGCGTCGACATTGCCCTCGATCTCGACGGCGTACGACGTCGCGCGCTGGTTGCGGCACACGGTCTCCCGGAACACCGGGTCGGACAGCATGGCCGCGACCTCGATCGCCGGGGCGTCGTACGTCATCTCGTGCACCAGTCGGGTCGCCATCTCAGTGCTCTCCCTTCAGCCAGGCCGTGCCCACCGTGTGCTCCACGGTGAGGCCTGCGTCGATGTTGTCGGCCATCAGCCGCTCCAGCTTGCCGGCCACCAGCGGGACCTTGACGGTGACGTCGAGGTCCTGGACGTACGTCGTGCCGGCCCCGGCGTCGGCCACGAGCCGGACAGTACCCACCGCCCTGGTCGGCTTGCCCGGCGCGGTGATCTCGATCGTCCCCGACGTCGCGTCGGCCCACTCCTCGCGGACCAGCGCCTGCGTGGTCTCGCCGGCGATCCTCTTGGCGATCGCGGGCAGCCCCGCGGTGTTCTGCACCTGGTCGCTCACCAGCGTGAACCCGGCCCCGGAGCGGGTGACGGTCACGTCGATCGAGACGACGCCCTGGGCGGCGCCGACCCGCTCCCGGAAGGCGGGGTCCGCGAGCATCGCGAACACCTCCGCGGGCGGCGCGTCGTAGGCGAGCTCTCGGTTGTATCGCATACGAGACATCATGTCGCATTCGCTGTTGTGAGCGGCGACGGCGAGGTCCTAGTGTCGAGTCGTGTCAATGACGACGCTGCCGCCCTCGGCACAGGGGGCCGACCGTGACCGCATCTTCGAGCAGGCCGCCGCGGCGGCCGGACCGCGCAGAGGGTCGGGGGCGCCGCCCCGCGAGGCACTCCCCGCCCTGCTGCCGGCCTACTACCGGCACGTCGACACCGACGAGCTCGCGTCCCGCAGCGACCTCGACGTGTACGGCGCCTTCGCCTCCCACCACCACCTGGCCCTCGACCGCACACCGGGCCAGGTCAAGATCCGGGTCCACACGCCGACCGTGGCCGAGCACGGCTGGTCGGCCGGCAGCCACTCGGTCGTCGAGGTCGTCGTGGACGACATGCCCTTCCTCGTCGACTCCCTCACCATGGAGCTCTCCCGCGGGCTGCACGACGTCCGCACGGTCGTGCACCCCACCTTCGACGTACGCCGCGACGAGTCGGGGCGCCTGATCTCGGCCGAGCCGGTGGCGTCGGGGTCGACGGCCCCGGTCGAGGGCACGGTGCGCGAGTCGTGGATGCACATCGAGATCGGCCGGCTCAGCGGCGAGGGCGACGACACGCCCGAGCAGGTCGCCGCCGACTGCCGCCGGGTGCTGGGCGACGTCCTGGCCTCGGTCGAGGACTGGCCCGGCATGCAGGAGCGGGTGTCCGAGGTCGTCGCCGGCCTCGCCTCCGACCCGCCGCCGCTCGACGCCGAGGAGGTCCGCCAGGCCGGCGAGCTGCTCCGCTGGCTCGCCGACGAGCACTTCACCTTCCTCGGCTACCGCGAGTACGTGCTGGACCGGGTCCGTATCGATGGTGGCGTCGACGGCGACGAGGGCCTCGAAGATGATGTGCTGCGCCCCGTCCCCGGCACCGGCCTCGGCATCCTGCGCGAGCACCCCGCCGAGGGGGACACCTCGATCGCGTTCAGCCGGCTGCCCGACGCGGTCAAGGCCAAGGCCCGCGAGAAGCGGCTGCTGGTGCTGGCCAAGGCCAACTCGCGCTCGACGGTGCACCGCCCGGCGTACCTCGACTACGTCGGCGTGAAGACCTTCGGCCCCGACGGCGAGGTCGTGGGGGAGCGCCGGTTCCTCGGCCTGCTCTCCAGCGCCGCCTACACCGAGTCGCTGCTGCGGATCCCGCTGCTGCGCGAGAAGGTCGAGGAGGTGCTCGCACGCAGCGGGTACGACGCCCGCAGCCACGACGGCGCCGCCCTGCTCGACACGCTCGAGACCTACCCTCGCGACGAGCTCTTCCACACGCCGGTCGACGAGCTGGCCCCGATCGTCGAGGCCGCGATGCAGGCCCGCGAGCGCCGCGCCGTACGCCTGTTCATCCGCCGCGACACCTATGCGCGCTACCTCTCGGTCCTCGTCTACCTGCCCCGCGACCGCTACAACACCGGCGTACGGCACCGGTTCGTGCAGATCCTCACCGAGCAGATCGGCAAGGGCCGGATCGGCCCGGACTCGGTGGAGTTCAACGTCAGCATCAACGAGTCGACGACCGCGCGCGTCCACTTCGTCGTGCACCTGCCCAAGGGCGAGCTGATCCCCGACGACATCGACACCGTCGACCTCGAGCGCCGGCTGGTGGAGGCGTCCCGGTCCTGGCAGGAGGACTTCCTCCAGGCCGTCATCACGGAGTACGGCGAGGAGGTCGGCGCCCTGCTCGGCCGGCGCTACCTCGACGCCTTCCCCGAGGCCTACAAGGAGGACTTCACGCCGCGCACCGCCGCGGTCGACCTCGGCCGGATCGAGGGGATCCGCGGCGAGGATGGCCGCGACCAGCTGCTCTACGCCGAGGTCGACGCCGACGACGGCGAGGCGCGGTTGAAGATGTTCCGCGTCGGGGAGCCGCTCTCGCTCAGCGCGGTGCTCCCGATGCTCGCCTCGATGGGCGTCGAGGTCGTCGACGAGCGGCCCTACGCCCTCGCCGGCCTGGAGCGGCTGACCCACATCTACGACTTCGGCCTCCGGTACGACGAGCCGCTGCCCGACCACGCCCGCGAGCTGTTCTCCGCCGCCATGCGCGCCATGTGGGACGGCCAGACCGAGACCGACGGCTTCAACCGCCTCGTGCTGCGCGCCCAGCTCACCTGGCGCCAGGCGATGCTGCTGCGCGCCTACGCGAAGTACATGAAGCAGGGCAACAGCCCGTTCGCCGTCGACTCCATCGAGCAGGCGCTGGTCGACAACGTCGACCTGGCCCAGCTGCTCGTCGCGCTCTTCGAGGTCCGCTTCGACCCCGCGGGCGAGGAGGGCCGCACCGCACGCGAGGAGGCACTGGTCGAGAAGGTGCGCGCCGCCCTCGACGACGTCGTCAGCCTCGACCACGACCGGATCCTGCGGTCCTATCTCACCCACATCCGCGCGACCCTGCGCACCAACTACTTCCAGGCCGACGGCGGGACCCCCAAGCCGTACCTCTCGCTCAAGCTGGAGCCCTCCGCCATCCCGGACCTCCCCGAGCCCCGGCCGCGGTTCGAGATCTTCGTCTACTCGCCGCGCGTCGAGGGCGTGCACCTCCGCTTCGGCGCCGTCGCCCGCGGCGGCCTGCGCTGGTCGGACCGCCGCGACGACTTCCGCACCGAGATCCTCGGTCTGGTGAAGGCGCAGATGGTCAAGAACACCGTCATCGTCCCGGTGGGCGCCAAGGGCGGGTTCTACGCCAAGCAGCTCCCCGACAGCGCCGACCGCGAGGCCTGGCTGGCCGAGGGCGTCGCCTGCTACACGACCTTCATCCGCGGCCTGCTCGACGTCACTGACAACCTGGTCGCCGGCGAGACCGTGCCGCCCCCGGACGTCGTCCGTCACGACGCCGACGACTCCTACCTCGTCGTCGCCGCCGACAAGGGCACCGCGACCTTCTCCGACATCGCCAACGGCGTCGCGCAGGACTACGGCTTCTGGCTGGGCGATGCCTTCGCCAGCGGCGGCTCGGTCGGCTACGACCACAAGGCGATGGGCATCACCGCCAAGGGCGCCTGGGTCTCGGTGCGCCGGCACTTCCGCGAGATGGGCATCGACTGCCAGAACGAGGACATCACCGTCGTCGGCATCGGCGACATGTCCGGCGACGTCTTCGGCAACGGCATGCTCTGCTCCGAGCACATCCGGCTCGTGGCGGCCTTCGACCACCGCGACATCTTCATCGACCCCGAGCCCGACGCCGCGGCGTCGTACGCCGAGCGCCGGCGGCTCTTCGACCTCCCGCGCTCCAGCTGGCAGGACTACGACCGGTCCCTCATCTCCGAGGGCGGCGGCGTGTTCCGCCGGAGCGCGAAGTCGATCCCGATCAACAACCACATCCGCGCCGCGCTCGGCATCGCCGGGCACGTCGAGCAGATGACCCCGGCGGAGCTGATGCGGGCGATCCTGCTGGCGCCGGCGGACCTGCTCTGGAACGGCGGCATCGGCACCTACGTCAAGGCCGCCGCCGAGACCGACGCCGATGCCGGGGACAAGTCCAACGACGCGATCCGGGTCGACGGCGGGCAGCTGCGGGCCCGCTGCGTCGGCGAGGGCGGCAACCTGGGCTTCACCCAGCCCGGCCGGATCGAGTACGCCGCCAACGGCGGCCGGATCAACACCGACTTCATCGACAACTCGGCCGGCGTGGACACCTCCGACCACGAGGTCAACCTCAAGATCCTGCTCGACCGCGTCGTCGCCGACGGCGACCTGACCGGCAAGCAGCGCAACGAGCTGCTGGCGTCGATGACCGACGAGGTCGCCGACCTGGTGCTGCGCGACAACTACGACCAGAACCTCGCGCTCGCCAGCGCGGCGAAGAACGCCGTCTCGCTGCTGCACGTCCACGAGCAGTGGATGCGCGACCTCGAGGCGCAGGGCCTGCTCGACCGCGAGCTCGAGGCCCTGCCGTCCAGCCGGGAGGTCGCGCGCCGGATCGAGGCCGGCGGCACGCTCACCCAGCCCGAGCTGGCGGTGCTGATGGCCTACACGAAGATCGTGCTGGCCGAGGAGCTGCTCGCCTCGGACCTGCCCGAGGACCCGTACCTCAGCCTGGACCTGGAGTCGTACTTCCCCGCGCCGGTGCAGGCCGGCTTCCGCGACCAGGTCGGCGCGCACCCGCTGCGCCGCGAGATCATCGTGACCCAGGTCGTCAACGACCTCGTCAACGGCGCCGGCATGACCTACTGGCCGCGCCTGGCGGGCGAGACCGGCGCCAGCGCCGCCGAGCTCACCCGCGCCAACTTCGTCGCCCGGGAGATCTTCGGCTCGCTCGGCCTGCGCCGCGAGCTGGAGCAGTACGACAACGTCCTCGACGCGGCCGTGCAGACCCGGATGCGGGTGGAGATGCGCACCCTCGTCGAGCGCGCCTCCCGCTGGCTGGTCACCAACCGGCGGCCGCCGCTCGACAGCCAGGGCAACGTCGACTTCTTCGCCGCTCCCGTGCAGGAGACGATGCTCGAGCTGCCGCACCTGCTGACCGGCGCCGAGCTGGCGGCGTACGAGGCCCGGCGCGCCCAGCTGGTCAAGCAGGAGGTCCCCGAGGAGCTCGCGGCCCGGGTCGCGTCCTTCGACGTCGCCTACACGCTGCTCAACGTCGTCGAGATCGCCGACAGCCACGACCTGAGCCCCGCCGAGGTGGCGCGCGTCCACTTCGCGCTGGGGGAGCGGCTCGGCCTGTCCGCGCTGCAGCGCCGGATCGTCGACCTGCCCCGGGAGGACCAGTGGCAGACGATGGCCCGCGCCGCCCTGCGCGACGACCTGCACGCCGTCCACGCCCAGCTGACCGCCCAGGTGCTGGACGCCACCGCCGACGTCACCGGCACCGACGACCCCCACGAGGCCGCCGCCCGGCGGGTCTCGTCGTGGGAGGGCGAGGCCGGCGGGGTCGTCGACAAGGCGATCGGCGCCCTCACCGCGGTCTGCGCCGACGAGCCGACCGACATCGCGAAGGTCTCGGTCGGCCTGCGGGTGGTGCGAGGTTTGCTCGCCTGAGCCCCGGTTAGGGTCGTCAGGGATGACTGCCATCCATGTGACCGGACTGACCAAGCGGTACGGCGACCTGGTCGCCGTCGACGACGTGAGCCTCGACGTGGCCGAGGGGGAGTTCGTCGGGGTGCTCGGCCCCAACGGCGCGGGCAAGACCACGCTCCTGGAGATGGTCGAGGGCCTGCGCCGGCCGGACGCCGGCGGGATCGAGGTGCTCGGCGAGGCGGTGTGGCCGCGCAACACCCGGCTGCAGCCGCGCATCGGCGTCCAGCTCCAGGCCTCGTCCTTCTTCGAGCGGCTGACGGCGCGCGAGCAGATCCGCACCTTCGCGAGCCTGTACGGCGTCGGGCAGGCGACCGCCGACGCCTGGCTCGAGCGCGTCGGGCTCACCGACAAGGCCGAGACCCGCGTCGAGGACCTCTCCGGCGGGCAGGCCCAGCGGCTGTCCATCGCCTGCGCCCTGGTCCACGACCCGGAGCTGGTGTTCCTCGACGAGCCGACCGCGGCCCTGGACCCGCAGGCGCGCCGCAACCTGTGGGACCTGCTGTCCTCGATCAACGACAGCGGGCGCACCGTGGTGCTGACGACCCACTACATGGACGAGGCGGAGGTGCTCTGCGACCGGGTCGCGGTGATGGACCACGGCCGGATCCTCCAGTACGACTCCCCGGCCGCGCTGGTCCGCGGCCTCGATGCCCCCGCGGATCACGGTGGCGCCCGGCGTACTCGACACGGAGACGGCCGCCACGATCGACGGCGTCCTCGAGACCGACGAGGGCGTCGACGGCGTCGTGCTGGTGACCCGCGAGCCCACCGCCGTGCTCGGCACGCTGGCCGCCTCCGACCGGCTCGACGGCGTCCGGGTCCAGACCGGCACGCTCGAGGACGTCTTCCTGGCCCTGACCGGACGGGAGTACCGGGCATGACCACCCGACCGCAGTCCCCGTTCTGGGCCCTCTCGCTGGCCATCCTGCGCGGGTTCGTCCGCGACAAGGCATCGGTCTTCTTCGCGGTGATCTTCCCGCTGATGTTCCTGGTCCTCTTCGGAGGGCTGTTCTCCGACCAGGACCAGTCCAAGGTCGACATGATCCAGGTCGGCAGCGTCCCGCTCGTCCAGGAGCTGCCGGAGGGGGCCGAGGAGGCCTTCGAGGCCACCTTCGAGGTGACCCGCAGCGACGACCTCGCGGACGCGCTCGAGCAGGTGCGCAAGGGCGACGCCGACGTCGCGCTGGAGCAGCGCGGCGACGAGCTGATCGCGCACTACACGCAGACCGAGCAGGTCAAGGCGGCCGTCACCCAGGGCACGCTGCGGGCCTTCGTCGACGGCACCAATGTCGCCGTCAGCGGCACCCCGCCGAAGTTCACCCTGGTGACCGAGCGGGTCGAGGACGACTCCCTGACGACGATCCAGTTCGTCACTCCCGGGCTGCTGGGGTGGGCGATCGCGATGAGCGCGGCCTTCGGCGCCGCGGCCACGCTGCAGGGCTGGCGGCAGTCCAAGCTGCTGCGCCGCCTCCAGCTGGCCCCGGTCGGAACCGGCACCGTCGTCGCCGCCCGGATCACGGTCACCCTGTCCATCGCACTGGTCCAGTTCGCGATCTTCATCGGCCTCGGCGCCGCCGCCTTCGGGCTCCAGCTGACCGGCTCGTGGTGGATGGCGCTGCCTCTCATCATCGTCGGAACCCTGTGCTTCATGGCGCTGGGACTGTTCGCCGGCGCGGTCGCGAAGACGGTCGAGGGCGCCGTCAACCTGGCCAACTTCCTGGTCCTGCCGATGGCCTTCCTCAGCGGCTCCTTCTTCCCGCTCGACGCCGCCCCGGTCTGGCTGCGGCGGTTCTCGGACGTGCTGCCGCTCAAGCACCTCAACGAGGGGATGCTCGACGTCATGGTCCGGGGACAGGGGCCGGGCTCGGCGGTGGTGCCGCTGCTGATCCTGGCCGCCTTCGCCGCGGTGATCACGGGGCTCGCCGCGAAGCTGTTCCGCTGGGAGACCACCTGAGGACGGCAAAAACCCATAGGCTGCGACGGTGCTCGACATCGCCGTGGTCCTGGCCCTCCTGGCACTGATCATCGTCGTCGCCCGCCTCGCGGGAGCGGCGGTCGCCAAGATCGGCATCCCGCCGGTCGTCGGCGAGATCGGCGCCGGCGTACTGCTCGGCCCGAGTCTGCTCGGCATGGAGCTGAGCCAGGAGATCTTCCCGGTCGACCAGCGCGGGTTCCTCGACGTCCTTGCCCGGGTCGGCCTGGTGCTGTTCATGTTCGTCGTCGGCCTCGAGCTGGACCTCGGCCTGGTCCGGGGCCGGGAGAAGGTCGCGGTCTCGGTCTCGCTGACCTCGATCGTGCTGCCGTTCACCCTCGGCATCGGCCTGGCCCACCTGTTCGTCAGCAGCGGCGCCACCGAGGCGCTGAAGCCGGCCGACGCGGAGTTCTGGCCGTTCGCGCTGTTCATGGGCGCGGCGATGTCCATCACGGCGTTCCCCGTCCTGGCGCGGATCCTCACCGACCGGCGGATGCACCGCACCGAGACCGGCGGCCTCGCCCTCGCCTGCGCGGCCACCGACGACATCATCGCCTGGACCCTGCTCGCCGTCGTGCTCGCGATCGCCGGCGTCGACGGCGGCCACGGCCACCTGCCGAGCTGGGCGATCTACCTCGCCATCCCGTTCGTCGCCCTCGCCGTCTTCGTCATCCGCCCGGCGCTCACCTGGCTCACCCGCGCCTACCACCGGGCGGGCGAGCTCACCCCGACGGTCCTCTCGGTCGTGCTGGTCGGCATGCTCCTCTTCGCCGCCACCACCGAGGTGCTCGGCATCCACTACATCTTCGGCGCCTTCCTCTTCGGCGCGATCATCCCGCACGAGCAGGCCGCCGCCCTCCGGCACGAGATCCTGGTCCGCCTCGAGCAGATCTCGGTGCTCCTGCTGCTCCCGGTGTTCTTCCTGATCTCCGGCCTCAAGGTCAACATCCAGGGCCTCGGCACCGAGCACATCCTGCCGATGGTCGCCATCCTGGCCGTCGCCATCGTCGGCAAGTACGTCGGCGCGTACGTCGGCGCCCGGCTCCAGAAGGTCCCGCACTGGCAGGCCAGCTCGCTCGGCCTGCTCATGAACACCCGCGGCCTGACCGAGCTGATCATCCTCAACGTCGGCCTGGAGAAGGGCCTGCTCAGCCAGGAGCTGTTCACGATGATGGTGATCATGGCCCTGGTCACCACGGTGATGACCGGGCCGCTGCTCGGGTTCACCTATCCCCAGCGCCGGGTCGCCCGCGACATCGCCGAGGCCGAGCGTGCCGCTCTCGGCGAGGAGGCCGTCGACCGGATCCTGGTGCTCGCCCGCGACGACCAGGACAACCGGCTGCCCGTCGAGCTCGCCGTCGCCGCCCTGGCCGGCGCGCGCCCGGCCGAGATCGTGCTCGCCGACCTCACCCCCAGGGCCGGCCGCTCGAGGTCGGCAGCGGGATGTCGCTCGACCTCGCCGAGATGGCCTCCGCGATGGAGCGGCAGCAGGCGCTCGTCCACCGCGGCGAGGAGCTCGGCGTCCCCGTCCGGGTCATCGCGCACCCCAGCGCCGACGTCCAGGAGGACCTGGTCGAGCTGATCGGCGCGCTCCGCCCGCAGGGCATGGTCGCCTGGTCCGACGACCCCGCCCTCGACGCGGTCGTCGCCGCCAACGAGTCCCCGGTCCTCCTCGTCCAGGCCGGTACGACGCTCCCGGAGCCCGACGCGCCCGTGATCGTCGACTGGGCCGCCGGCGGCGACGGTGAGGCCGCCGTCGTGCTCGGCGCCCGGCTCGCGCTGGCCCGCGGGACCACCCTCGCCCTGCGCGGCGACGGCGGCCGGCGCCAGTCCGCCGCGCAGTCGGCCCTCGAGGCCCGGGGCGTCCGGTTCGCCGTACCCGGCGACGACCCCGGCCCCCTCGCCGCCGCGCCCCTCCAGGTCGGCCCCCTCGACGCCGCCGGTCCCGCCGTCCGGGTGCGGGCCGAGCTCGACGCCGCCCCCGTGGACTTCGCCGCCGTCCCGCTCGCCGCCGAGGCGGCTGTCTAGGACGCTACTAGCCTCGGCGTCCGACCCGCTCGGCGAAGGCATCGAGCGCGGCGATGACCTCGGGGGCGATCCAGACCCGGTTGCGTCGCCCCCCGCTCGTGCGCTCGAGGATGCCCGCCCCCTCGAGCTGCTCGACAGCACGCTGGGCGGCCGACAGGGCGACGCCGGTGGCGCTCTCGACGTACGTCACGTTGATGGCGGGCTGGCTCAGCAGGTGAGGCAGGAGCCGCCTGGCCGCGGACCCGCGCCGGGACGGCAGGCTCTCGCTCCATCGGTCGTGGATGAGCTCCAGCTCCTCGACGAGCCGCCGACCGTTGTCGAGGGCGCGGAACGAGGCGTTGACGAACTGGCGCACGATCGTCTCGACGTACCCCTCGCGGTAGTCGGTCAGGGCGTGGAAGTAGGCCGAGGTGTCGGTCAGCAGCCCGGCCGAGACGGGGATGATGAGGGTGCGGGTGACACCGGAGTGACGGAGCATCGCGTGGACGAGCGTGCGTCCGACGCGACCGTTGCCGTCGTCGAAGGGATGGATCGTCTCGAACTGCGCGTGGGCGATCGCGACCTGCACGAGCACTGGCAGGTCGGCCCGGTGCACGAAGGCGATGAGGTCGTCGAGCGCGGCCGGGACCCGCGTGTGGTGGGGCGGGACGAACGACGCGGTGTGCGGGCTCAGCGCGTTGCTGCCGAGCCACACCTGCTGGTCACGCAACCGCCCGGGCGCGGCGTACACGTGCCGGTCCAGCAGGGCCGCGTGGGCGGCCAGGATCGTGTCGACGTCGATGTCATCGGCCAGCGCGACGGCGCGCTGCATCGCGGTGACGTTGGCGGTGACCAGTTGGGCGTTCGGGCCGGTCTTCGCGTCGATGGCGGCCAGGGCCAGCGCGCGTGCGCCGGCCGTCACGCCCTCGATCTCCGACGACGAGGCCGACTCGGTACGGAGCAGCACGGAGGCCAGCGGGGCGAGCTCGGCGGCTGCGGCACCACCCTCCCGGGCAGCGCGCCGGTCCGCGATGGCGACGCCCTCGGCATCGAAGCGGGTGATCTCGCGGACGGCATCCTCGGCCTCGGCCTGGAGGGAGGAGCTGATCCGGAGGTCGGCTTCGGCGATCGCGGCGGGCACGGAGGCCTCGTAGGGGCCGCGGGCCGACAGTTGCTGGCGACGCGAGGCGGAGTGATCCGGCTCGCGGTCCCAGCGATGTGTCTCCCGGCCGACCACGAGCTCGGGTAGCAGGTCGCCCCGTTCCTCGGTCACTCCCTCACTTTACACCACTTTATAAGTATAAAGTGGTGTAAAGTGAGGGAGTATGCCTGCTCTCAGCCGGCGACGTTGCCCGCGTGCGTGTTGAACGCCAGCGTGCGGTGCCCGATCCGGACCCGCGTGCCCTGCACCAGGACCTGCTCGGTCCCGGGCGGCATCCGCACCCAGTCGGGGGTCTTCGGCAGGTGGACGTAGGTCCCGTTGGTCGAGTTGTTGTCGACGAGCACGACGTCCCAGCCCCGCAGCTCCAGCCGGGCGTGCACCCGGGAGACCTGGTTGGACTGGTCGATGATCGGCAGCGGCCGGAACTCGCCCGACCCGATCCGCTCGTCGCCGCTGGGGTCGCGGCCGAGGAGGTACGGCGTGTCCAGCTGGAACACCGATCCGTCGTCGAGCACGATCACGCCGAGCGGCGGCCGGGGGCCGTTCACCAGCACCGGCGTCTGCTGGACCATGTTGATCCCGCAGATCCCGCAGAACAGCACGCGCGGGTCGTTGAAGTGCTGGTTCTTGCAGTAGACGCCGCGGACCTGCTCCTGGTGCTGGTGCTCCTGCACCTGCGCGGCGTCCTCGACGATCGGCAGCGGCTCGAAGTCGTCGACGTCCTCGTCGACCTCGCTGATCAGCACCGACTGGAAGCTGACGTGCTCGTCTGCGGGCGTCGGCGGCAGCGGCCGCCCGGCGACGGGAGCCGCAGCCGCGACCGGCTCGGGAGTGGCCGGCTCGGGAGTGGCCGGCTCGGGCGCCGCCTCGGCGACCGGCTCCGGCACGGGCGGCCGGACCTGGGTCGCCGGGCGGACGACCTCCGCAGGCCCGGACGCGGACGGCGTACTCCCACCGGACGGCACCAGCAACGACCCTGCGGGCACGACCCCGCCGTCGAGCCGGTACGACGACGCCCCGGCCGGCGCGGAGGCGCTCGGCAGCGTGGCGGTCACCGAGCCGACCGGCCAGGGGATCAGCCGCTCGACCCACGCCAGCGACGCGGCCCCGCTGATCTCCTGGTCGTCGACGCTCACCGTGACGTCGCCGTCGACGAAGACCGCGAGGCCGGTGGTGTGCGGCGCGAACGCCGCGAAGCCGGGGGACTCCTCGACCGTGGTGGACAGCATCAGCGCGAACCCGCGGATCAGCTGCCGGCCCTGCCCGCCGTTGGCGGCGACCATCTCCGCGTGCTCGAGATAGGGCCGGACGACCTCGGGGTCGTCGGAGCCGACGAGGAGCACGACCGGCCCGAACCGGGCCAGCGTGCCGCCGCCGGGCCCGGGCACCACCGTCGCCGCGGTCCAGTCGTCTGCCGAGGTGTGTGTCATGAGGCCGTGTCTCCCGTTTCTCGGTGGATGCCCGGGTCGTCCAGTGCGTGCGATGGCAAAGGCCACTTCGTTCGGACCTCGTCGCGAAGGCATGCTGGGCGCACGTCGAGCGTCGGCAACGCCGCCAGTGTGCGTGCTGGACGGCCTGGGCGCCGCCAGGAGATGGGAGACACGGCCTACACGATCCTTCCGCCGAAGAAGCGCCACCGGATGAACGGGACCCGCATCGGGCCGTTGGTCCAGACCCAGACGACCAGCCAGATCACCGTGAAGTCGATGAAGAACGCCCAGAACGGCACGCTGTCGCCGTCGATGCCGGGCACCGCCCCGAGGTCGACGAGCAGCCAGACCAGCGCGCCCTCGTTGAGCGCGGTGATCAGGCCGAACATGGTCGGCCAGTCCTTCTCCCACCGGAACTGCTGGATGCCGTGGTAGACGAGCTCCCACAGCACCCCCAGGACGAGGACGGCCGCCAGGATGAGGTACGTGGTCTTGTAGTCCGGGTCGCCCGGCAGGATCGGCGTCAGCACGAGCGTGATCAGCCCGCCGAAGACGACGAGCATGAAGATCCGGGTCTGGATCCGGCCGTTGAGGGTGGGCAGCATTACTCGCGCTCTCCTTCGGTCGACTTCTCCGGCGCCTCGGTCCGCCTCACGGCGCGCTCCCCGCGAGCCACTTCCACCACTGGAGCGTCGAGCGCACCGGCCCGATCCGCTTGCAGAACCCGCGCCGCTGCAGGTCGCCGTAGATCTCCTGAGCGGCGACCTGCAGGCCCAGGAAGGTGTCGACGCCGGGGAAGTACCCGCCGAGCGTGGTGGCCCCGGAGGCGTACATCACCCCGCCCCGGACTGGGCGCCGATCAGCTCGAAGGTCCGGTCGACGTTGAGCCGCCCGACCGGGTTGCGGCTCGCGCCGCCGTGCTCGAGCAGGTCCTTGAGCAGCCGGTGCTCGGCGATGTCGGCCTCGAGTCCGGTGCAGTCGATGACGAAGTCGACCTCCAGGGGTACGACGCCCTGCGCGGTGCGGACCTGGTTGAGGATCCGCTCGCCGCTCGGCCGCATCTCGTCGACCGTCCCGACCAGGCAGGTGTACCAGCCCTCGCGGCGGCCCTGGTTCATCTGCCGCTGCCAGCTCTTGCGCCAGGGGGTGTTGGTGCCGCCCATCCGCTTGTAGAGCTCGGCCCGCTGCTCGCCCTCGAGCTGGCGGACCTGTGCCTTGAGCTGCCCGCCCCAGACCGACTTCGGGTAGTTGAAGCCCTGGTAGGCCCACCCGTCGCCGCCGCGCCGCCGCATCGTGATCCGGGTCCGCCCGCCGCCGGGGCGTTGGTCGGACTCGTTGCCGTAGCCGTCGTTGGTGCCGTTGATGTAGGTGCGGAACAGGTGCACGATCCGGGTCTGCGCGCCGAACTTCTCGCGGTCGTCCATCAGCCGCTGGAGGATGCGGGAGGCGACGATGCCGCCGCCGCGCACCAGCACCGTCGACGGCGTCTGCACCAGCCGCTCGTAGACGTGCTCGTGGGCCTCGTAGGCGTTGACGATGTGGCGGTAGTCGTTGTTCTCGGTGCGGTACCGCTGCAGCTCGGGCAGGAACTTCAGGCCGGGGTAGCCGACCGCCACGTGGACGTACTGCGAGCGGAACGCGACCCGCTTGGTGGCCGATGCGCCCTCGGGCGGGGTCAGGATCGTGAAGTACCCGCCGCCGTACCGCCGCCGGACGATGCGCACCAGGCCCTTGACCAGCATCTCGTCGTACGCGATCCGCTTCGACTCGCGCTCGAGCTGCTCGAACACGTTGCCGGCCTTGGGGGTGTAGTAGTCGGCGAAGATCGGCTCGCTGAACAGCCCCCACAGCACCTTGAGGTCGAACTTCCGCACGCCCTCGGCGAAGCCGTACGACGGGAAGCCCCAGATGTTGTCGGGCCGCGACGCCGAGTCGGAGCGGATCCGCTCGGGCCGCGGGACCTGCGAGACCCGGGTGAGGTACTCGTAGGTCTGCCACGGGAAGTCGAGGGTGCTCAGCACGCGCATCTGGGAGGTCGGCACACCGGCGATGCGCAGGTAGTCGACGGTGACGAAGCTGCCGATGCCTCCGCCGACGCTCACGAACGGCACGTCGACGATCGGGATCCCGGCTCCGGCGACCATGTCGTCGGTCCAGAAGTCCGTCTGCAGCAGCTGGTCGGTCAGGTCGCCCGAGATCGGCTGGGCCGGCAGGTACGTCGACGGGTCGGTGGTCGGGACCACGGATGCTGCAGTGGGGTCGATCAACGTGCCTCCTAGGTCGCTGATTGCGTCCGGAACGCTACACCGGTTACCCCGTCTTTCGCCCAGGGAATCGCTGCGTTCGTGACATGCTGGAACTCCGGCCGTCCGTTCGGCTGGACGATGACCCGGGAACGAGGCCCAGGAGGAACCGCGTGCAGGGAATTGCTGACTACGAGTTCGTGCGCCCGCTGGGCGAGTCCAACTACGGCACCAACTATCTCGCCAAGGCCCCGGCGCGGCTGGGGATCCCCGCCGGCGAGGTCGTGGTGAAGGTGATCGCCGGTCCCACCTCGGACGACGCCTTCCGCCGTGCGAC